>JBDSAJ010000534.1:0-10510 GCA_039922235.1 Umezawaea sp.
CCGGGCTGGCCGCTGGTGTTCGGCGTGGTGGAACCGGGGGTCGTCACCCCGGCCGACGCAGACGGCACGGACGGGGTGGGCGACGGGAGGCCGCCGGTCCCGGAGGGGATTGATGGCTTCGGGATCGACGCACCACCGGGCGCGGAGGACGTGGGCGCGCCGGGGTTACCGATCGGCGCCTTGGAGATGTCACCGTTGCCCAGGGGTGCCTTCGGGGCGTCGAACGCGCCCTTGCCCGCTCCCGGCGCGGTGAACTTGCTGCTCCGGTCCGCCGTCTGGCCGCCGGGCGACGCACCACCGCCGGGAGCCATCGGCGCACCGCCGGGCTGGGCGGCGCCGGGGTTCAAGGCGCTGGAGACGTTCTTCGGACCCCCACCGGCACCTGAGGTGGGCACCGTCGCGCTGCCGCCGGGAACGGTGGGCGTCGTGCCGACCGGTCCCCCGCCGAGCCCGCCCGGCTTGGCACCGGGGGCGCTGTTCGCGCCGCCGGGGATCGTGGGCGGCGCACCGACGTTCCCACCACCAAGACCACCAGGCTTGCCACCCGGCACAGTGGCCGAGCCACCCGGAATCGTCGGCGGCGCACCAACGCTCCCACCACCAAGACCACCAGGCTTGCCACCGGGAACGGTGGCGGAGCCGCCGGGGATCGTCGGCGGAGCACCGACGCCCTTGCCGCCCAGACCACCGGGTTTGCTGCCCGGCACAGTGGCCGAACCGCCAGGGATCGTCGGCGGCGCACCGACGTTCCCACCACCGAGACCACCGGGTTTACCGCCCGGCACGGTGTTCGCACCACCCGGAATCGTCGGCGGCGCACCGACGTTCCCACCGCCAAGGCCACCGGCCTTGCCGCCGGGGGTCGTGGTCCCGGCGCCGGGGATCGTGGGTGGCTTGCCGACGTTCGCACCGCCCGGACCACCGGCGTTGGCGGGCGGAGCGACGTTGCCGCCTGCACCGGGCACCTTCGGGGCGGTCGACACCTTCGAGCCGCCTGCCGTGCTCGTGGGCGCGGGGGCCGGGCCGGACGCGCCGGGCACGTTCGGCGTCTGCGAGACCTGTCCCCCGCCCTGCTTGGGCGGCGGTGCGATGGAGTTCGCCGCACCGGGCACGGGCTTGAAGGTGTTGTTCGGGTCGATCCCCCGGAACGCGGAGGCGTTGTTCGTGTCGGTGGAGACGGTCACCTGCTGGGTCGCCCTCAACCCCTGCTGGACGTCCCCGAACGCCTTCGAGCCCCGCTCGGCCTGCGCGACCGCGTGGTCGTTGGAGTTGTTCAGCGCGGGCACCGCGAACAGGCCGATCGGGCCGAGCGCGCCCATGCCGAGGTTGAGCCCGCGCAGGCCGCTGGAGATGTTGCCGAGCCGGGTCTGCAGGTCGCCCGCCCGGCCCTGCAGGCCGGTCATCGTCGACTCGCTCTGGGAGAAACCGGAGTTCCCCGTCGGTCCGGACCCGATCCCTGCGGGCGGCGGCGGGGGCGCCGGCGCGGGGTTCGTGTTGACCGACGGGTTGGCGTTCGGGTTGGCGTTGGAACTACCCGAGTTGACAGCCATGACCGGTTTCTCCCCAAGTGGTGCGAGCTGGACTAGACCTGCACGGTGGGACCGTTCACGTCCGTCTTGGACGGGTCGCCAGCTCCGCCGAAGTAGGCGTCGCCCTTGCCCGCGTCGGTGATGCTCGTGCTGTCGTTGACGTCCCTGGCGTGCTGCAACGGGTCCGCGGGCGCCTGGGTCGGCGCGGGCGTGCCGGACGAGTAGTTCTTCTGGTACTCGTCGTAGCTCGTCTTGGCGGCCTCGCCGGAGGTCTTGGCCTGGTTGGCCGCGGCCTCCACCTTGTCGCCCGCCGCGCTCGCGGTGTTGCTCGCCTGCTCGGCGGCCTTGATGTCGGCCTCCGACCCGGACTGGTAGGCCTTGGCGTTCGCCTCGGCCGCGGCGGCGTTCTTGGCCGCGAAGTCGGCGTTCGCCTTCTCGTAGGACTCGTTCGCCGCCTTGGCCGCGTCGTTCTTGCTGCCCAGGTCGGTCTCCGCGGCGGTCTGCGCCGGGTTGACCTTGCTCGGGTCGGTCGGGTTGTTCGCCTTGTACTCGTCGTAGGCGGCCTTGGCGGCGTCCTCCGACGGCTTCGCGGCCTGCAACGCGTCGTAGCTCGACTTGGCCGCGGTGCTCACGTCGCCCGCTTCCTTGGCGGCGTTGGCCGCCGCCGAGGCCGCTTCGGACTTGGCCGAGTCGGCCTCGACCTTCGCGGCGTCGTACTTGGCCTTGGCCGCGTCGTACTGGGCCTGGTCGCCGGACGCGGCGGCGGCGTTGACCGCGTCGGCCGCCGAGCTGAGCTTGTCGTTGGCCGCGGAGTACTTGTCCGAGGCGCTGCTGAGCTTGTCGTTGGCGGCCTTGGCCTCGTCGGCCTGCTTCGTCTCGTTGGCCTTGGCCTCTTCGTACTTCGCGGCGGCTTCCTTGGCCTTGTCGTTGGCCGCGGTGACCTTGTCGTTCGCCTCGTCGTCCTTGACGCCCTTGTCGATGGCGTCGTCGACGTCGTCGGCGGCCTTGTAGCCCTCGTAGCTGATCTCGGCCACATCGGCGGCGTTGTCGAAGCGGTCCCAGCCCTTGCTGACCTTCGCCACCACGTCGTCGAGGTTGCCGATCTTGCCGACGAGCCTGCTCAGCGACGCCACCACCCGCGCGATGCGAGCGGAGATGTTCACGCCCAGCGCCACGGCCTTGCCGACGGCGAAGCCGATGAAGGCGACGACGGAGGCGCCGAAGGTGATGACCGAGGTGGCCGCCGCGATGAGCGCCCCGCCGATCAGCGAGCCGAGGAGCTGGGAGATCAGGTCGCGGATGATGTCGCGCAGGACGGTGACCAGCATGCCGGTGATCCCGACGATCTTGGCCTTGGTCTCGACCGCGTTGGCCAGCTGGTCGAGCTCCGCGCCCATCTGGTCCATGCTGGCCTTGAAGGTCTCCGACGACTTGCCGGTCCACCCGTCGAACGTGGCCAGGCCGCTGCGGTGGTCCTCGGCCAGCACGCGCAGCTCCACGGCCTTGGCCTTGGTCGCCTCGACGTTGGCCTGGATCTCCTCCGGGTTGCCCATCACCTGGTTCAGGGCGTCGCGCAGGAAGCTGACGTGCTCGATCAGCCAGCCGATCCCGGCGCCGATCAGCGACCCCAAGGGGTCGATCGCCAACATCACCAGCGACGCGGCCGCG
This sequence comes from Umezawaea sp., assembly GCA_039922235.1. Classification (GTDB taxonomy): domain Bacteria; phylum Actinomycetota; class Actinomycetes; order Mycobacteriales; family Pseudonocardiaceae; genus Umezawaea. The sequence continues at coordinate 3,198 of JBDSAJ010000534.1, forward strand.
CCGATGGCGTTGAAGGTGATGTCGAGTGCCTTCTCGGTCTCGGACTCGGCGTCCTTGCTGATCCCGTCGATCAGGCTGCCGAAGGCTTCGATGAACAACGAGCCCTTGAGCTTGTTCTCCTCGGTGATGTGCATACCGGGAGGGGAGTCGATCGGCGTCTCGGCCATGTTCTCTGCCTACTTCCTGTCGAGACCGGAGCCGGTCACCACGGCTGGTTGTCGTCGTCTGCGTCGTCGGTCGCGGGGCGCGGCCTGGTGGGTGGGCGCACGGGCGGCGCGGCGGGCGCGGACCGGTGGACCGGCGGTGGTGGTGCGACGGGCTCTTCGACCTCGTCGACGTCGTCGTCCAGGTCGGCCTCATCGACCTCATCGGTCGGGATCGCATCGCTGACCATCGCCATCGCCTCGGTGCCCTCGCCTAGTGGCCGGAAGACCCCGAGCACCTTCTCGGCGGCCTGGCGCTGGGCGATGGCGGCCGTCTGCAGGATCGCCCCGGTCAGCTGGGCGGCGCTCATCTCCATCGCGCGGCGGCCGAGCTGGAGGTTCTGCAGGCCGCCGTTGGGGCCGACGGTGACGGTGACGGAGCCGTCCTTGCTCGTGGCCGTCGCGCTGGAGGCGGTGAAGTTCTCCTGGAGGTCCTCGGACTTCTTCTTCAGGTCGGCCAGCTTGGCCTCGTACTCGTCTAGCCATTGCTGGGGATTCACGAAGGCCTCCTGTGACGGCACCGGTGCGCTGTCTTGATCGGCATGGTCGGGCCGCTTCTTCCTTCGGTACCCATGTCACTACTCCGAACGAATTCGCCGCGGGCACCGCTGGAACGGCGACGGGGATGCTAGCCGAACGATCACCTCGCTAGATGACGCGGTGAGGTCGATCCGGTACACGTGCGGTTGCCGACAAAAGTTCACCGTGTCGCCTGTTCACGGGCGAGTGCCGGATGACGTTGTGTGGATCTACCCATGTCCACTCCCTCGCGCACGGCGGCTTCCCGTGGGCAGCCGAAACCCCCGGTCCGGTGCGGCCGGGCACCACCAACACGGAATTGAAGTCGATCCGGTTCGGGGGTTCCCGGATTTCCTCCCCGGCGTGCCCGGTCCTACACCGAAAGGTGCCCGAAGGTACGCGGGGATTCACCTCACACGGTCCCCTGGTGCTCGCCGCCCGTGGCGAAGAACGCGTCGAGGTACCGGTCCGGCGGCAACGGGCTGGCGCGGAGCAGCGAGAACACCTCGACGCCCGTTCCGGGGCCCGCCTCCTCCTCCAGCGCGTACACCTGCGCGAACCGGAGGTACTCGACCGTTCCTATGGACTGAGCGTGGGTGAGTCCCGATGGTCGGGCTCGACTGGGTGCTCGGCCGGATGCCCCGAACGGTGCTGGGTGTCCTGGTTGCCCGCGTTCGCTCCACTACCGGGCCCGGCGGATCGTGTCCGTGGTCCGGTTGGGTGGGGGCGGGTTTCCTCGCGTCGCCGGGTTCCCGAGGGGGCCTGGACGGTCCGATGCCCGTGACGATCGCTCTGGTCGTCACGGGGCGGTGCCGTCCGTCGCCGGATCGGGAACCCGAGGGCGCGTCGCCCGATCGCGACGCTCGCGGCGTCGTGCCGGGAAACCTGTCGTGCCGGTGTGGACAGTGGTGTCCGCCAGTGCTGGGCACCCCACCTGCTGGTGTAGGCCGGGTCGACGGCGATCACGGCGATGCCGTGGTCGGCGGCCATCGACACCAGTCGGGCACGGAGCCTCGCGGTCGGGAAGCGGGAGATCAGCTGCCGGAACCGTGTCTTCCGCCCGTGTTTCTCGCGGGTCTTGCTGTCGGCGAAGTCGAGGTCCTCGACCGCGATCGCGGACGCCCCGGACTTGCGGGTGAAGTGCAGCAACCGGGTCAGGGTATGTCGGAGTTGCGCGTCGCGATGCTCCGCGGTGCCGGACAGGGTGTAGCGGAACCGGCGCGGATCCCCGACCGGATTCCCGTGGACGTCGAGCCGCCACGCGGCCAGGTGATCGTCGTTCATGTCCACCCCGACCACACCACCACAACCCGCCGCGGGCAGCGGCGGGACCGGTGCGGGTGCGTGCTGCCAGGCGGCGGTCACATACCAGCGGCCGCGGGCCGCGTCCAGGTCGACGCGGTAGGCGACCGCCTGATTCGCCTCGACCCGCGCAGCCCACTCGGGACCCCGGTGCGCGAACACCGCGTTCGCCGACAGGACATACCGGCCGTGCCGCGCGTTCGCCAGACCGGCCAACGGTGCGGGCAGCTTGACACTGACCTCGCCGTCCGGGCTGATCCGGATCGTCTCGTTGCCCCAGCGTTTACCGGCCTCACCATCGGCCTGTAAGAACCAGCGCTCCGCCTCCCAGAGTTCCCGCCACCGCTGCTCGGTCACGCCCGCGGCGCCGAGATGGTGCCGAGTGTTCAGCAGGCGTTTCCCGCCCCGTACCACCCGCACCCGGCCCGCACTGCGATCCGCCTCGGCGGCGGCCAGCCGGTCCCGCAGCGCCTCCAGACGGCGCGACTTGACGAACCACTCGTGCCGGGAGCGATACCCGGCAGGCGCCTTCTTCGTGCCCTTCGACCCGACCGGCAACGCCAGCCTGCGTTCGACCATCGCCACACCCGCACGCAAGTTCTCGACATACGCGGCCTGACACCGACGGGCCAACGCCCACTGATCATGGCTGGCCTTCGTGATACTGCCCGCCCACCGCGACGACGACACCGCCGTCACAGCACGCTTACGATCCGCCCACGCCGCACTGCAATGCCCCAGACCAGCGGCACACCGCGCCGTCAGATCACCAGCTGCCAGCGAACCCAGATGCGCACCCACCAGACGCAACACCTGCTCATCCTGCGCAGACAAGCCCTTCAACCGGGTTCGGATCGCGACACCCGACGGGCCCGGCACGACGAACGACGACGCGATCGACCGCAACACCCGCCCCACCGCCATGCGGGCGACCCTGTCGAACACCTGAGCGAACCTGTCAGCCGGGTCGGAACACCCACCACATCAACCCCACACTCACGCAATCGACACCCAAGCGCAACAGTTCAACACCCCGTTGTCCTCCGCGTACGCCACCGCCTCCGCTTCGGCCAACTCCACGGCGTGCTCCAGGCCGCGCGCCCGCCACAGGGTGATCCGCTCCTCGTACGGCTTGCCCTCGTGCCCGGACCACTGGAACACGCACCGCACGCTGTACCAGCGGTCGTCCTCAGCCGACATCGGTCTGCCCTGCTCTCCTCGAAATCACCGACTGCTCGATCTCCTGCGGAACACGTGCGCGCCGGCGCGTTCCGGCAACGCTCGCACACCTGCGGAGCAGTGAATATGTGATCCTTGCCAAGATCACCCGCGTGCGGTTCCATCTGGGCAATTCGCACGCTGCGGGCTTGTGGGCGTTCGACACCACCTGGGGTCGTTGGAGGGTCTGTGGCAGGCAGGTTGAGCGTCGCGAGCGTGCTCGCGTTGATGGCGTCGATGCTGTTCAGCGTGCAACCCGCTGAGGCGGCGACCAGCCTGCACGTCAGCGGCACGCGAATCGTCGAGGGGAACGGGAACGCCTTCGTCATGCGGGGCGTGAACCACCCGCACGCCTGGTTCCCCGGCCAGACCGGTTCGTTCGCGGACATCAAGTCCTTTGGCGCCAACACGGTTCGCGTGGTGCTGGGCACCGGCAAGCGGTGGGGGGCGAACTCGGCGGCGGACGTCGCCAACGTCATCTCGCTGTGCAAGCAGAACCGGTTGATCTGCGTGCTGGAAGCCCATGACACCACCGGGTACGGCGATCAGAGCGGAGCCGCGACCCTGGACCAGGCGGCGAGCTACTGGATCAGCATCGCCGATGTGCTCAAGGGTCAGGAGAACTACGTTGTGATCAACGTGGGCAACGAGCCGTTCGGCACCAACCTGCTGGTGAGCCCGTTCTGGGCGAACTCGACGAAGAACGCGATCAAGCGGTTGCGCGCGGCGGGGCTGCAGCACCTGCTGATGGTGGACGCGCCGATGTGGGGCCAGGACTGGCTGAACCTCATGCGCGACAACGCCTCCTCGGTGTTCAACGCCGACCCGCAGCGCAACACGGTGTTCTCCGTCCACATGTACGGCGTGTACAACACGGCGGCGAAGGTCAGCTCGTACTTCGACGCGTTCCGCTCGGCTGGGCTGCCGCTGGTGGTGGGCGAGTTCGGGAACAAGCACAGCGACGGCGACCCGGACGAGGACGCGATCATGGCGCAGTCCCAGGACCGCGGCATCGGCTACCTCGGCTGGTCGTGGAGCGGCAACGGCGGCGGGGTCGAGTACCTCGACCTGGTCCGCTCGTTCAACCCGGCGGACCTCACCCCGTGGGGCGAGCGTTTCCTCAACGGCCCCAACGGGGTGCGGCAGACGTCGAAGCAGGCCACCGTCTACGGCTGAGGCCAGGCAGTCCGACGTCAGGGCATCGCCGCCGGCTGTCGCAGACAAATCTACGAACCCGCCTTGCCCGTCCCGACCGGTGCCACGGTTCGGGACGGGCAAGGGGTGCCGACGACCGGCTGCTCGCCGTTGATCAGGCGGTGGAGCAGGACGAGCCGTTGAGGGTGAACGAGGTGGGCTTGGCCGTGTTGCCGGTGTGGGTGGCCTGGAACCCGACCTCGACCGAGCCGTTCGGGGCGATGGCGCCGTTGTGACCTGCGTTGCGCGCCGTGACCTGCCCGGACGACGGCGAGTAGCTGGCGTTCCACCCGGAGGTGATGGTCTGCCCACCGGGCAGAGTGAAGACGAGCGACCAGCCGTTGACCGCCGTGGTGCCCGTGTTCGCGATGACGATGTTCTCGGTCAGGCCGTTGTTCCACGCGTTCACCGAAGCCGTGACCTTGCACGGGCCGGACCCTGGCGGCGGTGTGGTCGTGGTGGTAGTAGTAGTAGTAGTAGTAGTAGTAGTAGTCGGGTCGCTGGGACCATTCAGGCCGAAGAACGCGACGGCCTGCGCGGCCATCCCGCCCGCGGGCAGGCTGTGCCCGGCGCCTTGGATGCTGTACGCCTCCACCTGGACGGTGCCGGAGGTGTCGGCGTAGCGGCGGCGGTTCCAGTTGGTCTGGGGCGTGTCGGACGACGTCGGGGTCTGGCTCAACCCGAAGACGTTCGTCCACTGCTCGATCTCCTCCTGCAGCAGCGAGTACGGCACGAGAGTGTCGGCGGTGCCGTGCCACAACTGCATGCGCGGACGGACACCGGTGTAGCCGGGGTACGCCCGGCGGACCGAGTCACCCCACTGCTGCGGGGTCCGGTTCATCGTGCCGTTCGTGCACTTGCCGCCGGGCGGGTAGTCGGCGGCGTTGGCGAAGCAGTCGAACGGGACGCCCATGAACGCGGCGCCCGCCTTGAACACGTCCGGGTAGAGCGCGAGCATCTCGTTGGTCATCATGCCGCCGGAGGAGGAACCGGTGACGTAGACGCGGTTCGGGTCGCCGCCGTAGCGCTGCTCGGCGTAGGTCACCATCGACACGATCGAGACCGGGTCGCTGCCGCCGCCGCGTCGCTTGGCCGCCTCCGACCAGGTGTCGAAGCACTTGCCGAAGCCCGCCTCCTGCTGGGCGCTGGGGTAGATGACGATGAAGCCGTACCGGTCGGCCAGCGAGGCGAACTCGCTGCCGGAGTAGAAGCCGGGTCCCGAGCCGCCGCAGCCGTGCATGGCGACCACGATCCCCGGACTGGCCGGGCGGGCGTCGGGGACGTAGACGTGCATCCGCATCCCGCCGGGATTGCTGCCGAAACCGGTGATCTCGGTCAACGACGCCGCTGACGCTGGTGTGGCCACCGGGATGGCGAGGCCGACCACCGCCAGCGACGAGGCGATGGCGACCAAGACCTTCTGCCTGATCTTCATGCGCTGAACTCCTTCGTTCCGCGCGGCGGTACGACCGGCGCGCGGCATCGCCGCGGGCGCACGTGTGAGGCCCGCGTTGCAGCTCATCGGCAGGTACGTGCGGCGCGTCCGGCGGCGATCGGCGCTCCAACGGTCACGGAGGCGGTGCGTGACACCGCGCCGGACCAGGAACCGGCATCGACCGGCATGCCCGACCCGGCCCGGAGCCACGCCCGTGACCATTACGTAACACTTAGCTTGTACCTCGGCGCGGAAAGTGTCAATCCACTGTCTCGATTGATGAGAAGCCTTGCGGCACAAGGGGACCAATCACCCGGCGCCGTCGGCGATCGGCCCCCGAGTCACGCGTCAGCGCCTGCCGGTGACGGCCTTGACCTCCTCGTCGAGGATCTCCCGGAACGGCACGTGGTCGCTGTTGCCGAGGACCACGCCGACCCAGTCGGTGTGCGGGTAGATGTTCCAGCTGGCGACGCTGCCGGGGTTCACGCCCGCACGCCCGAACACCCACTGGCCGTTGGTGATCGCGACCGCCATCAGGTAGGCCCCGTACGACGTTTCGGCGGAGGCCGACCTCCCCTCCTCGGGCTGCGGACCGTGAGGGATCTTGGCCGAGGTGAGCACCTCGCCGTAGGGGCGTTCCAGCACGGTGCCGTCGTAGAGCGCGTGCGCGAACCGGACCAGGTCCGGAGCGGTGGCGAAGCCGTCGTAGTCGATGAAGCTCCGGCCGGGGTTCTTGCCCAGTTCGTACTCGTACGGGCTGCCCTTGTCCAGGTTGCGGACGGCGTCCACCTGGCTGCCGTCGGCCAGCGTCATGTACGAGTGCGCGATGCGCGGGTCGGTGAGCCACTGCGGCCTGGTGTAGAACGCCGAGCCGGTCATGCCCGCGCGCCGGAAGATGTTCTCCTCCACGTAGTCCCAGTACGTCATGCCGGTCACGGCCTCCACGATCTGCACGGGAATGCCGAAGTTGGCGCCGGAGTGGCCGATGGTGCCGGTGCCGGGAGCAGCCACGAGCTTCGCCTGCCGGGTCCACTGCTCGTGGTACTCGTGCACCTCCTCCCGGCTGGAGAAGACGCGTTCCAGGTCCGACTTCGGGCTCTCCAGCCCGGAGCTGTCGGTGAGCATGTGGTGGATGGTCACCTGCTCGGAAATCTCCTTGGCGAAGCCCGTCAGGTAGGTGCCGACCTTGTCCGTCAGCTTCACCCTGCCCTGCTGCACCAACTGCAGGATGGCCACCGCGCAGAACGGCTTGGCCGCCGAGCTGATGCTGACCGCGATGCCCTCGTGGTTGCGGATGCCCTTCTCCCTGTCGGCCATGCCGTAACTGCGGGACAGCACCGTCCGACCCCGGTGCGACAGCATCACCACACCGGAGAACTTGCCCTCCGCGGCCAGCCGTGCCAGATACCGGTCGTAGGCCCCGCCGGGCCGGGTGTCCGGCG
>JBDSAJ010000535.1:0-14542 GCA_039922235.1 Umezawaea sp.
CGTCTCCAGGTCCAGCCGGTCCGCCGCCGTCCTCGTCCCGCTCTGCGTCATGCGGAGCAGCGTGCCACGGCCGAACCCCGCGCCGAAGACTCCGAAAGGGGCACTTTTGGGCCCATCGGGTGAACCAGGGTGACCGTCAGCCAACTCAGCCGGTGGCGTCGATGGTCGCGCTCGCCAGCACCAGGTCGCCACCGGTGTCCGGCCGGTACAGCGCGACGGCCTGGCCGGGGGCCACGCCCGTCAGCGGCTCGCGCAGGTGGACCTGCAGCTCGTCGCCGACCACCTCGGCCACGGCGGGCGCGGTGCCGCCGTGCGCCCGGACCTGCGCGACGCACTCGACCGGGCCGTCGAGCGGGACGCCGTTCGGCCACGAGGCGCGCACGGCGGTGATCTCCGTGACGGCCAGCTTCTCCGCCGCGCCGACGCGGACGTTGCCCGACACCGGCTCCAGCGAGAGCACGTACCGCGGCTTGCCGTCCGGGGCCGGGGCGTCGATGCCGAGGCCCTTGCGCTGGCCGACGGTGAACTCGTGCACGCCCGCGTGCCGCCCGAGGACGGCCCCGGTCTCGTCGTCGATCAGCAGCCCCGGCGACTCGCCGAGCCGGTTGCCGAGGAACTTCTGCGTGTCGCCGTCCGGGATGAAGCAGATGTCGTGGCTGTCCGGCTTCTCCGCCACGCCGAGCCCGCGCGCGGCGGCCTCCTCGCGGACGGCGGTCTTCGTGCTGTCCCCCAACGGGAACATGGCGTGCGAGAGCTGCTCGCGGGTCAGCGAGGCCAGCACGTACGACTGGTCCTTGCCGTCGTCCGCGCTGCGGCGCAGCTCGACCACACCGCCCTCGGTGGACAGCCGGGCGTAGTGGCCGGTGCAGACGGCGTCGAACCCGAGCGCGATCGCCTTGTCCAGCAACGCCTCGAACTTGATCCGCTCGTTGCAGCGCAGGCACGGGTTCGGGGTGCGGCCCGCCGCGTACTCCGCGACGAAGTCGTCCACCACGTCCTCGGTGAAGCGCTCGGCGAAGTCCCACACGTAGAACGGGATGCCCATGAGGTCCGCCGCTCGGCGGGCGTCGTGCGCGTCCTCGATCGTGCAGCAGCCGCGGGCGCCGGTGCGCAGCGTGCCGGGCTTGGCGGACAGCGCGAGGTGCACTCCCGTCACGTCGTGGCCCGCTTCGACCGCGCGTGCGGCCGCCACCGCGGAGTCGACTCCGCCGCTCATCGCCGCGAGCACCCGCATCGCTACACCTCCGCCTTGATGTTCTTGCCCCGAGACCGCTTCAAACCCGCAAGGCCGGCACTGCGCGCGCGTTCCACGACCGGGCCGATCGCCCCGGCCAGGTCTCGCACGTCCTGCGCGGTCGACGTGCGCCCCAGCGAGAACCGCAGCGAACCCCGTGCCAGCGCGGGTTCGACGTCCATCGCGAGCAGCACGTGGCTGGGCTGCGCGACACCCGCCGTGCAGGCCGAGCCGGTCGAGCACTCGATGCCCTTGGCGTCGAGCAGCATCAGCAGGCTGTCGCCCTCGCAGCCGGGGAACGTGAGGTGGGCGTTGCCGGGCAGCCGCAGCGGGCCGGGGTCACCGTTGACGATCACGTCCGGCACGACCGCGCGGACCGAGGCGATCAGCTCGTCGCGCAGCGCGGCCACGGTCGCGGCGTGCTGCTCCTGCTCCTCGACGGCCCGCCGCACGGCGGTCGCGAGACCCACGATCGCGGGCACGTCCAGTGTCCCGGACCGCACGTCGCGCTCCTGGCCGCCGCCGTGCAGCAGCGGGGTGCACGGCACGTCGCGGCCGAGCAGCAGCACGCCGACGCCGTACGGGCCACCGACCTTGTGGCCGGTCATGGTCAGCGCGTTCGCGCCGCTCGCGGTGAAGTCGACCGGCACCGAGCCGACGGCCTGCACCGCGTCGGTGTGGAACGGCACGCCGCGGGCGGCGCACACGGCGGCCAGCTCGCGGACCGGGTTGATCGTGCCGACCTCGTTGTTCGCCCACATCGCCGTCACCAGCGCCACGTCATCGCCCTGCAAGGCCTCTTCCAGCGCCTCGGGGTGCACGCGGCCGTGCGCGTCGGTCTCCAGCCACGTCACCTCGGCGCTGCACTGGTCCGCGAGCCACTGCACCGCGTCCAGCACGGCGTGGTGCTCGACGGCGGACGCCAGCACCCGCCTGCGGCGCGGGTCGGCCTGGCTGCGCGACCAGAAGATGCCCTTGACGGCCAGGTTGTCGCTCTCGGTGCCACCGCCGGTGAAGATCACCTCGGACGGCCGGGCGCCCAGCGCGTCCGCGATGTCCTCGCGCGACTCCTCCACGGCCCGGCGCGCACGCCTGCCGGAGGTGTGCAGCGAGGAGGCGTTGCCCAGGGTGGACAAAGCCCGCGTCATCGCCGTGATCGCATCGGGGTGCATCGGCGTGGTGGCGGCATGATCGAGGTAGGCCATCGCACTCCCAGCGTAACGCGTTCAGGCAACGGGCTTGGTGCGCGGACCTGTGAGGAACGCGCCCAGCACCGCCAGCGCCGCCATCGCGAGGTCGAACGGGATGATCGCGGCCGTCGGGGCGCTCGTCGAGGCGAACGTGGTGACCACGACACCGCCGAGGCCGATCAGGAACGCCGAGCCCAGCATGTCGCTGATCTGCACCGCGGAGGAGTTGAAGCCCCGGTCGGCGTCCGTGGAGGCGGCCAGCACGAGCACGCTCACGCTGGACATCGCCAGGCCCATGCCCGCGCCCGCGATGGCCCACAGCGGCGCGGTCGCCCACGCCGGACCCCACTCGGGGGCGATCAGCGTCACGCCCGCGATGCCCGTGGCGTTGAGCACAAAGCCCCAGCGGACCAGCGTGCCGCGCGGGATCTCCGGCTTGCGGGACTGCCACATCGACGCCGCGGACCAGCCGAGCGCGCTGAGCGTCAGCGGGATGCCGGACGCGAGCGGCGAGTAGCCGTGGACCGAGGTCAGGGTCAGCGGGATGAACGCCTCGGTGGCGAAGAAGGAGCCCGAGAGCATCCCGCGGGCCAGCACCGTGACCGGCAGGCCGCGGCGGGCGGCGAGCGTGCCCTTGGGCAGCAGGACCCGCAGCGACGGCACCAGCACCACGATCCCGGCGACGCCGAGCACCAGGTTGAGGCCGCGCGGGTGCTGCGCGGCCCAGCTCAGCGCCGCGACGCCCACGCCACCGCCGACGGCGGCGAGCAGCAGGCCGCGGCGAACCGGGATGGCGCTGTCGACGTGCTTCGGCAGCGTGCGGAGTACCGGGACGAGCAGCAGGAAGCCGATCAGCACCAGCGGGGCCAGCGCGAGGAACACCAGCCGCCACGTCAACTGCTCGGTGAAGAAGCCCGCGAGCGCGGGGCCGACCAGCGACGGCACGACCCACGCGGCGGCCAGCGCGCCGAACACGGCCGGCCTGTCGCGTTCCGGGTAGACGAGGCCGATCACCACGTAGATGGCGACGATCTGCATGCCCGCGCCGAAGCCCTGGAGCACGCGGCCCGCGAGCAGCATCCCCATGTCCTGGGCGAACCCGGCGACCAGCAGCCCCGCCAGGAACACCAGCGGACCCGCGAGCAGCACCGGCTTGGGGCCGCGCAGGTCGCTGAACCGGCCGGACAGCACCGTCGCGATCACGCTGGCCGAGAGGAAGGCGACGAACGGCCACGCGTACAGCTCGTCACCGCGCAGGTCGGACACCATCCGCGGCATGGCCGTGCTGACGCCCATCGCCTCGAACGCCAGCAGCGTCACCAGGAGGATGATCCCCGCGGTCGGCCCTCGGCGGTCCGGGGCCCACAGCCTGCTCTTCTCTGCGCTCTCGGTGATGGTCACCACCCTATCGTTCAACCTCGACCGGGGTGGAGGTCAAGCGGATATGCGCCCTGGTAGACGTGCCGTGCGCCACCCGTTCGGCCTCCCGCTGGACCAGCGCGGCCAGCTCGCGGCGGGTGTCCGCGCGGCCGGGCGCGATCTCGTCCAGCACGTGCACCTCCACCACCAGACCCCGCAGCCGGACGACGCGGCGGACCGAGGCGAGCAGCGTGTCCGCGCCGACGAACGCCGGGCTGGTCGTCGGCGTGCCGTCGGCGAGGCGGTAGCGCAGCACCACCGGGCGCACCGGGACACCGGCGTCGAGCGCGGACTGGAACAGCGCGGGCCGGTAGCCGCCCGAGGCCAGGCCGCACCACGTCGTGCCCTCGGCGTGGATGCCGACGGCCGCGCCCTCGCGCAGCGCGCCCGCCAGCTCGGCGACCGTGCCGGGCAGCAGTGACAGCCGTTCGCGGTCCAGGTAGACGGTGCGGGCCGAGGTGATCACCCGGCCGAGCACCGGCCAGTCGCGGATGTCGCGCTTGGCCACCATGCGGATCGGCTGCACGCCGTCGATCGCCAGCTCGTCCAGCCACGACACGTGGTTGCTGACCACCAGCACCCCGCGTCCCGGCGTCTCCTGGAACCGGGCCGGGCCGTGCACGTCGATCCGGGCGCCGAACGCCCGCAGCAGCACCCGGAACCACTGCCGCAACACGGTTTCGCGGGCGTTCCCGCGCAAGAGCACCACGAACACCCCGGCCAGCAGCACGGTGACCGCCGCCACGAGCCGGAACGCGGCGCGGAAAGCGCTCACCGCCGGGGCGGACCGGTCCAGGCAGCCGTCACCGCACGGGGAGTTCGGCATCCACGCGTGCGTCACGGTGTCTCCCCGAGGAAGAACTTGAGGTACCGCTGGTCCATCTTCGCCGGGTTCATCAGGACGAACAGGTCCGCGACGCCGAAGTCCGGGTCGTGCGCGGGTGGGCCGCACACCTTCGCGCCGATCCGCAGGTAGCCCTTGAGCAGCGGCGGCAGCACGGTCTTCGCCGGTGCCGGACCGGGAATCCACGGGTTCAGCGGCCGGACCCGGAACTCCTCGTCGGCGTAGTGCTTGGCGCGCACCGCCTCCCAGACGCCCGACGCGTGCTCACCACCGTCCGCGAGGGACACCGACGCGCAGCCCGCGAGCCAGGTGTGGCCCGAGAGCAGCATGTACCGCGCGATTCCAGCCCACACCAGGCTGACCACCGCGCCGCTGCGGTGATCGGGATGCACGCACGAACGACCGGTCTCCACCAGCGTGTGGCGCAGATGTGCCAGGTTGGACAGGTCGAACTCGGTCTCCGAGTAGAAGCCGCCCGCCTCCCACGCCCGGTCAGGCGGCAGCATCCGGTAGGTGCCCACGATCTCGCCGGTCGAGTCGTCGCGGACGATCAGGTGGTCGCAGAACTCGTCGAACCGGTCGACGTCATATCCTTCAACGGAGGTGTGCAGTGACGCACCCACCTCCTCGGCGAAGACCTGGTACCGGAGCCGTTGTGCGGCAACGACTTCGTCGCTGTCACGCGCAACCAGGAGGGAGTACCCTGGCGTGCCGGTCACGGGCCGTGAGGTGCTGACAAGCAGTTGCGGCTGCGTCATGGCTCAAGGTCTACCGACCCGACGGGTACCGGCGGCAGGTCGAAGCGATGACGCGTACGTGCTATTCCGGTGAATGGCACGTTCTCAGTTTCCGCTCAGGAAGAGCTGCTATCGCGGAGTAACGCCCGCGCGGCAGGCCTCGATGAGTCCACCACCCGCTCACACAAGGAGAATGCACGTGGAGGTCAGGCGGTTCCGCCCACCACCGGGGTGGCCGAGGCCACCTCATGGCTGGGTGCCTCCCCCTGGCTGGGCACCGGACCCCTCCTGGCCACCCGCACCAGCGGGTTGGCAGTTCTGGGGCGCCATCGCCCAGGCGCACTTGACCGCTCCCGTGCCGCGGATCAGGGTGCCCGTCATCCCGCCACCGGCGGCCAACGGGTTCGGCAGCCGCCGCAAAGCGCTGGAAGCGGAGAACGCCCAGCTGCGCGAACTGCTCGCCACCGCGGGCGCGATGGACGACTCGGTGCGGGCCGAGGGCATCCGGCTGATGGAGGCACAACTCCAGAACGTGCTGGCGCAGGTGTCGCGCGCCCGTGCCGAACTGGAAGCCGTGCGGGACGAGCTGATCAACGCCAAGGACACCGCGGTGCTCCAGGCGGCGGGCGTGTACGCCTACGCGCACCCGCTGGACGACGCCGTCGCGTACCAGGAGCGGATCGGCGCGCTCAAGGAGGACATCAAGGCGTTCCTGCGCACCGGCAACGCCGTGACGGCGACGACGAACTGGCAGGTGAACGGCTCGTTGACCGAGGGCAAGAAGATGGTCGACGACTTCTCCGAACTGCTGCTGCGGGCGTACAACACCGAGGCCGACAACTGCGTGCGGACGGTCAAACCGCAGTCGCGGCAGAACTCCGTGGAACGGCTGACGAAGATCTCCGAGACGATCGCGCGGCTCGGTCAGCCGATGGACATCGCCATCGACGACCGCTACCACCGGCTGCGGTGCGCGGAGATCGTGCTGACGGCGGACCACCGGGCCAAGGTCGAGGCGGAGAAGGAAGAAGCGCGCGCCCTCAGCGAGAACATGAAGGAGCAGGCGGCCGCGGCGCGCGACTACGAGCGTGCGCGGGCCAAGTTGGACAAGGACCAGGCGCACGTCGAGAGCTCGCTCGCCGCGATGCTCCGGCGGGGTGACGGGGAATCCGTCGCCGCGCTGGCGCTGAGGTCACGGCTGGAGGAGATCGAGGCCGGCCGGGTGGCCGTTGAGGAGCTGGCGGGGAACGCCCGCACCGGTCACGTGTACGTGATCAGCAACATCGGGGCGTTCGGGGCCGGGGTGGTGAACATCGGGATGACCCGGCGGCTGGACCCGTACGACCGGATCCGGGAACTGGGCGACGCTTCCGTGCCGTTCCGCTTCGACGTGCACGCCGTCATCCTGCACCGCGACGCACTCAGCCTCGTGCGGACGCTGCACGAGCGCTTCGCCGACCGCCGCCTCAACCAGGTCAACCACCGCCGCGAGTTCTTCCGCGCCACCCCCACCGAGGTGCTCGCCGCACTGCGCGACATCCCCGGCGCGACCGTCCTCGAATTCACCGAACGCCCGGAAGCCCCCGAGTACCGCGCCACCAAACGCTGACTCACGAACGACGAACCGCCCGGCTCGCGGGTGCGGGCCGGGCGGTTCGGGGTGGGGGTTAACCCTTGCGCTTGGAGACTTCCTCGGTGAGCTGGGGAGCCACGTTGAAGAGGTCGCCGACGACGCCGAAGTCCGCGATCTCGAAGATCGGGGCCTCGTTGTCCTTGTTGACGGCGATGATCGTCTTCGAGGTCTGCATGCCCGCGCGGTGCTGGATCGCGCCGGAGATGCCCAGCGCGATGTACAGCTGCGGGGACACCGTCTTGCCGGTCTGGCCGACCTGGAACTGGTGCGGGTAGTAGCCGGAGTCGACGGCGGCGCGCGAAGCACCGACCGCTGCACCCAGGCTGTCCGCCAGCTTCTCGACGACCTCGAAGCTCTCCGCGCTGCCGACACCGCGGCCGCCGGAGACGACGACCGAGGCCTCGGTCAGCTCGGGGCGGTCGCCGCCGACGATCTGCTCGCGGCCGGTGACCTTGGTGGCCTTCGCGGTGTCCACGGCGGGCAGTTCGACGGTCTCCTCGACCGCCGCGCCCTCCGCCTCGGACGCCTCGACGCCACCGGGGCGCACGGTGATGACCGGGACGCCCGTGGTGATCTTCGACTTGACCACGAACGCGCCACCGAAGATGGACTGCGTGCCGGTGCCGTCCTCGTCGATGTCCACGACGTCCACCAGCAGGCCGGAGCCGAGGCGCGCGGCGAGCCTGCCCGCGACCTCCTTGCCCTCGACCGTGGCGGAGACCAGGATCGCGGCGGGCGACGCCGTGCCCGCGATCGCGGCCAGCGCGTCGACCTTCGGGGTGACGAGGTAGTTCACGGCGTCGTCCGACTCGACCGCGTACACCTTCGCCGCGCCGTACCGGCCGAGCGACTCCCTCACCTTGGCCGCGGTGCCGGGCGCTGCGACCACCACCGCGGACGGCTCGCCGAGACGGCGCGCGGCGGATAGGAGCTCATAGGTGACCTTCTTGACGTCTCCGTCGACGTGGTCGACGAGGACGAGTACCTCAGACATGTGATCCCTCGCCTTCAGATGAGCTTCTGGCCGACGAGGTACTCGGCGATCTTCGAACCGCCGACACCCTCGTCATCGATGCGCTGACCCGCGCTGCGCGGCGGCTTCGGGGATGCTTCGAGCACACCGGACCACGCGCCGTTCAGGCCGACCTCGCCCGCGTCGACACCGAGGTCGGCGACGGTCAGGGTGGACACGGGCTTCTTCTTCGCGGCCATGATGCCCTTGAAGGACGGGTACCGCGGCTCGTTGATCTTCTCGGTGACGCTGACCACCGCGGGGAGGGTCGCCTCCAGGTGCGCGACACCTTCCTCGGTCTCGCGCTCACCCTTGATGGTGGTGCCCTCGACCGTCAGCTTGCGCAGCTGCGTGACCTGCGGCAGACCGAGGTACTCCGCGAGGATCGCCGGGATCGCACCCATGCGACCGTCGGTGGCCTCGTTGCCCGCGATGACGAGGTCGAAGCCCTCGACGGTGCCGATCGCCTTCGCGAGCACCTTGGCGGTGGCGAAGACGTCCGAACCGTGCAGCGCCTCGTCGGAGACGTGCACCGCCTTGTCGGCGCCCATGGAGAGCGCCTTGCGGATGGCATCGGTGGTGCGAGCCGGACCCATGGCGATCACGGTGACCTCGCCGCCGTGAGCCTCCTTGAGCAGCAGCGCCTCTTCGACCGCACGTTCGTTGATCTCGTCGAGGACGGCGTCCGCGGATTCGCGGTCAAGGGTGTGGTCGGCATCGGTGAGCTTGCGCTCGGACCAGGTGTCAGGCACCTGCTTGACCAGGACGACAATGTTCATAGGTCCTCTTCGACCTCCTGCGTACGGGCGGCGACGTGACTAGGCGACTGCTGGGAGGCGCGCTGGTCGCCGGATTTACGCGACCCTGCCATGTCCTCGCCGCATTGGCATGGTGGTGTCGACCACCATTATGTTACCCACGAGTAGCACCAGTGCAAACGGCGGCAAGCACCTTGCAAGCGTGACGGTACTCACGGTGGCGCCCACCAGGCCCTTGACCGGTCAAGAGGCATACGGCGTCCGCTACTCCATTCGGGCAGCTAGGGTTCGATTACATGTATCGGCGTGTCGCCATAGTCACGGACTCGACCGCGAGCCTCCCGGCCGCGTTGACCGACGAACTCGGCATCACCGTCGCGCAGATCCAGGTGCGCATCGGCGACCAGTTCGACGACGAGTCGCGCATCGCGGTGCCCACCCTGGTCGAAGCCATGCGCGGCAACCTCTCGGTCACCACCATCCCGCCCGATCCGGGTGCGTTCTACTGGGCGTACGCCGACGCGGCCGCAGCGGGGGCCGAAGCAGTGGTGTCGATCCACGTGTCGTCGAGACTGTCGGCCACCGTCGACACGGCGCGCGACTCGGCCAAGCAGGTGCGGGTGCCGGTGCACGTCGTGGACACCGGCACGTGCGGCATGAGCCTCGGCTACGCCGTGCTGGCCGCCGCCGAGGCCGCCGCGCGCGGCGGGGACGCCCGGAAGGTGATCGGCGCGGCCATGCACAGCTTCCAGCGCGGGACCGAGCTGATCTACGTGGACACCCTGGAGTTCCTCAAGCGCGGCGGCCGCATCAGCCCCGCCGTGGCTCTGCTCGGCACGGCCATGTCGATGAAACCGCTGCTCACCATGGCCGACGGCCAGATCACCCCGCTGGACAAGGTGCTGGGGAGCGAGCGCGCGCTCAAGCGCATGGTCGACATCGCGGCGAAGAAGGCGGGCGAGGACCGCGTGGACGTCGCGGTCGAGCACTTCGCCGCCGAAGACCGCGCCCACGACCTCATGCGACGACTGCGGAAGAAGATCCCCGGCGCGCGGAAGTACATGGTCACGCAGGTGAGTTCCGCCATCGGCGCCCACGTCGGCCCAGGCGCGCTCGGCGTGAGCATCTCGCCGTTCTAGGTTTCGTGGTAGCAGTGGAGTGGGTACAAACAGGACAAACCCACTTCCTCGGAGGACACCATGGCTTCGCTGTTCAGCAAGATCGTCGCCTACGTGCGCAGCCCGAAGGGGCGGCAGATGACCGAGAAGGCCAAGATCATGGCGCGGGACCCGCAGAAGCGCGCGCAGGCCCAGCAGATGCTGCGGAAGTTCCGCAAGCGCTAGCGGCTGGACCGCCTGCGGGCCGCTTCGAAGGTGCGCAGGTAACGCCTGCGGAACTCGTCCGTGGGCACCAGCACCGGCAGGCTCGACACCGGCAGGCTCGACACCGACTCCGGCCGCACACCCTGCTCCGGGACCACGGCTTCGGGGTCGGGCTGTGCGGGGTTGGCTCCGGCCTCAAGCTCCGCAGGTCCGGGCCGTGCGAGGCCAGCAGGCGCGGGCTGCACGGGGCTGAGCTGCGTGGTTTCGGCTCCGGGTTGCGCGGGGGAAGGCTCAGACTGCGCAGGGCTGGCTTCGGGCTGTGTGAGGCTGCCTTCGACTTCGGCTTCGATGACCAGGCCGGAGCGCGAGACGAACACGGTTTCCGGCTGGGAAACGCTTGCCGGCACCTCGGCGGCCTGTGCCTGTTCAGCAACTGGTGCGGGCTCGATCTTTGGCGCGTTCTCGGTTTCCGGTGCGGTTGCCGCGTCCGGCGGCTGCGGCACCAGTTCGAGCTTGATCTCCCGTCGCTTGCCCTTGCGGGAGGACGCTTCGCGGATCTGCACGGGGCGTGGCAGAACCTGCGGCCGTGGAGCGGGCACCGCCGGGACGATCTGTTCCGCCTCGGGGGCGACGACCGGCTCAACGCTCTTGGGTTCGCCGGCGGACTGCTCCACCGGCTGGACCTCAGCCGACTCGGGGTTGCTGGTCGTGAACCAACTGGCCAGGCCGAAGGGCTCAGCGCCCGCGTCCAACTCGCCTCCCGACGACACTTCGGCGGCAAGGCCAGTTGCCTGTTCGGCTTCGGCGGCAGGCTCGCCTTCCGGCTGCAGCGCGGCGTTCTGACGGGCGGCGTAGGCGAGGAAGAACCGTGCGGCTTCGGCGCCAACGGCAGGCATCTCACCGCTGGCAGCAGAGTCGGCCTCGATCAACTCGGCCTCGGCGGGGTAGGCGACCACTGGTTCACCCTCGACCACACCCGCCGCACCGAGTTCACCCTCGGCCGCACCCACCGAACCGGGACCGCCTTCGGTCGCAACCGTTGAACCGAGTTCGCCCGCGCCAGCCGGACCGTCGGACTCGCCTTCCGGCCGTACCTCAGGCACGATCACCGGCTCGCCGTCGGCGGCCAAGCGTTCCGGCTGGAGTTCGGGCACCTCGTCGGCCAGTTCGTCGACTTCCTCGACCACCTCAACCCGATCGGCCACCTCCGCCCGGTCAGCCAAGTCCAGCGCGGCCGGGGTGGGGCGGCTGACCACCGGGTTGCGGTGGATCGGTTTGCTGGTGAAGTGGTCGTCCGGCCAGCGGAGTTCGAGTTGTTCCGGTTGTGGTGCCAGTGGGATCGGGTCGGCTTGCGGTGGTGCGGTTTCCTCCTCCGCCACCGACGCGCGGAGCATGATGGCGGTCACCACGCAGCCCGCGGCGAACGACAACGCGCACAAGCCGAACACGAACGCGACAGCACCTGCCATGACCGTCCCTCAACTCACCTGGACGTCGACGGCAGGTCCGCCGTCCGACGGCGGCCCCCACACCGGATCGACGATGACCTTTGTCTTGATGGCTTCCACGGGCACGCCGCGGCCGATCAGGAAGTCGCGCACGAGCATGGCCCGCTCCATGGCGAGCACGTCGCAGCGGTGCGAGGCGGTCTCGCCGTTCCAGGCGTGGGAGACCAGCGTGATCGCCGCGCCACCGGTGCGCCACAACAGGTTGCCGACGCCGGTCTGCACGTCGGAGCCGCGGCCGATGAAGTCGGACGTGCCGGGGGTGAAGGTGATGCCCTTGACGCCGTTCGCGGTGAACAGGGTGGTCACGTTGCGCTGCACCACTTCAGGCGTGGGTGGCGCGGGTGGGGGGAGCATCGGCGGGATCGGGACCTCGATCACGACCGGGGTGAGCAGGCGTGGCACCGCGCCGGTGATCTCCGGTGTGGGGACCGGGGAGGAGAACGGCAGCGCGTCGGTCAGCTCGTCGCCGTACACGGTGAACGCGAACGCCGTCGCGGCACCGGGCACGAGCAGAGCGGCCAGCGCCAGCGGGAGCCAGCGTCGTTTCCTGGTCATGAAGAACTCCCCCGAACTCAGGCGCGCATGGCGATCGCGCCGTTCTCACTGCTGGACACCTGCTCCGGGATGAGCCCCGGCACCCGGTCGGCCGCCGCGGCGAGCGCGGAACGGGCAGCGGAGAGCTGAGCGCCGACCGTGCGGCGCAGCTCCTGGAGTTCCTCGGTGTGCTGCTGGATCTCCGCGATGCGGCGCTGCGCCTCGCGGCTGGCGACCTTGACCACGAACTCGCCCCTGGCCTTCGCCAGCGACTCCTGCTCGGCGAGGTACTGGGCGGCCTCGTTGCGCCTGCGGGTCATCGTGAGGTCGAAGAACGTCTGGGCCTTGTCGCGGCGCTGCTCGGACTCGGACTCGAGCCGGTTGCACTGCTCGGCCGTCTCCTCCAGCAGGATGTCGGCGTCCAGCTGGGCCTGCTCCATCGCCGCCTCGCACTCGGCGTCGACCTGGGCCCTGCGCTGCACGTGGTGCGCTTCCATCTCGGCGGCGCGGCGCTCCAGGTCGACCTCGCGCTGGTCCAGCTCGGCGGTGCGCCGGGCCGCGGCCTCGCGGGTCTGGCGGGCCTGCTCCTCGACCTCGGCCCGGAGCTGGGCGATCTCCCGGTCGGCCTCCTCGCGCAGCTCGGTCAGTTCGACCTCGGTGCGCCTGCGCAGCGACGTGACCTCGCGGTCGGCCCTGAGCCGCAGCTCGGCCGACTCGTCCTCGGCCAGCATCAGCATCCGGTGCAGGCGCTCGGTCGCCCCGGCGGTCGTCGACGGCGACATCTCCAGCCGTTCGACCCGCGTGCGCGACCCCTCCAAGTCCTGACGCGTCATCTCCAGCAGTTTGCGCAGGTCAGCGGCCTGAGCCATGGCTTCCACGCGGTCGATGCTGGTGTAGCGCAACTGGTCTTCCAGGTTGTCGATGTACTCGATCACCTGACGTCGGTGGAACCCGCGGTACACGACGTCGAAACCCGCGTGCAGCGGAACAACTTCCTGCTCTTTTGCACCCATGGCTGACCACTCATCCCGCCTTGTTGAAGATTGGCTGAGAGTACCGAGATGACCAACGGCCAACCAGCGTCTCCGGGCCACCCCAAGCAGTGCTGAAGTGCGTTCACGTACCCGAGGACCAGGGTAAACACTGGTCCTAAAGATCAAAACATCTGGACAACGGGTCACCCGATTGTGTCTATTTAACGGAGCGTTTCCCGACCATTGCGCCATCAGCAGGTAACGAATTAGCCTCCTATCGCACGGAATGTGGAACTCATTCGAGTTAATCGCAGATACGGGCGGTCACCACCGCCCGACTTGCTACCAGCGAGTAATGAGCCACTACCCTGGCCGGGTGACGCCAGCCCCCCTGCCCCTCACCGGCGAGCGGACCGTGCCGGGAATCGACGTCGAGAACTACTGGTTCCGCCGCCACGAAGCGGCCTACCTCGACCTGCTGAGGCACTGCGCGGACGCGGTGGTGCTGGAGGCGGGCTGCGGTGAGGGCTACGGCGCGGCGCTGATCGCCGACCGGGCCGCGCGGGTCGTCGCGCTGGACTACGACGCCTTCACCGCCGCGCACGTCGGCGCCGCCTACCCGAAGCTGGACGTGGTGCGGGGCAACCTGGCCGCGCTGCCGCTGCGCACGGGAGCCGTGGACGTGGTGGCGAACCTCCAGGTCATCGAGCACCTGTGGGACCAGGAGCAGTTCGTCGCCGAGTGCGTGCGGGTGCTGCGGCCCGGCGGCAGGCTGCTGATGACCACGCCGAACCGGCTGACGTTCTCGCCCGGCCTCGACAAACCGCACAACCCGTTCCACACCAGGGAACTGGCGCCGGACGAACTGCACGAGCTGCTGGACGTGCCGGGCCTGCGGGTGGAGGAGCTGATGGGGCTGCGGCACGGGTCGCGGCTGCGCGAGCTGGACGAGGCGCTCGGCGGATCGATCATCGACGCGCAGGTGGACGTGGTGCTGTCCGGCGGCGAGTGGTCGCCCGAACTGCTGGCCGCCGTCACGTCGGTGCGCAGCGCGGACTTCGACCTCACCGCCGACGACCTGGACACCAGCCTCGACCTCGTGGCCGTGGCGGTCCGCACGTGACCGACGAGGGCACGTTCTGCCTGGTGCTGCACAGCCACCTGCCGTGGCTCGCGCACCAGGGCGGGTGGCCGGTCGGCGAGGAGTGGCTCTACCAGGCGTGGGCGCACTCGTACCTGCCCGTGGTGGACCTGCTGGAGCGGTTCGCCGCGGAGGGCCGCCGGGACGTGCTGACGCTCGGCGTCACGCCGGTGCTGGCCGCGCAGCTCGACGACCCGTACAGCCTGCGCGGCGTGCACGACTGGATCGGCAACTGG
>JBDSAJ010000536.1:0-2961 GCA_039922235.1 Umezawaea sp.
CGAAGATGAGCGCCGAGTCGGCGACGGAGACCGCGGCGAGCACGGTCGCCACCACCGCCATCGCCAGTGCGCAGCAGATCGGAACGCCGAGTTCGCCGCCTGGATCGAGCCACCGCGCGAGGAGCCACCCCGCCGCGGTCGCGTAGAGGATGCCGACCAGCGCGAGCGCGGTGGCGTTGACGGGATCGCCGACCGTGCGTGCCACGGCGGCCGCGCCGATGACGAACGCGAGCGCCAGCACAGCGGGCACCAGCCAGAACGACGTCGTGCCAGGGCCTGCGAAGAACGCCACCAAGCCGGTGAGCAGGGTGAACGCCGCCCCTGCCCGCAGCATCCACCGCGACCGGTCCGGCGTCCACCGGCCCGCGTCGCCGCGGGCCCGTTCGGCCAGGCCGTCGACCAGGTCATCGAAGTCCAGCGGGGCGAACTCCTCGCCCCGAGGTCGCAAGTGGACGACGTCGCCGTCGAGCAGCTGCAGCTCGACCGGTGACTTGTCCTCGTCCAGCACTGCTTCGCCGAGCCGTTGCGCGACCCAGCCCTCATGGTCGACGCTCTGTTCGATCCACTCCTTCCCGAACTGGGCCAGGATCGAGGGCAGCAGGTCGACCAGCTGCACATCCCCCGGCAACGCCACGTCTACCGCTTTGTCGCCGAGAACGAACCGTAGCCTCGTCGGCACGTTTGTGCGATGCTGCGTGCGTTCTTCCATGTGAACACCGGAATCCTTCTGGCGAAAGACGAGCGTGCTGCGGAACCTAGCCGCGCCACGCCCCACCCCGCAGATGGTGATCAAGCCAGATCGCCACATCGGGGGAAACCCTTCACCAGAGGAGTCCGAGTTGGCCACCGAGGTATTCATGCGCAGGACGCGCCGGCCGGGGCCGACCGCGCCCAGCGACGAGATCGAGCTGCAACCGCCGCCAGCGGTCCCCGAGGTGACCGGCGGCGGTGTTGGTGCTGTCCTCACCTACGCGCCGATGGCGCTCAGCTCGCTCGCCATGGTGCTCATGTTCGTCCGACCCGGCTCCGGCGCGCTCGCCTACGTGGGCGGCGGCCTGATGCTCGTGGCGGCCGTCGGCATGCTCGTGGCGAACATGCTGAAGTCCGGTGTGGACCACAAGGAGAAGCTGCGCGGCGACCGCCGTGACTACATCCGCTACCTGGGCCAGTTGCGCGGCAAGATGCGCTCCGCGCTGTCCCAGCAGCGCAAGGCCGCGCTGTGGGTGCACCCCGATCCGCGCTCGCTGTGGTCGATGGCCATGGGCTACCGGCTGTGGGAACGACGTCCGGCGCACGAGGACTTCGGCGAGGTGCGCATCGGTGTCGGCAAGCAGCGCAGCTCCACCAAGCTGCACCCGCCGTCGGACTCCAAACCGCTGGAGGACCTGGAACCGCTGTGCGCGCACGCGTTGCGTCGGTTCATCCGCGCCTACTCGACCCTCAACAACGCCCCGATCGCGGTGTACCTGCGCGCGTTCGCCCGCGTGCAGTTCCAGGGCTACCCCGAGGAGGTCCGCGGGCTCGTCCGCGCCGTGCTGGCCCAGCTCGCCACCGCGCACGGCCCTGGCGAGGCGCGCATCGCGGTGTGCGTGAGCGACGAGGCCCGTGCCCACTGGGACTGGGTGAAGTGGCTGCCGCACAGCCAGAACCTCGACACCCGTGACGCGACCGGGCCGCGGCGGCTCGTCGCCGACAGCGTCACCGAGCTGGAGCGCCTGCTCGGCGGCGTGGACTTCATCGGCAGGCCACCGTTCGAACCGGACAGCCCGATCAGCGCCAACGAGCCGTTCGTGGTCCTGGTGCTCGACGGTGTCACGCTGCCCGACGAACACCGGGTGTTCGACGAGGCGTACCGCAACACCATCGTGCTCGACCTGTCGGGCGCGCTGCCCTGGCAGGCCCACGAGCACACGCTGCACCTGCAAGTGGTCGACGGGCGGCTGAGCACGGTCACCTTCGACCGGCTCGGCAAGCCCGTGCCGAGCCAGCTGTGCCACGCGGACTCGCTGAGCCCGCAGGCCGTGGCCGCGCTGGCCCGGCTGATCGCGCGCTACCGGGTCGGTGAGGCACAGGACACCGAGGAGCCGTTGGCGGGCGACTACGAGCTGCCCAACCTGCTCGGCCTCGGCGACCTGCGCACGTTCGATCCCCCCACCTACCGGCGAGGCCGGGCATCCGCGCGCAAGCGGCTCCGGGTGCCCATCGGCATGACGTCGACCGGCACGCCCATCGAGTTGGACCTCAAGGAGTCCGCCGAGGGGGGCATGGGTCCGCACGGCCTGCTGATCGGCGCGACGGGTTCCGGCAAGAGCGAGCTGCTTCGGACGCTCGTGCTGTCGTTGGCGGCCACGCACTCGTCCGAAGAGCTCAACCTCGTGCTGGTCGACTTCAAGGGTGGTGCCGCGTTCCTCGGGTTCGACAAGCTGCCGCACACCTCGGCGGTCATCACGAACCTGGCCGAGGAGCTGGAACTGGTCGACCGCATGCAGGACGCGCTCGCGGGTGAGCTCAACCGCCGCCAGGAGCTGCTGCGCGCGGCGGGCAACTACGCCTCGCGGCGCGACTACGAGGCGGCACGCGCACAGGGCGCCCAGCTGGAGCCGATGCCCGCCCTGTTCGTCGTCGTCGACGAGTTCAGCGAGATGCTGGCGAGCAAGCCGGAGTTCGTGGAGACGTTCGCCATGATCGGCAGGCTGGGCCGCAGCCTCGGCGTGCACCTGCTGCTCGCCAGCCAGCGCCTCGACGAGGGCCGCATCCACAAGATCGAGAGCCACCTGTCGTACCGGATCGGTCTGCGCACCTTCTCCGCGATGGAGAGCCGCAGCGTGCTCGGCGTGCCGGATGCCTACGAGCTGCCCAACAGCCCCGGCAACGGCTACCTGCGCCCCGACACGACGTCGCTGATCCGGTTCAAGGGCGCCTACTGCTCCGGCTCCTACCGGCCGCCGACGAGCAAGCGGC
>JBDSAJ010000537.1:0-5317 GCA_039922235.1 Umezawaea sp.
CCCAACCACAACGGCTCCGCACGATCCTGGCCGTAGGTCGCCAGCAGCGCCTGCGCCTCGATCGGGTCACCCAGCCTCGTGCCGGTCCCGTGCGCCTCCACCACATCCACGTCCGAAGTGGACAAACCAGCGCTCGCGAGCGCCGCGCGGATCACCCGCTCCTGCGAAGGACCGTTCGGCGCCGTCAACCCGCTCGACGCGCCATCCTGGTTCACCGCGGACCCGCGGAGCACGGCCAGCACGCGGTGACCGTTGCGCCGCGCGTCCGACAACCGCTCCAGCACCAGCATGCCGACGCCCTCGCCCCAGCCGGTGCCGTCCGCCGCGTCGGCGAACGACTTGCACCGCCCGTTGGCGGCGAGTCCGCGCTGCCGAGAGAACTCGACGAACACGGCTGGTGTGAACATGACCGTCACACCGCCTGCCAGGGCCATCGAGCACTCACCTGCGCGCAGCGACTGCGCGGCCAAGTGCAGCGCCACCAACGACGACGAGCACGCCGTGTCCACCGTGACTGCCGGCCCTTCGAGGCCGAAGGTGTACGACACGCGGCCGGAGGCGACGCTGCCCGCGCTGCCGTTGCCGATGTAGCCCTCCAGGCCGTCCGGGATCTCCGGGAGCCGGGCGGCGTAGTCGTGGTACATGACGCCGGCGAACACGCCCGTGTCACTGCCGCGCAACGAGTCCGGCGCGATGCCCGACCGTTCGAACGCCTCCCAGGATGCCTCCAGCAGCAACCGCTGCTGGGGGTCCGTGGCCAGCGCCTCGCGCGGCGAGATGCCGAACAGGCCGGCGTCGAACCGTTCCGCACCCGCGAGGAACCCGCCCTCAGTCACGTAGGTCGTGCCCTGTCGGTCTGGATCGTCGTCGAACAGCCCTTCGGTCGCCCATCCCCGGTCGGCGGGGAACTGGGAGATCGCGTCCTCGCCGGAGGACACCACGCGCCACAGGTCTTCGGGCGAGGCGACGCCACCGGGGTACCGGCAGCTCATGCCGATGATCGCAATCGGCTCCTGCTCACCGGCCTCGGCCCGCTGCAGCCGCTGACGCGTCTGCTGCAGCTCGGACGTCACCCAGCGGAGGTGGTCAAGCAGCTTTTCTTCATTGGACACAGGAAAGTCACCCCAGGCGTCAGGACTTGCCGAACTCTTTCCGGATGAAGTCGAAGATCTCGTCGGCGCTGGCGTCCCGCAGGTCAGCGGAGACCACTTCCGCGGCAACGGGTTCCGCGGCGGCTGCCACAATGGACCGTGGCACGAGCGACGCGACGAGGTGATCGGCCAGCGCTACGGGACTGGGGTGGTCGAACACCAGCGTCGCGGGCAGCCGCAGTCCGCTGACCGCGGTCAGCCGGTTGCGCAGGTCGATCGCCGTCAACGAGTCGAAGCCCGACTGCAGGAACCCGCGCTTGGGCTCGATCGCGTCCGGTGTGTCGTACCCGAGCGCCGCCGCCGCGTGCGTCCGCACCAGCCGCAGCACTGTCCTGGCCCGCTCGGCGTCACTCATCCCGGCGAGCCTCAAGGCGAGGTCCAACTCCTCGGTCCGCACGACCCGGCGAGCGGGCTGCCGCGCGAGGTCCCGCAGCATCGGCGGAACGTCCTGGCCGAGCGCCCGCACGTCGAGCCGGATCGGCACGGTGCAGCTCTCGCCGCCCGCGGTCACCCGGTCGAACAGCGCCAATCCATCCTCAGTGGACAGAGCGGACATTCCGCCACGTGCCATGCGCCGCCGGTCCGCCTCGCCCAGGCCCGCCGTAAGGCCGCTGCCGCGCTCCCACAAACCCCACGCGAGCGAGTGCCCCACCAACCCGTTTACCCGGCGGTGGACCGCCAGCGCGTCGAGGAACGCGTTGGCGGCGGCGTAGTTCGCCTGTCCCGGTGAGCCCAGCACACCGGATGCCGACGAGAACAACGCGAACAGCTCGAGGTCGAGCCCGACAGTCAACTGGTGCAGGTGCAGCGCCGCGTCGACCTTGGGGCGCAGCACCGCGTCGAGCCGTTCGGCGGTCAACTCCGAGACGAGTCCGTCGTCGAGCACACCGGCCGCGTGCACGACACCGGTCAGCGGGTGCTCGGCCGGAACGTCCGCAAGCACCTGGGCCAGGTCGTCGCGGTTCGCGATGTCGCAGGCGACCACCCGTGTCCTCGCGCCGAGCGCGGTGAGCTCCTCGACCAGTTCCTCGGCGCCACCGCCGCGGCTCACCAGCACCAGGTTGCGAACTCCTCGCTCGGTCACCAGGTGGCGGGCGAGCTCCGCACCGAGACCGCCGGTTCCGCCGGTGATCAGCACTGTGCCGTCCGGGCTCAGCGCCGCGGCCTCACCAGTGGCAGGAGCCCTGTGCAGCCGCGGAGCGCGGACCTCACCGTGGCGCAGCCCGAGTTGCGGCTCGGACAACGCCAGCGCCGCAGCGAGGGTGGCGTCGACCTGGTCGACGTCGATCAGGGCGAACCGGCCTGGGTTCTCCGACTGCGTCGAGCGCAGCAAACCCCACACGCCCGCGTGCAACAGGTCCACCACGTCCTCGTCCGGCGCTGTCGACACCGCCCGCCTGGTCACCACGACGAGCCGTGATGTCGCGCGGCGCTCGTCGGCGAGCCAGTCCCGGACGACCTCCAGCACCCGGCCGACAGCGGCATGCACCGCGTGCGCTGCGGACACCGAATCGGTGATCTCCGCTGCGAAGGCGCAGGGCAACACGACGTCGCCCGGCGCGGCATCCTCGTCGAACGCCACGATGTCGAATCCGGCGGCCGCGAAGCCGAAGTGGTCCTCGCCGAAGAGGGTCAGGCGTTGTGGCACAACGGGCTCGATCGCGATCGGCGTCCACGCCACGTGCCAGAGCGAGTCGTCGGCCACCCGCGAGCGCATCGGCGTGGCAGGGCGAGAAACGAGTGCGCCGACCGACACGACCGGCTCGCCCGCCTCGTCAGCGACGAGCAACGACACACCGTCCGAACCGGCCGGGGACACTCGGACTCGCAACGCCGTGGCGCCGGTAGCGTGCAGCACCACGTCCGTCCACGCGAACGGCAGCCTGCCTTCGCCATCCCCCACGACCGAGTCCAGCGCGCCCACGTGCAGAGCGGCGTCGAGCAGCGCCGGGTGGATGCCGAAGCGGTCGTCGGCGGCGCCATCGGGCAACGCGACCTCGGCGAACACCTCGTCGCCCCGTCGCCACGCCGCACGGAGCCCCTGGAACACCGGACCGTAGAAGAAGCCGCCTTCGGCCAGCCTGCCGTAGAGACCGTGCACGTCGACCGGGTCCGCGTCCTCGGGCGGCCACGACCGCAGGTCGTCGGTGTGCCCCGGCATCGACGGCGCCATCCGCCCGCCGGCGTGCCGGGTCCACGGCGCATCCGGGCTGTCCGGCGCGGAGTGAACCGACACGGCTCGGTGCCCCGACTCCTGCGGCGCGTCGAGCACGACCTGCAGGTGAAGGGCACCCCTCTCGGGAACGACCAGTGGCGCCTCGAGGGTCAACTCCTCCACCACACCGCAGCCCACCTCGTCACCAGCGCGAATCGCCAGCTCGACGAAAGCCGTGCCCGGCAGCAACACCGACCCGTGCACAGCGTGGTCCGCCAGCCAAGGGTGGCTCTGCCGGGACAGCCTGCCGGTGAACACCAGGCCATCGGTCCCGGCCACCCGGACCGCTGTGCCGAGCAACGGGTGTCCGAAACTCGCTTGGTCGACGACGCCGGTCGACGCGAGCCAGAACCGTTCCCGTTGGAACGCGTACGTCGGCAGGTCGACGAGCCGACCACCGTCGAGCGGCCACTTCACTTCGACACCGGCCACGTGTGCCTCGGCGACCGACCGGAGCATCCGGTCCATCCCACCGTCGTCCCGCCGCAACGTGCCCACCGCGGTCGCGTCCTGGATGGCGGGCGTCAGCACGGGATGCGCGCTCACCTCGATGAAGGTGTGCCCTTCCAGCGCGCGCACGGCCGCGTCGAACCGCACCGTCTGTCGGAGATTCCGGTACCAGTACCCGGCATCCAGCTCCGCCTCGTACTCACCGGTGACGGTGGAGAGGAACGGCACGTTGCCCGGCCGAGGCGTGACCTCCAGCAGTTCCAGCAACTCCGACTCGATTGACTCGACGTGCGCGGAGTGCGACGCGTAGTCCACCGGCACCCGCCGAGCCCGATCACACGACGCGACCAACTCCTCCAACGCGTCCACATCACCCGACACCACAACCGAAGCCGGGCCGTTCACCGCGGCGATCGACAACCGATCACCGATCAGCTCGGCCACCTGCCCGACGGGCAGCGAGACCGAGACCATGCCGCCCTTACCAGCCAACGACCGCACAATCGCCTGGCTGCGCAACGCCACCACGCGAGCACCGTCCTCGAGCGACAACAAGCCCGCCACCACGGCGCCCGCGATCTCACCCTGCGAATGCCCGACTACGACACCGGGCTCGACACCAAATGAGCGCCACACCTCAGCCAACGACACCATCACCGCCCACAACGCAGGCTGCACCACATCAACCCGCCCGGTCTCCCGCAAGTCCAACTTCACATACGGCGCAAGAGCCTCCGCACACTCGTCAAGCCGCGCCCGGAACACCGCAGAAGTCTCGATCAACTCCTCCGCCATACCAACCCACTGCGAACCCTGACCCGGAAACACGAACGCGACCCGCGGCGCCTCGTCGGGAGCGTTGCCGACCACGACACCAGCACCGGGTTCACCAGAAGCGACGGCGGCCAGCGACTCCTCGTCGAACACGACCGCGCGGTGCTCGAAGTCCGCCCGCCCGTGCGCCAGTGTGAACCCGACGTCGACCGGAGAAACCTCGCGCGATGCCAAGTGGTCCCGCAGTCGCGCGGCCTGTTCGCGCAGCGCCTGCTCGGACCGGCCTGACAACAGCCACGGCACCCTTCGCGAGTGATCTGGAGCGCGCTCTACCTCACCCGCGACCCCTTCCAGGATCACGTGCGCGTTCGTCCCGCTCACGCCGAACGACGACACACCTGCCCGACGCGGACGGTCCACCGCAGGCCACTCACGGGACGCGGTCAACAGCTCGATCGCCCCGGCCGACCAGTCAACGTGCGGCGACGGCGCATCCACGTGCAGCGTCTCCGGCACGACGCCGTGGCGCATCGCCATCACCATCTTGATCACCCCGGCGACACCCGCGGCAGCCTGGGTGTGCCCGATGTTCGACTTCACCGACCCCAACCACAACGGCTCCGCACGATCCTGGCCGTAGGTCGCCAGCAGCGCCTGCGCCTCGATCGGGTCACCCAGCCTCGTGCCGGTCCCGTGCGCCTCCACCACATCCACGTCCGAAGTGGAC
>JBDSAJ010000538.1:0-12251 GCA_039922235.1 Umezawaea sp.
CATCTGCGCGACGGAACTCGAGAGCGCGAGGGCGCCGGACAGGTGTGGCACCGTCACGAGGGCCGCGACGACGACCGGCGGGATGAGCCGCACCAGGTCGTGGCGCGTGGTCTTCCAGTCGCCCCACCAGCGCTGCGCCAGGATCGGGAGCGCGAAGATGACGCCGCTGAAGAGCGTGCTGGAGTGGACTGCCAGCAGGCCGACGGCGCCGGCCATGAACACCGCGCCGGTGTCCAGGCCGGGCTTGCGCAGGTACCGGTCGAGCACGAGGGCGAGCAGCGGCGAGATGGCCAGACCAAGCGTGAACGGCAGCAGCGGGCCGCGCCACAGGTTGTCGTAGGTGGCGCTGGTGGCTGCGGCGGCGATGAGGGCGGTGTAGCCGGCGGTGACGGCGCGGCCGCCGAACTGGCGGATCATCGCGACCAGCGACAGCGACAGCAGACCGGGCATCAGCACGGTGCACGCGTTCAGCACGGCCGGGATCGGCGCGCCGCCGAGGTTGTACACGACGCTGCCGACCAGGTGGTAGGCGTTGGGGTAGAACAGGCTGCCCGGCAGCTCGTACCAGTTGATCCGGCTGGTGCCGAAGAGACTGCCATCGCCGGTCTCGGCGATGTAGCGGACGCCGTTCGCGTGGTAGACCGCGTCCCAGTCCTGCGGGATGGCGTTCAGGTCACTGCCGGTCGCCTGGAACAGCACGGCGAACCCGACGCCGAACGCGGCGAGCACGCAGAGCGCCACCGCCAGGTGGGCTCGAGTCGTCCAGGGCTCGACGGGGTCGGAGGAGCGCTCGTCCGAGGGGTTCCGACGCCGCGTGAACAGTCGAAGTCCCAGGAACAACGCTGCCATCACGACAACGCAGGCACCGAACGTGATCGGCGTGAAGCGGATGCCGACCTTCTCCAGCCACGGCCCGGCCAGACCGGCGATGAAGTACGTGAGCAGCGGCGAGACGGCGACGAGTGCCCAGTTCCGCAGGCCCGCGGCGGCGGCGATGAGCCCCCCTGGGACCCACATGATCACGAGGTACAACGCGATGGTGGTTACGGACAGCAACAGGCCTGCGTGGTTCGGCACACAACCCACCTGGGATTTTGGCGCGAGATCTACCTCGCGACGGAGGTCGGTAGGTTATCGCCCCCGAAAACACTGCGTAAAGTGACCACAGGGAGACGAGCGCCGCAGAATATCGGTGCAACCTGAAGACGGCCTGAAGCGTCTTCTGCTTTGTGGAGTTGTGCGTACCGGGGAGGAATCGCATGCGCCTGTCAGTGGTCATCCCGTGCTTCAACGAGGAGCGCGGTGTGGCCGAGCTGCACGAGGTGCTCTGCCGCGTGCTGCCCAGCGTCGCCGAGGACTTCGAGGTCATCCTCGTCGATGATGGCAGCAAGGACGGGACACTCGGTGAACTTCGCCTGCTCGCCGACCGCGACCCCCGCTTCCGCTACCTCGCACTGAGCCGCAACTTCGGCAAGGAAGCCGCGATGCTGGCGGGCCTCAGCCAGGCCAACGGTGATCTCGTCGCCATCATGGACGCCGACCTCCAGCACCCGCCGGAGCTGCTCGGCCGCATGGTCGAACTGCTCGCAGGCGGCTACGACCAGGTCGTCGCGCGGCGCACCCGCGCGGGTGAGAAGCCTGCCCGCAAGGTGTTGTCCCAGCTGTACTACCGGGTGATCAACAAGGTGGTGGACGTCGAGCTGGAGGACGGTGTCGGCGACTTCCGCGTGCTGACCCGCCGCTCCGTGCAGGCGCTGCTGTCGCTCGGCGAGTACAACCGGTTCTCCAAGGGCCTGTTCGCCTGGATCGGCTTCGACACCGCCGTCGTCGACTACGAGAACGTCCAGCGGCACGCGGGCAGCAGCACGTGGACGCTGCGCAAGCTGCTGAACTACGGCATCGACGGCGTGGTGTCGTTCAACAACCGGCCGCTGCGGCTCGCGATCTACCTCGGCGGGCTCGTCACCATGCTGGCCTTCTGCTACGCGATCTTCATCGTCGTGCACGCCGTGCGCGAGGGGACGTCCGTGCCCGGCTACGTGACGATCATGTGCGGCGTGCTCGGGCTCGGCGGTCTCCAGCTGCTGTTCCTCGGCGTGATCGGCGAGTACCTCGGCCGCATCTACTACGAGACCAAGCGCAGGCCGCACTTCCTGGTCAAGGAGTCCAGCGGCAGGCCGATCCCGGTCACCGTCCCGCTCGGACCCGAGGCCGCCGACCACATCCCCCTCGCCGCCGCACCGGTCATCATGCCCTTCGTGGAGCGCACGCCGTCGTGAACGAGCAGTTCGGCAGGATCGTCCGCTTCGGACTGGTCGGCGTGGTCAACACCGGGGTCTACTACGGCTGCTACCTGCTGTTCTGCCTCGTCCTGCCGATCATGGCGGCGCACGTGCTCGCGTTCGCCGTCGCGATGGTCGGCTCGTACTTCCTGAGCTGCTACTTCACCTTCCGCACCAAGCCGACGTGGCGGAAGTTCCTGCTCTTCCCGCTCTCCAACGCGACCAACTTCGTGATCAGCACCGCGGGGCTCTACCTCCTCGTGCACTGGGTCGACATGAACAGCCGGATCGCGCCGCTCGTCGCGGCCGCCGCGGCCATCCCCTTCACGTTCCTCGTCGCCCGGTTCGTGCTGGTCAACCGCACTGCCGAAAGTGAGCTCACGAGTTGACCACGCTCGCCCGCAGGGCACTACCCGCAGGGGTGGTCGTCCTGATCGTCGCGCTGCTCGCGCAACTCCCCTTCCTGCGCAACAGGTTCTTCTACGTGTGGGACGACAGCGCGGCGCAGTTCCTGCCGTCGTGGCACTTCCTCGGCTCGCGGCTCGCGGCGGGCGAGTGGCCGGTGTTCCTGTCGGTCGACAACTGGATGGGCGGCAACTTCTCCGCCGAAGCCCTGTTCGGCCTGTGGAACCCGGTCAACCTGGCGAACTACCTGCTGGTGGCCCGGTTCGACGACCTGGCGCTCGCCGCGCTGGTGGTGAAGACGGAGTTCCTGGCGCTGCTGGCGCTCGGCGTCTTCCTGCTGTGCCGCGAGTACGGCGCCAAGCCCGCCGCGGCGGCCGTCATCGCGATCGCCCTGCCGTTCGGCGGTTTCACGCTCTACTACGACACCGCGTCGTGGGTCGCGGGCCTGATGGCGTTCACCTGGATCCCGTACACGTGGTGGTCCGCGCGCCGGGTCGCGCGGGGCGTCGGGAGTCCACTGTGGCCATTCCTGTTCGGCGCACTCGCCGTCACCACGGGGAATCCGTACGGACTGCTCGGCGTGTGCGCGGTGCTGTTCGCGCTGCTGCTCGAATCCTGGCTGTCCCGCGACCGGGCCGCGCTGCTGCGGCTGGTGCTCGTCGGCGCGCTGATCGCGCTCGTCGTGCCGCTGGTGTACCTGCCGCTGCTGGGGACCTCCGCCGTCACCGACCGCGCGGGCCAGGGCTTCGCCAGCACGGGCATGCTGGTGCCGCGGCTGTCGGACTTCCTCAACCCGTCCATGCCCAGCCACCTGCCGATGATCACCACGTTCGCCAACCCGACCCGGTTGAGCGTGCCCGGCATGTACTTCGCGTGGTTCATCGTGCCGCTGCTGCCCTGGCTGGACTGGGGGATCGTGCGGCAGCGGTGGCGAGAACTCGCCGCCGTGCTCGTCGTCTTCGCCGGCTACCTGCTGTTCGCCATCGGGCCGTCGAACATGTGGATGTTCCGGTTCCCGCTGCGCCACGTGCAGGTCGTCTTCCTGGCGTTCGGCGTGGTGTTCGCGGTGCTGCTGAGCGCCGGGCTGCGCACGGACCGCCTGCGGGCGCGGGCGCTGGTCACCGCGGGCGCCCTGCTGTTCACCTCCTACCTGACGTTCGCGGCCGGGCCGTGGGAGTACCGCAGGCACCTGGTGTCGTTGGCGCTGCTGGTGGTCGGCACCGCACTGGCCGTCCGGCTCGCGAACACCCGCGCGCTGCCCGTGGTGCTCGTGGCCGGGGTCGCGCTGTCCCTGCTGCTGCAGACCAGCTGGTTCCCGAAGAACGGGGACGTGGCCGACTACCCGTTCCCGCGCCAGGTCTCGGAACTCCAGCGCAACGACTACGGCGGCACGATGTTCCAGGTCGGCTCGGTCGTCGTCGGCAACAACGGCCTGCTGCTCAAGAGCCCCACGGTCGCCTCCTACACCGGCATGAGCTACCGGAAGTTCAAGGAGGCCACCTGCATGACCTACCTCGGCACGACCTGCGCGGGGGCGCTGGACAAGCTGCTGGAGCCCACCGGCATCGGTCCGCCGCTGCTGGACCTGCTTCGCGTGCGGACCGTCGTCGTGCAGAACTCGGTCAACCCGAACCCCGTCACGCCGTCCGGCTGGCACGTCGCCGAGCGCAACGATCTTGTCACGGTGTTGCGACGCGACGTGGAAACCCAGTGGCCGGGCGGACGGGTTTCCTGGACCGATGCAGGAATCACGGCCGACGCGTCCACGGACACCCGCGAGACGCTGCGGATCGACCGCGCGGGCAAGGTCGTCTTCGCCAGGCTGAACTGGCCCGGCTACCGCGCCGAACTCGACGGAAAACCCGTGGACGTGCGAGAAGGACCCGCGGGACTGGTGGTGGTGGACGTGCCGAAGGCGGGCGAGCTGACGCTCACGTGGCGGCCGCCGGGGCTCGTCGCCGGACTGGTGGCGGGACTGGTCGGTCTGGTGGGAGCGCTCGCGCTGAGCGTGGTCGCGCTGATCCGCCGTCGCCGTTTTGGCTGATCAAGGGACTAGTACGCAAAACAGGGGCGATTGGGGAACATGATGGGGTCACCGGTACCCTCGGCTGCCGTGAGCTTCGCTGGTTATGACCTGATCGTTGTCGGTTCCGGATTCTTCGGCCTCACGGTTGCCGAGCGCACCGCGACCCAGCTGAACAAGCGGGTCCTGGTGCTGGAGCGCCGTGAGCACATTGGTGGCAACGCCTACTCGGAGGCGGAGCCGGAGACGGGCATCGAGGTGCACCGCTACGGCGCGCACCTGTTCCACACCTCCAACAAGCGGGTGTGGGAGTACTGCAACCAGTTCACCGAGTTCACTGGCTACCAGCACCGGGTGTTCGCCAAGTACCAGGAACAGGTCTACTCGTTCCCGATGAACCTGGCGCTCATCAACCAGTTCTTCGGCAAGTCGCACACGCCGGACGAGGCCCGCGAGCTCATCGCGAAGCAGTCCGCGGAGATCGCGACCGCCGACGCGCAGAACCTGGAGGAGAAGGCCGTCTCGCTGATCGGCCGCCCGCTCTACGAGGCGTTCGTCCGCGGCTACACCGCCAAGCAGTGGCAGACGGACCCGAAGGAACTGCCCGCGGCCAACATCACCCGGCTGCCAGTGCGCTACAACTTCGAGAACCGCTACTTCAACGACAAGTACGAGGGCCTGCCCGTCGACGGCTACACGGCGTGGCTGGAGAAGATGGCGGAGCACGAGAACATCGAGGTTCGGCTCAACACCGACTACTTCGACGTCAAGGACGAGATCCCCGCGGGCACCCCGGTCGTCTACACCGGGCCGCTGGACCACTACTTCGACTACTCCGAGGGCAAGCTCGGCTGGCGCACGCTCGACTTCGAGCGCGAGGTCGTGCAGACCGGCGACTTCCAGGGCACCTCGGTGATGAACTACAACGACGAGGCAGTGCCCTACACCCGGATCCACGAGTTCCGGCACTTCCACCCCGAGCGGGACTACCCGACGGACAAGACCGTCATCGTCCGCGAGTTCTCGCGGTTCGCCAACGACGACGACGAGCCGTACTACCCCATCAACACCGCCGAGGACCGCGTCAAGCTGGAGCGGTACCGCGAGCTGGCCAAGACCGAGGCAGCGGAGCGCAACGTGCTGTTCGGCGGCCGCCTGGGCACCTACCAGTACCTGGACATGCACATGGCCATCGGCGCCGCGCTGAGCGTGTTCGACAACAAGATCGCGCCGCACCTCACGGACGGCAAGCCGATCGACGGCAGCATCTGAGCGACACCTGATCGTGGTCGCCCGGTAGGACGTCGGATTCCTACCGGGCGATCACCATTTGTGAAGATGGTGGAACGGCAAGCGCCCGAACGGGCGTTGGTCGAGTCCGTAGGTAGTATGTCGCTTAACGCCGCCGCGCCTGATCCACGACTTCGTGGCGTTCGCGGTACGGCGAAGCACGCCATGACCACACGTCGAACGTTCGAATCTGAACCCGAATCC
The DNA here is from genome assembly GCA_039922235.1 of Umezawaea sp. Lineage (GTDB taxonomy): Bacteria > Actinomycetota > Actinomycetes > Mycobacteriales > Pseudonocardiaceae > Umezawaea. The sequence continues at coordinate 6,205 of JBDSAJ010000538.1, forward strand.
GCGTTGATGGCGGTTCGCCGGAGGAAGCACGTGACCGAGCAGGCCAAGGCCCCTAGCGCCGCCGCCCCGAAGATCGAGACGACCGCTCCGGACAACAAGGTCAGCGACGTGGCTTCGGTCCGCGTCGGGGCCAAGGGAGCAGGTCTCAACCCGAATCAGGTGCTCCAGCGGGTGATCCTGCCCCGCGACGAGGACCCGCTCGACGTGCGTCCGCTCTACCTGGACGAGCCAGCGAACGTGCACAGCCACGTCGTCTCGCGCCGTTCGGTGACGGTGCCCGCCTCGGCCAAGGTGTCGTTCGCGTCGTACTTCAACGCGTTCCCGGCGAGCTACTGGAAGCGCTGGACGACCGTCGACGAGGTCGTGCTGCGCCTGTCCGTGCGCGGCGCGGGCCGGGTCGACGTGTACCGCTCCAAGCCCAGCGGCGACCACATCCACCTCGAGGGCCACGCCGTGCGCAGCCCGAAGGCGTGGACGAACCTCGAACTGCGCGTCAGCCTCAAGCCGTTCGAGGACGGCGGCTGGATCTGGTTCGACGTGTTCACCGACGACACGCCGCTGGAGATCAAGGAAGCCGCGTGGACGACGGACACGCCGCTGCCGGAGCAGAAGGTCGCCATCGGCATGACGACCATGCGCCCGATCGACGCGGTCATCGCGCTGCGGGCGCTCGGCGAGGACCCCGCGGTCCTCGAGGTCGTGCAGAAGGTGTTCGTCGCCGACCAGGGCGCCATCAAGGTCAAGGACACCCAGGGCTACGCCGAGGCGCGCAAGCTGCTCGGTGACAAGCTGGAGATCATCGAGCAGGAGAACCTCGGCGGCTCGGGTGGCTTCACCCGCGGCCTGTACGAGGCGATCGAGCACACCGACGTCGACCAGATCATGCTCATGGACGACGACATCCGCCTGGAGCCGGACGCGGTCCTGCGCTCCAACGCGTTCGCCCGCGCCTGCGCCCAGCCGGTCATCGTCGGCAGCCACATGCTGAACCTCCAGGCCCGCGCTCGCCTGCACAGCTTCGGCGAGGTCGTCGACCTGGCGACCTGCAACTGGCGCGCGGCGCCCGGCGCGGTCACCGACCACGACTTCGGCACCGAGACGCTCCGCGAGACCGAGGAACTGCACGCGCGCATCGACTCCACCTACAACGGCTGGTGGATGTGCCTGTTCCCGCGCGAGGTCGTCCAGCGCACCGGCTACCCGCTGCCGCTGTTCATCAAGTGGGACGACGCCGAGTACTCGCTGCGCGCACTGGAGCGCGGCTACCCGACGGTGTCGCTGCCCGGTTCCGCCGTGTGGCACATGCCGTGGACGGACAAGAACGACGCCACTGACTGGCAGGCGTACTTCCACACCCGCAACCGCCTGGTCATGGCGGCGCTGCACAGCCCGTACGACATCCGCTCCACGCTGCTCAAGCAGGGCCTCAAGCTCACGCTGCGGCACCTGCTGTCGATGGAGTACTCCACCGTCGCGGTGCAGCAGAAGGCCATCGAGGACTTCCTCGCGGGCCCGAGCAAGCTGTTCGACTCGCTGCGCACCGCGCTGCCGGAGATCCAGCAGCTGCGCAAGCAGTACACCGACGCCCGGATCCTCACGTCGGCCCGCGAGTTCCCGCCGCCCACCTACGACATGGTGCGCGCCGAGCAGATGCTGAAGCCGCCGGTCAACCCCGCCGTCATCGCGGCGAAGGCGTCCAAGGCACTGCTGCACAACCTGCGCGAGCCGGAGAGCTCCACCGTCGAGCGCCCGCAGATCAACGTGCCCGCCACCAACGCCCGCTGGTTCCTCCTCGGCAACCTGGACAGCGCGACGGTGTCCAGCGCCGACGGTTCCGGTGTGGCGTTCCGCAAGCGGGACCCCAAGGAGTTCCGCCTGCTGATGGCTCGCTCCGCCCGCAACTACCGCAGGCTCGCGCAGGAGTGGCCGCGGCTGAAGAAGGTGTACCGCGACGCACTGCCGGAGCTGACGTCCGTCGAATCCTGGCGCAAGGTCTTCGAGAACTGACCTGACGCGAAAGGGTCCGAACCGCCTGGCGGATGCTTGGTTGATTCGAGGTCCTGATCACTTCGCCCCGTCGAGCGCAGGCTCGACGGGGCGAAGTGCTGCGAAGTGGCTCGTGCGAGTACGCCCTCGCGCCTGAACCGGTCCGTCACCCCTTGATGCCGCTCTCCACCACGCCTCGCACCAGGAACCGCTGCAACGCCAGGAACACGACGACCAGCGGCGCGATCGAGACGGCGGCGGCCAGGAACAGCTCGTGCACGTTGATGCTCTGCGCGGTCAGGAACACCGACAGCGCGACCTGCACCGTCCACGCGTCCTGGTCCTGCGCGATGACCAGCGGCCACAGGAACTGGTTCCAGCTCGTCATGAACGCGATCACGCCGAGCGCGGCGAAGAAGCCGCGCGAGTTCGGCACGACGATCCGCCAGTACGTCCCCCAGTGGCCGAGCCCGTCGATCCGGGCGGCCTCCTCCAGCTCCGGCGGGAAGTTGCGGAAGTACTGCCGGAACAGGAACGCGGTGAACCCGCTGAACAGGCCGGGGATCACCAGGCCGCGCAGGTCGCTGACCCAGCCCAGCGTCGACACCACCACGAACGTCGGCACGAACGTCACCGCCGCCGGGATCATCAGGGTGGCGACGACGGCGTAGAACACCTTGTCCGCGTGCCGGTACGGGATGCGCGCCAGCCCGTACCCCGCGAGTGAGCAGAAGAGGAGTTGCCCCACCGTCTGGAGCACGGCGACCACGGTCGAGTTGACCACGCTCCGCAGGATCGGCACCGCCGGGTCGTCGAACAGCTCGCCGAAGTTCTCCCAGTGCGGCCGTTCCGGGAACAGCCGCCAGTCGCGCGAGGTGATCTCCGCTTCGGTGGCCAGCCCGTTGCGGACGATCAGGTAGAACGGCAGCAGGAACACCGCCGCCAGCACCACCAGCGCGAGGTAGCGCAGTGCCTTCACCTGGTGATCACCTTGCCCTGCACCAGGGTCACCGCGGCGATCAGCAGCGCCAGCAGCACGGCACCCGCCCCGCCGTGGCCGAAGTCCTGCCCGCCGCTGCCGAGCGAGGTGTAGTACAGGTACACCAGCGGTGGCCGGGCGAACGGCGGGTAGCCCTGAGCGCTGCCGAGCACGTTGTAGAACTCGTCGAACGCCTGGTACGCGGCGATCAGGTTGAGCAGCAGCACCGCGACCGACGTCGTCCGCAGCTGCGGCAGCGTGATGTGCCGCAACGTCTGCCACCCCGGCTTCGCCCCGTCGATCCACGCGGCCTCGTACAGGTGCTTCGGGATCCGCTGCAGCCCGGCGAGGAACAGGATCAGGTAGAAGCCCAGCTGCAGCCACAGCCGCAGCGTGACGAGCACCAGCCAGTACCACGGCGGGTCGGTCGACCCGATCCACGCGACCGGCTCCGCGCCGAACCAGCCCAGCACGGTGTTCGCCAGCCCGTAGCGGACGCCGTTGAAGATCGACAGCTTCCACACCAGCGACGCCACCACGTACGAGCACGCCGCGGGCAGGAAGAACACCGACCGGAAGAACGCCTGCATGAACGTGATCCCGTTGACCAGCAGCGCCAACCCCAGCGACAGCACGAACGTCAGCGGCACGATGAACAGCGCGAACAGGCTGAACGTGCCGAGGCTGCGCAGGAACGGGCCGTCGGTGAGCATGTCGACGTAGTTCGACAGCCCCACGAAATCCGTCGGTGTGACCGTGTTGCGGGCGTCGAAGAACGACAGCACCACGCTCCAGCCGATCGGCACGTAGACGAACGCCAGCAGACCGAGTGCGAACGGGCCGACGAACAGCCAGAACGCGCGGGTGTTCGAGTGACTCATCCGTACAGGCGCTTGAGCTCGTCCCGTGTCTTCTGCACGGCGGCCTTCAGCTCCGTGCCCGCGTCCGCCCCTTCGCGGACGCTGCGCGACACCGCGTCACCGAACGCCGTCCTCATCGACGGGATCCAGTCCGGCGGGTTGGACGACTTCGCGTTGTCCCGCACGAACTTCACCGCGTCGGCGGCCGCACCCTCGGTCAGCTTGTCGGCCTTCTCCGCCAGGCTCTGCCGCGGCGGGATGTGGAAGCCGTAGGAGAGGTTGAAGTCCTCCTGGTAGTCGGAGCGGTCGACCCACAGCCACTTGACGAACGCCTTGGCCTCCTCGATGTGCGCGCTCTTGGCGTTCACCATCGCCCCGTACGCGCCGACCGGCACCGACGGCCGCCCGCTGTCGTCCAGCTTCGGCCACGGCAGCACCCCGAAGTCGTCACCCAGCGCCTCCTGCACGGCGGGCACGGTCCACAGCCCGGTCCACTGCATCGCCACCAGGCCCTGGGTGAACGCGTCCGGCTCGGCCCAGTCCTTCACCGCCCCCTGGAGCAGCGCGCCGCTGGCGTACAGTTCCCGCAGCTTGCCGATCGCGACCGCAGCCGACGGCTCGTCGAACCCGACTTCGTGCTCCGGTGTCACGTAGTCCAGCCCCACCGACCACAGCGCGGGCCCGCCCAGCACCCCCACCCCACCGTCGTTGCCCGCGAAGAGACCCTTCACGTCACCGGTCGTCAGCCGCCGCGCCGCGTCGATCAGCTCGTCCACAGTGGACGGCGGTTTGAGGTTCGCGGCCTCTAACATGCTCTTGCGGTAGAACAGCATCTGCATGTCCACGGCCTGCGGGATGCCGAACACCTGCCCGTCGACCGTGTGCCCGGCCAGGATCGTCGCGGTGAAGTCGTCCTTCGCCGAGCCGATCACGTCGTCCAGCGGCACGATCTGCCCCGCCCGGACCGCGCTGATCTCCAACGTCGACTCGAACACGTCCGGCACCCCACCCGCCAGCAGGCCGGCGGCCAGCTTCGAGTCGTAGTCGCCGGGGTTCCACTGCACGTTCACCGTGGCCTGGTCGTACGACTTGGCGTACCGCTCGACAGCCTGCTGCACGCCCGGTTCCCCGTAGGCGTGGTACCACTGCTGGAGCGTCTGGTTGCTCCCGCCGCCGCGGCCGGTGTTGGAGCCGCAGGCGGAGAACAGGCCCGCCAGCGCGGCGGCCCCGGTCGCGGTGAGAACGGTACGGCGGCTGATTTCCCCAGGAGTCATGCTCTCCGTACTACTACGGTTGCGCTGCGTGCACAAACGGTCTCACTCGCCGAACTCCTTGCGGATGCTCCCGTAGAGGCTCGCGTTGCGCTCGACGTCCTCGAAGTGGGCCGTGGCGACGTGGCTGAAGTTCACCGCGAACTCCGTGCCGTTGACCCCGGTCAGCGCCTGCGTGTGGCCGTTGCGGACGACCTGGGCGAGCCGTGGCCCCAGGTCGGCGGCGGTCTCGGTGGTGACCTCGATGAGCACCGGGCTCGGGTTTCCGGCCAGGTGCAGTACCAGTGCTTTGCGTGAAGTGGTCATGGTCGTCACCAGACCGCACGCGGTGGCTGCGCGCCAGCCTGTTTCGCCATCAGCGATTCAGCGTGAAGCGCAACCACCGCGCGGTAGCGTCACGGAAGCCGGGTTGTCGACTGCTTCGTGATGGCAATTCACGGTTTGCGGAAATGGCCGAAAGCGTGATGCACGACATCACTGGAGTCACTTATGCCAACCATGAGGATCCCGTGCGGAGGCGTGAGCAGAACTACATCGTCTTGGTTGACCTGGCGCCGTTCGACCTGGAAGGGATGGTTGAGCAGCTTTGGCTCCAGGAACTCGCGGACGGCGGTGGCTGCGAGGTTTGTAGTATCCCATTCTTTTCCTACGGCCTGGGTTCCGCGTCAACTCGGTCGCGGAACCACAGGTCCAGCGACGTTCGTGAGGCGACGTCGGGGGACACAGCGGTCCCCCGACGTGCGGCTCACTTGCGGAAGAAGCGCTCCTGCTGGCCGAGCCGTACGAGCTTCAGCCACTCGATGAAAGCCTTCGGGTCCTTGCGGACCGCGAGGAAGTACAGGCCGAAGCGGAACACCTCGAGTGCTCCGAGTTTGCGCATGCCCGGCTGTGACAGCAGGTAGCCGCGGTTGCGGTAGGTGTAGTACCGCTTGATCGGGTTCTCCGGGTCCT
>JBDSAJ010000539.1:0-4406 GCA_039922235.1 Umezawaea sp.
GAGCATCGCGATGCCCAGTTGGGTGTGGACCTTGGTGGCGAGGGGGGTAGGCATGGTGATCGCGTCTAGGGTTTGGCCCAGTGTGATGGCTAGTTGTCGCTCGACGATCGAGATGCTCACCGGCCAGCCAAACCGTTCCTCGTAGTGCGTGCGGGCCGTCGCAAGGTCCAGGAGCCATTGGGGTAATTCAGACGTCTTCATTTTCCACACACCTGCCGGGTCGCAGCGATGTCACGTCCAGGTATAAGCGATAGTTCACGGTGTTGGCGAAAAGGGGCGGTTAAAAATTGCGCACTTCTCCTGCCGGGCTTCGGTGAATAATTGCACCGACTTGGCGGCATGAGCGTTCGGGCTTGGTGACGTGTGTTTTACATTCTTCACATGGTGTTAACTCTCGCCATTGTCACTGATAGTGATGACGACGCCATCGCTACCTGCAGATACTTCGATCGACGGCCGAAAGTGGGCACCGGGAGTGATGGAGACGGGCGCTAGCCCACCATTTGTCGTATTGACAAGGTTTTGGCCTCGTGCGAGGTTATCGCCTGCCCCGGCGGGGTCGATGGCAGGGAATCGTTTTTATGGGGCTGCCGATTCCATAATCGGAGGACGCTGTGAACGCACGCCGTCAGTCAGCGTCCGACGTCGGCGTGCCCGCCGAATCGGTCCGGCTCATCAAGCGGTTGATCGCGCCGAGCACGATCCGCCACCAGCTGACCCAGATCCTCCTGGTGTCGTTGGCGCTCGTGCTGGCGCTGCTCGGCGTGACCATCGTCGGTGAGTTCGCCGACTACTCCTCGGCCAACGACACGCAGAAAGCTGTTTCACTCGCGCTGACCGTGCAGGACACGGCGCACGAGCTGCAACGCGAGCGCGGGCTCACCAACGGTCTGCTCGGCGGCGAGTCCCGCTACGCCGCGACGGTGGGTCCGCAGCGGGTGGCCGCTGACAATGCGTTGGCAGCGTTGAACAACGCCGTCGCGGACGACAGCACACCCGGCGCGCCCGCGGTGCGCGCCGCGCTCGACCGGCTCAACTCATTGGTCACGACCAGGCAGGACGTGGACGCGGGCCGGGCCGACCGAGCCGCCACGTTCCAGTGGTACACCGCCGGAATAGCCGCGCTGAACGAAGTGGAACCCGGTCTGGACGAAGCGCGCGACCCGGACCTCCGGCGCGGCCTGCGGGCGCTGGGCGCGCTGGGCGCGGCCAAGGAGGCCACCGCGCAGGAACGCGGATTCCTCAACGGTGTCTTCGCCGCAGGCCGGTTCGGTGCGGGCGAGTACATCCGCTTCACCGAGATCCGGGCGGCCAAGCAGGTCGGGCTCGTGGCGTTCCAGCACGACGCCACCGTGGCCAGGCGGGCCCAGTTGGATGACAGCCTGAAGACCGAACCCGCGTTGAAGGCCGCTGACTCCGAGACGCGGGCGGTCGCGTCGGCTCAGGGGCCGATCGCCGAGCGCGTCGACCCGGTCGAGTGGTGGGAGCAGATGACCTCGGTCGTCGACCGGATGCGGGACGTGCAACGCGCGGTCGGCGAGGATCTCCGGCAGCGCGCGGCCGAACTGCGCGACGACGCGACCGGCGCGTTGATCGTGTTCCTGATCCTGGCCGTTCTCGCGGTCGCCCTTGAGGTGGCGTTGGTGGTCGCCTGTCTGCGGTCGATCGTCCGGCCGCTGGCCGCGCTCGCCGACGAAGCGCACGACATCGCCGCTCGGCGGCTGCCGGACTCGGTGGCCAGTTGGCACGCGCCGGGCGCGAGTGCGCCCGACCCGCCTGCCCCGGTGCACGCGCCTGCCCGCGCAGGCGCTGAGATCGCGTCGGTCGCGCGCGCGTTGGACCGGGTCCAGAGCACGGCTTTCGAACTGGCGGGCGAACAGGCCCTGTTGCGCCGCAACACCACCGAGTCCCTGGCCAACCTGGGCAGGCGCAACCAGAACCTGGTCCGCCGCCAGCTCGGCTTCATCAGCGAGTTCGAGCGCGAGGAGTTGGACCCCGCCGCGCTGGCGAACCTGTTCGAGCTGGACCACCTCGCCACCCGCATGCGCCGCAACGCCGAGAGCCTGCTCGTGCTCGTCGGCGAGCAGAGCCCGCGACGCTGGGCCGAACCGCTCGCCATCACCGATGTCGTGCGGGCCGGTCTGTCCGAAGTGGAGGATTACCGCCGAGTCGCGCTGCGCCGCGTCGACGAGATCTTCGTGACCGGCGCTGTGGTCAGCGAGCTGGCGCACATGCTGGCCGAGCTGATCGAGAACGCGCTCGCGTTCTCGCCGCCGGACCTCGAGGTGGAGATCTACGGTCGGCGCCTGGGCACCACGTACATGCTCGCGGTGGTCGACCACGGCGTGGGCATGTCGCGGGAGCAGTTGGCCAAGGCCAACGCCCGGTTGCGCGGCGAGGAGGACTTCATCGTCGCGCCGACCCGGTTCCTCGGCCACTACGTGGTCGGCAGGCTGGCCGAGCGGCTGGGCATCGAGGTCGAGCTGACCGTGTCACCGGTCAGCGGGATCGTCGGCAGGCTCCTGCTCCCCGCGGAAATCCTCGCGGACGGGCCTGCGGTCGCGCCGCCGGAGGCACCGGTCGAAGAGGCTGGGGAGATCAGGTGGCCGGTGGCCGAAGCGGACGTCCCCATGACGAACGGCACCGCCACCGCGGTACTGCGGCGACCACAACGCGTCGATGCCCCCGAGCCCAGCCTGACCACGCGCAACGGCCTGGTGAAACGCGGCCGCAGGAACCAGGCCGATGAGGTCAGGCCGAGCCCGCCCCGTCCGTCCCCCGTCGCGGTGGACAAGCGGTCGCCCGAGGAGGTCCGCACGATGCTGACCCAGTTCCGCTCGGCGCACCAGCGCGGCGTTGACGAGAAAGAGGAGTCCCGGTGACGGTCGACGTTCGGCAGAAGGACCCGCAGACGTTCAACTGGATGATGGTCAACTTCGTGCGGAGCACCGACGGGGTGCGCGATGCCGTCGCGGTGTCGTCCGATGGGCTGCTGATCGCCATGTCCGAGGGCCTGAACCGCGACGCGGCCGACCGGCTGGCCGCGATCGTGTCCGGGCTGGCCAGCCTGTCGCGCAGCGCCGCGCGCAGCTACGACTTCGACGGCCTGAAGCTCATCATGATCGAGATGCAGCGGGGTTTCCTGCTGGTGTCGGCGATCGCGGACGGCAGCTGCGTCGGCGTGATCGCGGACGACTCCTGCGATGTCGGCCTGGTCGGCTACGAGATCGCGGTGCTGGCCGAACGAGCGGGCACGTTGCTCAACCCGGCGCTGATCACCGAACTACGGGAAACCCTGCGGCGATGAACTCCGAAGACCCACACCGACTGCCGGATCCCAGGATGATCCCGACGCGCCGACCGCAGCCCTGGTTCGAGCCGCCCACCGACTCGCCCGCGGACCCCCGCCGGACCGTGGAGTCCGAAGTGGACGAACTGGTGGTGCGACCGTTCATCGTCACCAGCGGGCGGACCCGACCGCTGCGCGACGACCTGCGGATCGAGACGCTGGTACAGGCACAACCGGCGGCCTTGTCCGCTCCACTGCGGTTCGAAGAGCGTGCGATCGTCCGGCTTTGCCAGCAGCCACAGTCGATCGCGGAGATCGCGTCGGCACTGGGTGTGCCGATCGGGGTCGCGCGAGTGGTAATCGGTGACCTGGCCACGGCCAGGCACGTGTCGATCACGGAGTCCGGCGAGCTGCCGCTCGCCACCATCGAAAGGATGCGCGACCTTGTCCGGGCCCTCTGACCGGCCACGCGGCCCCTCCTCGGCGAAGATCGTCGTCTCCGGCGGGTTCGGGGTCGGCAAGACCACCTTCATCGGTGCGATCTCCGAGATCGAGCCCCTGGTCACCGAAGCGGCGATAACCGAGGTCTCGGTCGGCGTCGACGACTCCGGCGCGTTGCCGGACAAGCACACCACCACGGTCGCGTTGGACTTCGGCCGGATCACCCTGGACGAGTCGCTGATCCTGTACCTGTTCGGCACGCCGGGCCAGGACCGCTTCGTGTTCCTGTGGGACGACCTGGTCGACGGCGCACTGGGCGCGGTCGTGCTGGTGGACACCAGACGCGTCGAGGACTGCTACCCGGTACTGGACTACTTCGAGGAGCACGGCACGCCGTTCATCGTCGCGGTCAACCACTTCGACCAGGCACAGGTGTTCGACCTCGACGAGGTGCGCGAGGCACTGGGAGTGGACCAGCACATCCCACTCGTCGCGTGCGACGCGCGTGACCGCGATTCGGTCAAGGAAGTCCTCGTCGCCGTGATCGAGCAGGTGTTGCTGCACCGGTTGAGCGGCGCCACGGCGTAGGACCACCTCCGCGAAAGCCTCTACGACCTGTTGCCCGAGGTCACCAGGGGTGGTTCTCGTCCTCTTCGAAGTCCGGCTGGGCCCTGGT
>JBDSAJ010000540.1:0-16289 GCA_039922235.1 Umezawaea sp.
CGCTGGATGTCGTCCAGGTCGTGCGTGGTGAGCAGCAGCGTCGTGCCGCGCACGGTGTTCAGCTCAGCCAGGAACTCCCGCAGCCGCTCCTTGGACTCCAGGTCCAACCCGATCGTGGGCTCGTCCAGCACCAGCAGCTCCGGCGCGTGCAGCAGCGACGCCGTGACCTCGCCGCGCATCCGCTGGCCCAGCGACAGCTGCCGCACCGGCGTCGCCAGGAACGGTCCCAGCTCCAGCAGTTCCACGCACTCCGCCAGCCGCTTGGTGAAGTCCGGCGTGGACACCCGGTAGATCGCCTTCAGCAGCTCGAAGCTGTCCTCCAGCGGCAGGTCCCACCACAGCTGGCTGCGCTGCCCGAACACCACGCCGATCCGCCGCGCCAGCTCCTTGCGCTGCCGCGACGGGTCCACTCCGGACACCCGCACGGTCCCCGACGTCGGCACCAGGATGCCCGTCAGCATCTTGATCGTGGTCGACTTCCCGGCCCCGTTCGGCCCGACGTACCCCACTGCCTCACCGGCGGCGACGTCGAAGCTGACGCCGTCCACCGCGGCCACCGTGCGGTGCGTGCGCCGCAGGAACCCCGCCTTCTCGCTGACGCGGAACTCCCGCCGCAGGTCGCGCACCTCGATCATGATCCCGTCCCTCGGTAGTGTCGAACGGCGAACTTCCAGACGATCCCGGCCAGCCCGGCCACGGCCGCGGCCACCAGCGGCCCGAGCCACCCCAGCCACGCGGGCGCCCCCAGCGGATCGGGCTTGTCGAGCAGCACCAGCGCCGGGTAGTACGCGATGAACGCGCCGGGCACCACGAACGCCATCAGCCGCCGCAGCCACCCGGAGTACACGCCGATGGGGTACGAGGTGAACTGGTTGCTACCGTGCGTCACCGTGTTCGCCAGCTCCTGACCGTCCACCAGCCAGAAGCACACCGAGCAGGCCATGATCCAGATCCCGCTGAAGATCACCGCTCCGGCGACCGGCGTCACCACCAGCAGCCCGATCGACCACGGCGTCCACAGGATCTCGTTGTGCCACAGGGCGTAGGTCAGCACCACCAGCCCGGCCAGCACCCGACCTACCCGCTTCAGCGGCAGGTCCGAGGTCATGAGCTGCGGCAACGTCCCCAACGGTCGCCGCAGCAGCACGTCGAACGTCCCCTCCCGGATGTGGGCGGGCAGCGTGTCCAACTGCCCCGAGAACAGGTCCGCCAGCCCGAACGCGGTGCCGGCGAACGCGTACATCAGCAGCACCTCGTCCACCGAGAACCCGCCGAGCGCCGTGACCCGGTTGAACAGCACCAGGATCACCACCAGTTCCCCGCCCTGCGCCAGCGCCTGGGCCGCGCAGTCCAGCAGGAACGAGGCCCGGTAGGACAGCTGCCCGCGCACCCGCGCGTGCAGGATCTTCCGGTAGACCGCGTCAGCCACCCTGCACCACGACCTTCCGCACGGCCTTCGCGAGCGCGAGCTTGCCCAGCAGGAACAAGGCCACCGCCCAGAACAGCTGTTGGCCCAGTGTGATCCACAGTGGACCGTGCTCGATGAACACGTCGATGGGGCTCTGCATGATCGCCGGGAACGGCGTGAACCACAGCGCCAGCCGTGCCCAGTCCGGGAAGAAGTCCAGCGGCACCGTCAACCCGCACAGGATGCTGGACCCCACCCCGTAGAACGCCACCACACCCCGGTTGTCCATCAACCAGAACGTCGTCACGTTCGTCAGGAACCGCATCCCGAAGCTGACCAGCACCGCGAGCACCGCGCTGACCGCGAACAGCGGCCACCGCTCGGGCGACGGCCACCGGAACGGGAAGAACAGCGCCCCCACCACGATCGGCGGCGCCAGCCGCGTGAGCGCGGTGTACGCCGCCCGCCCCAGGTCCTCGGCGAGCAGCGCCCACTGGAGATCCCAGGGCCGGTAGAGGTCCACCACCACGTCACCGCTTCGAATCCGGTTGGCCAGCGCCGAATCCCCCCACAACACGACGAACGACAGCAGCCCCTGGCCGAGCCACACGTAGGTCACCGTGGCGGCGACGTCGTACCCGGCGATGCTGCCGGTAGCCGATGCCCCGAGCGCCGCCAGCAGCACAGCTATCCTGAGCAGGCCGAACACCAAATTCGTGGCCGTGCCTGCGATCATCGCTTGTCGATAGGTGGAATATCTTCGGAAACCGGCTGCTGAGAGCCGGAACTGACTGGAAACCCACGCACGCACGTCGATCAACGCTACGGCGGTGCGCAAACGGATTATCCCGCCGCGCCGAGCACCTCGTTCCGGAACCGCTCGGCGAACCGCTGGGTGCGCACCATCTCGCCCAGCCGCCCGCCGAGCGCGGACTCGGCGTCGATCGCGCGCTGGAGCGGGTCGAGCAGGTCGAGGACCAGCCGCTCCGAGGAGTTCTGGTCCCAGATGACGTCCAGCACCCGTTCGCACTGCTTCTGCGCGGCCTTCGCCGAGTGGGACACCCGGTCGGAGCCGAGCAGCCTCGTCTTGATCGCGGCCAGCAGGTGGTAGCGCGCCGGGCTGTAGTCGTTCGGGATGCGGCGGTTCCGGATCAGCCACTCCAGGCGGTAGAACGTGGCCGCGGCCGTGTAGTAGAGGATCGGCTGTTGGTCGGGGGTGAACAGCTCCTTGCCGCGGGCCGCGAGCAGCGTCTTGAGGTGCCCCGACCGCGAGGGCTCGTCCAGGAACATGGCGACGTACGCGCGGGTGAGCTGGGCCCTGGTGATGACGCGGGTCTTCTCGAACTGCTTGCCCTCGCTGTACTGCTTCGACCGCCGCTCGTAGTACAGGCTGTGCTGCTTGTCGCGGCCGCGGTGGAAGTAGTCCTCCAGCAGCCGGTGGAAGTCCTCCCGGACCGACAGGTCCTCCTCCGTGACGACGGTCTGCCGGTTCGTCGCCGCCACGATGCCGTTGATGAGGTCCTCGTCCTGCGAGTGCACGATCCGCACGCTGACGTGGACGGCGTCGGTGAGCAGGTCTCGCTGCTCGAACAGCACGTGGCAGGTCTGGCAGCCGTTGACGATCTGGAAGTCGTCGACGTGGACCTCGTCGCCGACCACCGTCAGCCCGCGGGTCACGATGGTGATGCCGTTGTTGAGCGCGGCGAACCGCTCCCGCCGCACCGGGTCGCGCAGCGTCTCGCGGATCTCGGAGTTGACGTCGTTGTAGCCCTGGAAGTCGCGCACGTTGTCGTTGAACAGCGTCTTGCGCAGCCTCCCCGACCCGTCGCCGAGGACGTGCTCGACGAGGTCCTTCGCCGCCAGCAGCCCCAGCAGCGACTGCTCGACGCCAGGGACCTTGGGGAAGAACACCTTCTTCGGCATCGGGAACGTCGCCGCGACCTTGGTGGTCGCCCGGCGGTAGAGCTTGCGCAGCTCGCCGCGTGGCACGCAGTGGAACTCCACGACTTCGAACAGCCCCGGCTCGGCGAGCTGCTTCTCCGCGGAGCGCGCCTTCTGCGCCACCATGTCCGCCACCTGGTCGCCGGTGGTCGCGTAGTGGACGTGCAGCTGGGGCAGCCTGGTGGACAGCTTGCCGATGTTCGCGTAGATCGCGGTCAGGCAGTCGCGGAGGTTCCGCACGTCCTCGGACGCCTCGTAGGGCAGCGGCTCGGAACTCGTGACGTGGCAAAGGTTCTCCGCGAGGTCGGAGATGACCTTCGTCTCGAACCCGGTGCTGGTCTTGGCCTGCACGACGACGATCTGCACGTCGACCTTCGGCGCCGCGTCCACGGCGGCCCGGACGTCCGCCGCGTCGTGCAGCAGGTCGCCGTTGACCACGACCCCGAACGCGTCGATGCCCAGGTCGTTGCCGCCACCGGTGCGGAAGCCGTCGGGGCTGAACTCGCCCTCGTAGTACGAGCTGAGCACGCAGTAGGCGGCGAACGCCTCGAACGCCTCGCTCTGCGGGAGTTCGGTGAGGCTCTGGACTTCCTGGAACTCCTTGACCAGCCCTTGGATGACGAGGTCCACGTGCGCGGGTCTCCCTCAGTGCTGCTCGGTGCGGGCCTTGACCAGGACTTCCTCGTTGGTCAGCGCGCTGGACGGGTGGTGGCTCAGGCACATCGGCGACCGCACCTTCCGGAACGGCATGCCCTCGCCGACGGCGTAGAACTCGCCCGCGTTCAGCCGGGAGATGTCCAGGACCGTGCTGCCCTTGGCCGCCGCCATCTCCTTGGCCGCCGCGACCTGCGTGGGGCTGTTGATGAACCCGAAGTACTGCGTGGCCGCGTTGCCGACGATCCGGTTGTGGATGCCCTTCGGCGCCTGCGTGGCGAACACCAGTCCCAGCCCGTACTTCCGGGCCTGCGAGGCGAGCGCCAACGTGCTCGCGGTGCACGCCGTCATCGCCCCGGACGGCGCCAGCGTCTGCGCCTCGTCCATCACGAACAGCCCGCCCAGCGGCCGGCCGCCCGCCGGGTGCTGCTTGATCCACGCGAACAGCGCCATCTGGAGCTGGTTGACGAAGCTCTGCCGCTGCTCGTCGGTCGGCAGGCCGATGAGGCTGATCACCGAGATCCGCGCCCGCTTGCCCGGCGCGGGCGTGAGCAGGACACCGGGGTCGAGCGGCGTGCCGGACCCGCCGAACAGCGGGTCGTTGATCATCGCTGCGGTGAGGGTCTGGGACATGTCCGCCGCCATGCCCTGGCCCTTGGTGAGTGACGTGACACCGTCCGGCAGGTCGGCGAGCAGGTCGAGGAACGACTCCAGGCCACCACCGCCGGTGTGCGCGAAGTACGCCAGCGCCTCCTTCAGCACCGCCCGCGCCAGGTCCGCCTTCGCCGTCGAGCCGTCCGCGCGGGCCCGTGGCGCCAGACCGGCGACGGCCGTGTCGAGCGCGAGCCGGAACTCGTCCGGATCACCCTTCAGCGCGGCCAGGTCGGGCAGCGGCTGGAAGCTCAGCGGGCGACCCGAGTCGTACTTGGGCGTCCACACCACGACGTCGGTGTGCTCCAGGTAGTCGGCCGCCTTGACGTCGTCGCCGTCGCTCCAGCCGCTCGGCGCCTGCGGCCACGCGTCGCCCAGCCGGGCCAGGTCGTTGTTCGGGTCGAGCACGATGGCGGACACGCCCTGCAGCGCGCACTCCTCCAGCAGCCTGCGGATCAGCACCGTCTTGCCAGACCCCGAGCCCGCGAAGATCACCGAGTGCTTGCGCAACGCTTCCAGCGGGATCGGCACCGGGTCGCCGGTGTCCGCGCTCTCGCCCAGCGAGAGGAAACCCGGTGGCACGACGGTCTGCTGCGGCGCCGGGGCCTCGACGACGTCGGGGTCCTCGTCCGGCCACCCGGCGTGGTCGTCGTGCGGCTCGACGACCTGCGGCTCCTCGGGTTCGGGCAGCGGTTCCGGCTCCCCGAAGACCTTGCGGAACAACGTGGTCGTGCTCGCGGGCCTGCGCTGCCGGAGCCACGGCTTGAGGCCGGGAGGCTCATCCCGCCACAGTTCTTCCAACGCGGCGAAGGCCTTCAGGTCGTCCAGGTCGACGTGGTCGAAGAACACCCCACCCGCGGCGCGGAACTCCTCCAGCATCTCGCCGGTCTTCTTCGTGTTCGTCTTCCACGGACCGGTGCGCAGCAGGAAGGCCTTGCGCTTGGGGACGTTCGGGTCGAGGCCCGCGGCGACGCGCAGCCGCTCGATGCGGTTCTGCGCCGCTCCGGGGTGACCGGTGGCGATCGCGCGGAAGCACCAGTGCTCCTGGTCCTCGGTCTCCTCGTCCAGCGTCCGCCGCAGCCTCGCGTGCAGCGAGGGGTTCGCGCCTTGCCGGTTGTCCAGCGCGTACTGCTGGCGGTCGTCGTCCTGCTCGAAGATGTAGGTGTGCAGCGCGGCGGTCAGCAGCGACGGCATCCGCGAGTCCTCGCTGCCCTTGTCGAGCGCGGCACTCACGTCGGCGTTCCGCACCGCGGTGGCGAACCGCTCGTCCAGCGAGTCCACCTGCTCGTCCGACACGGTTTCGACCTGCGGCTTCCGCCGCGGCTTGAGACCGACCCTGCTGGTGAGGCTGGCCATCGTCACCAGGACGTCCGCGTCGAGGCAGGTCCTGATGTGCTGGTCGATCTCCTTGAGCAGCTGCCTCGGGGTGAACTGCACCGCGCCGGCGAACGCCTCCGGCAGCACTGGCCAACTCGGGTACGGCGGGTCGAAGCCGATCTCCTTGAACCGCTGCTCGAACCGGGTCACGACCAGCGCGAGTCCGATCGCCGCCGACGGCACGGCCTTCAACCGCGTCGCGTGGCGGAACCTGGAGACCACCGCTCCGTTGGTCCGGCTGCCGAGGCCCTCCCACACCTGGTCCTGGCAGGCGACGACGGACACCGTGCGCTGCATCGTCTCGCGCATGGCCATCAGCCCGTTGCCGATCTGGTCCAGCAGCGAGTCGTCGGCCACGCCCGCCACGGCGGGCTTCCCCTCGTCGGTCGGCCTCAGGGACTGCGAGATCAGCGTGTCGATCTGGTCGACGGCGACCACGCTCGGACCGGTCAGCGACAGCAGCCGGGACAGCTCGCCGACGATCTGGTGCGGGGTCTTCGGATCGGGGTGGATGCCCCACCGGTTCCTCTCGCCGGGCGCCGCCTCGCTCGCCGAGATGAGGTAGGCCTCGCCCACCTCGCGGGCGGACAGGTCCCTGGAGGCGAGCAGGACCAGCGCCCTCGCGGTGTGCCTGCACTCGTGACCGCGCTGGGGGTCCAGGTCGCCCAGCGCGTGGACGACCTCGTCGAGCGCGGGCCGGGTGAGCAGCGCTTCGCCGACGACCTGCCGCCGGGCCTCGTCGGTGATGTCGAGCTTGTTCGCCAACCGGGTCAGCGCGACGGTGAGCTGCTTCTCGCCGCCCAGCCCCGGATAGTGCAGGCCTGCGCGCAGCGCGTGGACGATGTTCTGCCAGAAGTCGCTGCCGTGCAACAGGCTCACCAGGAAGAAGTAGCCGCCCCGCCGCTGCACCTCGGCCCGCACCGCGCCGAGCATGTGCGTCTTGCCCGACCCCTGCTGGCCGGTGATGGCAACGCCGAGCGGACTCGGACCGCGACTCGTCCTGGCGTCGTCGTAGCCCGCCATGACAGTCTTCAACGCGCCGTCGTTGAGGCCTTCGACGTGCGGCGTGGTCTGGTCCCACACGTCTTCGGGCGTCGGCGCCCAGTCGAACCGCAGGTGCTCCAGTGCGTTGCGCTCCAGTGCGTCCATGCGCCGCGGCCTCAGGCGTGTTCGATGGACAGCAGGTGCTTGTCCTCGCCGCCGAAGTGGACGGCCGCCTCGCGGTCCGCCTCGGAGAGGGTCTTCTGGTTGGCCTCGGGGATCAGGTAGGCCCACGGCTCCAGGTTGAGCCGCAGCAGGGCCCCGTCCACCTCGTCGCGGGTCAGGTGGGGGAGCGCCTCGCGCAGCCTGCTCAGGTTCACCCACGCACCCGGCCGCGACACCAGCGCGTCGTACGCGGCGCGGATTTCCGCCCCGGGGTCCGAGACCTGTGGAGCGGCGGGCTCCTTCGTCGACTCGCCGGGCACGAAGAAGTCGGCCATCTCCAGGCGGGACCTGGTCAGGTGGCGGTCGAGCTTGCGCGCCAGGCCGAAGAGCAGGCGGTAGCCCTTCTGCACGCCCGGCGGTGTTCCGGCGGCCAATTCCTCGCGGCACTGCTTCCAGCCCGCTTCGGTGAGCTCGTGCACGAACGCGCCGCGCAGTTCCTTGGATTTGCGGGCGGTGACCAGGCCCGAACCGACGAGCTGGTCGCGGACCTTCTTGTCGATCGTGAAGCCGTACTCCTCGCGGATGTCCGTGTTCGACGCTTCTTCGACGAACATCATGAGGGCGAGCAGAGCGGATTTCGCTGGAAGGCTGAGCAGGACGTCCACCGCGCGCGATCTCCAATGGGGCAGGCAGGGAGCTGGGCGCGGCCAACCCTAGCCGCCGACCCCCGGCAGGTCAGCGGTTCGCTCCACCGGAGCGGTGAATGTCCAGGAAATGTCAATGAATGGGCGGCCGGAATCGTTCGATGTGCTGATCCTTCAACTCGATCGGCGGTATGCAGAAGCGCGTTCGTGGCTATTCCGCACAATTGCGGAATCAGCGTTCCGCGGCCAGTACGCCGTCGAGCAGGCCGGGGTACAGGGCGTTCAGGTCGTCCCGCCGCAACGTGCTGATCCGGGACGTCCCCTCCGGTCGCACGTGGACCACGCCCGCCTCGCGAAGGGTGCGGATGTGGTGCGTTCGGGTCGACTTGCTGATGTCCAGGTCGATCGCCCCGCAGGCGATGCCGGTGTCGGAGTTGGCGAGGGCCCGCACGATCGTCAGGCGGACGGGGTCGGCCAGCGCGTGCAGGACGGCCTCGATCCGGATCTCGTGCCGGTCTGGGTGTTCGAGGGCGTTGTCCATGTCACCCATAGTACGATACTTGTCGTAGTTCGATGAAAATCGTAGTACGGTTCACGTCGAACCACTGAGTCGATGCTGGGGAGTCCGATGTCAGCCCGCACCTACCTGCTCGCCGCCGGCGCCTTCACCGTGGGCACCAGCGGCTACATCCTGTCCGGCCTGCTGCCCGCCGTGAGCCGCGAACTCGACGTCTCGCTGTCCACGGCAGGCCAGCTGCTCACCGTGTTCGCGCTGTCCTACGCCGTCGCGGCCCCCGTGCTCGCCGCCCTCACCGGCCGCTGGAACCGGCGCACGCTGCTGGTCGTCGCACTGGTCGTCTCCGCGCTCGGCAACATCCTGTCCGCGCTCGCACCGAACTACCCGCTGCTCATGGCGGCCCGCGTGGTCAGCGCGCTCGGCGCCGCCGCGTACACCCCGGCCGCCACGCTCGTCGCGACCGTGCTGACGACACCGGAACACCGGGGCCGCGCGCTCGCCACGGTCTTCGGCGGACTGACGTTCTCGCTGATCGTCGGCGTCCCGGCGGGCAGCCTGCTCGGCGGCTCGCTCGGCTACCAGGGCGTCTTCGCACTGGTCGGCGTCGCGTCGCTGCTCGCCGCCGTCATCGTCCGCCTCGGCGTCCCGCAGGTCGCCGCGCCACCGGTCGTCAGCGTCCGCGAGCGCTTCGCCGTCGCCGCCGACCGCCGCGTCGTCCCCGTGCTCGCCATGACGGTGCTCGCCTGCCTGGCCGCGTTCAGCGTGTTCACCTACATCGCGCCGCTGCTCGGTGCGACCGCGGGCGTGCACGGCACCGCGATCTCGCTGCTGCTCTTCGCCTACGGCGTCGGCGGCGCGGTCGGCAACTCGCTCGGCGGCAGGCTCACCGACCGCTTCGGCAGCCAGCGCCTGCTCTACGTCGTCTTCACCGTCTTCACGGCCATCCTCGTGACGCTGCCGCTCACCGCCACGACCACCGTCAGCGCGGGCATCGTCCTGTTCGTCTGGGGCCTGTTCACCTGGTCGGTCAACCCGCCCATCCAGAACTGGCTGATCGAACTGGCGCCTGCCAACAGCGGCCTGCTGCTGTCCCTCAACGCTTCCGCCATCTACCTCGGCGTCGGCCTGTCGGGCGTGTTCGGCGGCTTGATCATCGACTCCGTCGGCATCACGCTGCTGCCGCCGATCGCCGGTGTGCTGGCACTGGCCGCGTTCGGCCTGCTGGTCCACGCCCGCCGCGTGACGCGGACCTCGGAACTGGTGCCGCTAGCTGTCTGACCCGAACGCGCTGGTGGTCAACTCGCCACCTTCCTCCGGGGAGGCCATGCAGAGGAAGTAGTTGCGGTCGCCGTCCGCGTAGCCGACGACGCCCACCTGCCAGGTCGACGTGTCGACACCTGGCCGGGTGTTGGCGGCCAACGCGGCCTTGGTGCACACACCCGCGATCTCGGGCGCCTTCAACAGGTCTTCGCTGCTCACCTTGGGGATGTCACCGGACAGCCAGCCGCCCGCGAAGGCCTCCCAGTAGTGCTCGTCGGCGCAGCTGCCCTTCCTGCGCGCGGTGGTCGCCTGGCCGCCGGACTCCACGAATCCGTTGAAGCAGGCCGATTTCGCCACGCAGAAACCCGTTCCGCACGCCTTCAGGTCCGGCGGCGGCACCTTGTCGACGACCGGCTGGGAAGTCCCGGTGCCCGGCGTACCGGACGCGGTCCTGTCGTCGTTGCGGGAGATCGCGAACCACACGCCCGCACCGATCGCGATGACGCCGACCACCGCCGCGGCGACGACCGGCCACCGCTTCCTGGTGGGGCTGGGAGTCCTCACGGAGACCGGCATGACCTGCGCGGGCGCGCTGACCGGTGGCGCCACCGCGCCGCGCAGCTCGTCCCGCAGCCGGGCCGCCGTCGGCGTCCGCGCCGACACGTCCGGGTGCAGCGCGCGGACCAGGATCTGGTGGAACTCGTCCGGCACACCGGGCACCGGCGGCACGGGGGAGCGCAGCACCTCGCCGAGGTGGTCGAACGACTCGATCGGCCACGGCACCGGGCGCGGCGGCTTGCCCGCCAGCAGGTCGTACAGGGTCGCGGCCAGCGCGTACACGTCGCCGGTCACGGTCGGCGCGGCCATCGCGAACGCCTCGGGCGGCGCGTAGCTGGGGCTCAGCGCGTCGCGCGTGACAGTGCTGTCGCCCGCCGCGTCGAGCAGCGCCGCCAGGCCGAAGTCGGCGAGCTTCGCCGTGCCGTACCGGTCGATGAGGATGTTCGCGGGCTTGATGTCCCGGTGCAGCACGCCTTCCGCGTGCGCCGCGGCCAGCGCGTCCGCCAGTTGCACGCCCAGGTGCCGAACCTGCTCCGCGGGCAACGGGCCGTTCTTCTGCAGCACGTCGTGCAGCGACCCGCCGGTGCACAGCTCCATGACGATGTACGGCATCCCCTGCGGCGTGATGTTCGCGTCGTGCACCGCGACCACGTTCGGGTGCCCCGAGAGCCGCGCCGCCGCGTGCGCCTCCCGCAGGAACCGCCGCCGGTCCCGCTCGTTGCCGAGCACCCGGTTGTCGATCTTCACCGCGACATCGCGCCCGAGCTGCACCTGGTGCGCGCGGTAAACGGTGGCGAAACCGCCTGACCCCAACGGTTGCGGGTTGACCAGTCCGGGAATCTGCACCCGCAGACCCTACGTCTTCTTCGTCGCCGCCTTGGCCACCTTCTTGAACTCCCGAACTTCGCCGAGGGAAACGGAGTCCACCACGTCGGCAACACTCCGCCGCGACCCGATTTCGCCATACGCCCCAGCCGCTTCCCGCCACCCCTCGGGCTCCACACCCCTCTGCTTGCCCAGCAGGGCGAGGAAGATCCGCGCCTTCTGATCCCCGAACCCCGGCAACGCCTTCAGCCGCTCAAGCACAGCGACCCCGTCACCCTCACCCCAGATCCGCCCGACGTCCCCGTCGTAGTGCTCGACGAGATACCGAGCCAGCTCCTGCACCCGCTTGGCCATCGAACCGGGAAACCGGTGGATCGCGGGTGGCTTCGACGCCATCGCCACGAACTCCTCGGTATCCATCTCCGCGATCCGTTGCGGCTCGAAGTACCCCAACCGCTCCTGGATCACCTTCGGTCCCTTGAACGCCTTCTCCATCGGGATCTGCTGGTCGAGCAGCATTCCGGTCAGCAGTGCGAACGGGTCCTTGGCGAGCAGTTCGTCGGACGCCGGGTCCTGGGCGAGGCAGAGCGTGCGGGTCATGGCGAAAGGATCCCACGCTGTCCCGCCCATTGCTGTCAGGGAGCAGGTGTGACGGATCGGCGATGCCGATTCTCCTTGTACTCGTCGACCCACTTCTTGCTGCTGCGCCACAGTCCGTCGTCGCCCTTGACCGCTCGCAGTCGGCCTCTGATCGACGCCACTCGCAATGCGTTCTCACTCAGATCGTCGGCCGCGAGCGCCGCGAGTGGAACCAGCCTCACAGGTCCTGCCACCGCGGGCATGACGAACCTGTACAGGTTGACGGTGACGCTGCGGGCGATGAGTTCGCCGAGCGGGCCGTATTCGGCTCGGTCGGCATATCTCATCGCCTGGAGGTACTTGTCCCGTTCGCGCTTGAAGATGATCGCCGGCGGATAGCCGAGACGCCCCAGCAGAAGGTTGAGTACGAGTCGGCCTGTCCGGCCGTTGCCGTCCAAGAACGGATGGATCTGCTCCAGAGTGTTGTGCGCGCGTCCCAACGCCTCAGGAAGTGGCTCGTCAACGTTGTCGCGGAGCCCGTTCGTTTCCGTTGCCCAGTCACGCATCCGGTAGTCGACCTCAGTCCAGGGAGGAGGTTTCATGCCCTCGGGGAAAGCGGCGATCTCGTGCTGGCGGAAGTTTCCGGGACCTTCGGCGTCGGTCGCGTGAGGATGAGGGTCGATGGTCCAGACAGGGGTCATGGACAGGTGGTGGATGTGTCGGATCTCCTGGAGCGAGATCAGGTCGCCTGTCTGCCAATCACCAGGTTCGAGCGCTCGGCCGTAGACCCATTTGGCCGCGTCTCCGTACCCGCGGACCTCCATGTAGTCGCGCAGAGGTTTCGCCCCCACAGCACGACCCTCCTCCAAGAGTCTCTCGACCTCTTGGAGAACGAGAGTGTTGCCTTCCAAGGCCGTGCTGTTGTGGGCTTCCTGGTGCCAGATGTTCGACCAGATGTCCTCTGCCTCCGCCGGCGTCGGCAGACCTCCCAGCCGTTCGCGAAGTTCGGCGATAGCCTCTTCCAGCCGTTGGTACACGACTGCTCGTGAGGGGCGTCCTGCGCGTCCGGTCAAGTGGTGTCCCAGGGAAGTTGTTCGGATCAAGGAAATCTAATTGTACCGAACAAGTTCAGTGAAGTTGTTCGCTCCTTGGCTGGGCAACTGTACCGAACAACTTGGCTGGGGTCGGGATGCCCTCAAGTGCTCTGAGCTGGTCAAACGGTCGCCTCATGTCATACATCAAACAGTGTGCTGATCGAGCAGCATTCCGGTCAGCAGTGCGAACGGGTCGTCGGCGAGCAGTTCATCGGATGCCGGGTCTTGCGCCAGGCAGAGCGAGCGGGTCATGGGCAGGATCCTGGCATGAACCGCGTCCGACGGCTCAGTTCGGATCGTCGACCACCGGTTGTCGGACGAAGCTGTCCTGGAGGTGTTCTCCGGCCGAGGTGAACGCGGCGGACCAGATCAGGCTCGCGGCCTCCGAGTCGGGTACGTCGGCGGAGTGCTTGCCGGGCCAGTCGTATTCCGCGGCCACCCATCGTGCTTCGAGCACGGCGTTGCGGCCGGCTTCGTTGAGCTTGCGCTGCTTCGCGAGGTAGCCGAAGTGCTCGACCGTCGACCTGCCGAAGACCCATTCACTGGCTCGCATCTTTCCTCCACATCAGGCGATCACGGCGGAATCGCCCACGGGGCGCGTGGTGACGCTGCGATAGACCCGATTGCGCAACCACCAGATGCTTCCCATGGTGAGCACGTGCAGCGTCGCCAGGAAACCGAGCAGGGTCCACCACGGGTCCGTTCGGCCGAAGATCAGGATTGCCCAACTGGTCGGGACGACGAGTTCGGACTTGTTCAGCATCAGCATCACGCTTGCGCCGAACGACAGGACGAAGGTCGACATCAAGGACAGGCGAGACACCACCGTGCCTTCGAAGATTTGATCGGGTCGTGTTTCGAAGCCCATCCAGGCTGCGGCGATGCCGGGTACCGCAAGCAGGAAGGACGCGACCTGGCTGTCGACGGCGGCCGCACTGGCGAACGACGAGAGGAAGCCGACCAGCAGCACCACGAGGCAGGTGGCCAGGGCTGCGGTGAAGGCGCGACCAACTGAGCCGGGCGGCACCTCGTAGAACTGCACGTTGATCTCCAGTGGCTCTCGGTCGTTCGCGGCGAGCGAGCGCGCGTACATGTGGAAGTAGTTCTGCCCTCGCCTGCCGCGGACTCGCCAGTACGGTTCCAATCGCGGTTCGGTCGCGACGTGCAGAGCGGCACTGGTCCAGAAGTCGCCGAGGTAGAGGTCGGGGCTGGCGGTCACGATGAGGTGGTAGCTGCGGCACGACACCGCGTTGCGCGCGCTCACCGTCAATGAATGCGGGCGGATGCCCAACGCGGTGCGCAGCCGGTCCCTCAATCCTTCGCTGCTCATGAGCCGGGCAAGGCGCAGATCGGGGATGATCACTCGCGAGTAGGCCACGATCGAACGGGTCGAGCCGTTCCGCGGAACCACGGCGACGATCGCGTAGTTGTACGTCAGCTTGGCGACGAATTCGACGGCCAACTCCAAGTACTGGTTGTCTTCGTCAGCCAACTGCTTGATGGCCTCGAACGCGGCGTTCCTTCGTCTCTTCTGCAGTTTCCGTAGCTTGTGGAAGTCCTTCTTGGACTCGTCCTCGCCGCGTTCCGCCCTGGCGAACCGGATCACCTCGGTCAGGGCGAGCTTCTCGGCAGTGAGGGCTGATTCGGTGAGGGTGCCGTCGGGCAGCGCTGCCTGGAGCAACGTTCGCAACGTGCGGGCTGCCAGTACCCGGTACTCGCGGTGCGACAACGAGGGGAGGAGTTTGCCTGAAGCATCCGCGATGCGGAGCTGGTCGTACAGCGCACCCTTCTGGGGCAGGGTGAGCGCGATGTAGCGGTCGCCTCCCTCGTTCGTCGGGTCGGACACGTACTGGTGATCGAGATCGAGTTCGATGGTCACCGTTTTGGTCAGTGTGCGCTTGCTCGGTGCGTACTCGTCGGTGACTCGACGACGGATCATCTGCGGGGCTAGGACCGACAGAGCGAAATAGCGCACCTGGTCCTGGTTCATGCGGTCCGTGTTGGTGCGCAGCGAGTCGTGCAGCAGCGCCAGTTGCTCCTCGTCGATCGATCCCTTGAAGTTCCTCCGCCCCTTCGTCTTGTGGCTGAGCAGTTTGCGTGAAGCCGTGTTCAGCAGTGTGCGCACGTACAGCAGGGCGAAGATCACGGAAGCAGGCAAGAGGACGAGGGCGGGAACTTCGTGGATGGGGTTGAACAGGAGTGCGAATGGTCCCAATACCAGGAACCCATAGGTGAGGAAGCCCGTCACGACAGGCGGTACCTCGTTGCGCGACGAGGACTCCATGATCGTCTCCTCTCGTGAACGCGGGCAACGCCAGTACCGCCGTTCGGTGTAGTGGAGAAGTCGACTTCCTGCGAGTTCCTGTTACGAAGGTGTCCTGTGTTCATCCGATCGGCCCATCATCCGCCCCCGTTCGCGAATTGTGCTGTGATCGAGCAGGCTCGTCAGAAGTGCCAGATCAGCCAGTTCCCGAGCAGTGGCGCGAGGCCTGGTAGGAGGCTTGGGCCCTGGTTGGTGGCGAGTGCGATGAGCACGATCGCGGAAAGGAATCTGAGTGGTGCGAATCGGGTGCCTTGCAAGCGGTACTCGGTGGTGATGAAGACCGGTATCAGCAGTGCTGTGCTGAGGATCAGTTTCAGCCAATCCCAGACCGATAGGTCCATGCTTCCCACTGTGTACGAGTACGCGCTCGTGACGGCGAATAGTGCCGCGTAGGCGGCTCCGGTATAGCTCCACGGAAACGATGGTCTCAGCTCTGGTTCCGTCGAGTTCACGGTGATTCCGCCGTGGATGTCCCGTGCTTGCAGGGAGTGGTGAGTCGCGCCCGAGTGTTCGTTGTGCGTTCGGTCGCTGACTTCGTCCTCGTGATGGTTCATGCCCCCGCCTGGTGTCCGTGAATCATCTTAATCGGTTCGGTTGCGCCAATGCCTAAGGTAACGGAGCCGTGGAATTCGGAAAGAGGTCGTCCGAATTATGTGGCAGATTCACCGGGTTGGGCTAACGCGATCGGATATCGTCGGCTAATCCGATTGCGGCTCTCCGTGCGGTGCGGCGACGATATTCCCTTGGTCCGCGGCGGGCGGAGGCGGGAAGATCTGCCGGTGACGACCTCGCGCGGGTCCGGTCGATCTGCGGGGGTGCGGCAGATCTGGTCGCCCGACTGCCACGTCCACATCGAGCAGCACGACAGGACGGTGACCCGTGTCAGGTGACAGGTTCGACGCCATCGCGGCGGAAACGGATTTCCACGGCGTGGTGCACGTCAGCCGGGGCGGTGAGGTCGAGTTCGCCAAGGCCTACGGGCTGGCGCACCGCGGCCACGGCATCGCGAACACCGTCGACACCCGGTTCGCCATCGCCAGCGGTACCAAGGGTTTGACGGCGCTCGCGGTGATGGGCCTGGTCGAGCGGGGAACCCTGGGCCTGGGCGCCACCGCGCGGGAGGTGCTCGGCGACGACCTGCCGCTGATCCGGGACGACGTGACGGTCGAGCACCTGCTCGCGCACCGGTCGGGCATCGGCGACTACTTCGACGAGCACCAGCAGCAGGACATCAGCGACTACGTGCTACCGGTCTCCGTGCACACCCTGGCGACCACCGAGGCCTTCCTGGCCGTGCTCGACGGGTTCCCGG
>JBDSAJ010000541.1:0-12131 GCA_039922235.1 Umezawaea sp.
CCGTGGGTGTCGGGCACCCGGAGGTCGCCCGGCGCGACACCGCTGTCGAGCGCGAACCGGGCGGCGGCCACGGGCGGCAGCCACGGCGCGACGGGATGCCCGACGACGTCGCGCGCCGGGTACCAGAGGCTGACCATCAACTCCCGCAACGGGTTGGGCATCACCCAGGGGTCGCGGCGGTTCGGGTCGACGAGGTGCAGCGACGTGGTCCCGACGGGATGGGGGCCGGTCGGGGGCGGCAGGGTCAGCCGCACCGGCGCCGTCGCGGCGTACGCGGGCGTCCCGATGGTCAGCAGGGCGGCGATCAGCAGCGCGGCGGTGGTCCTGGATCTCACGTGACCTCCTGGGGACGGGATGGTGGTGGTCACGATGTCCTGCGGGTCGCCGGTCGGTCCTCAGGCCGTGGCCGGGTTTCCGCCGCAGGCGTACGCCCACGGGAGTACGCCTGCGGAACGACGCGCGGCACGTGGGCCCGGTCCTACGCTCCAGCGCATGAACCTGCCGCGCCGCTGGGTCGCGCTCGACGGCCTCGTCGCCCTCGCCTACGGGATGGTGCTGATCGCGTTGCGCTTCAGCGATTCCGCTCCGCACGGGGGTTTCCGGCTCAGCCCGCTCGGGATCGTGGCCGTGGTGGACCGGATCGGGTTCGCGGGACTGGTCTGCACCACCCTGCTGTCCCTCCCGGTGGTGCTGCGTCGCCGGTATCCCGTGGGCGCCGCGGTGGTGCTGGCCACCGCCGCGGTGGTGCCGCCGTGGCCTGCCTGGGCGAGCCTGTTCGCGTGGGCGTGCGTGCTCTACACCGTGGCGTCCACCCGGCCGGTGTCGACGGCGCTGGCCGTGCTCGCCACGGGGTTCGTCGCGCAGATGGCGGTCCTGCTCGCGACCCGTCTGTCGGGCGACGGCCTCGTCTGGTCGGGAACGATCATGGCCACCGCGTGGGCCGTGGGGTGCGCGGTGGGCAGGCGACGTGCCCACCAAGCGGAACTCCGGCTCCGGCACACCCGGCGGGTGGAAACCGAGGAGCGGCTGCGCATCGCGCGGGAACTGCACGACGTGGTCGCCCACAGCATGAGCGTGATCACCATGCAGGCGGGGTTCGGCCACCTGGTGCTCGACGACCGCCCGGACCAGGCGCGGGCCGCGCTCGACGCGATCCGGACCACCGGCCGGGACACCCTGGTGGAGATGCGCCGCCTGCTCGGGGTCCTCCGCGAGGACGCCTCGGACATCGGCCTGGCCGGACTGGACCACCTGCTGGCGCGGACGGCGCACGCGGGCGTGGACGTCGAACTGGAGATCACCGGCTGTCGTCGGGCACTGCCCGCAGGCCTCGACCTGTCCGCCTACCGGATCGTGCAGGAGGCGCTGACGAACGTCGTGAAGCACGCGGCCACCCCGACGTGCCTGCTCGCCATCGAGTTCGGCGAGGACGAGCTGCGCATCGAGGTCATCGACCACGGGCGAGGCGCGCAGGCACCGGCGCTCGGCCACGGGCTGTACGGCATGCGGGAGCGGGTCGCCGCGCACGGTGGCACGCTCGACGCGGCGTCGACGCCCGGTGGCGGTTTCCGGGTGCTGGCAACGCTTCCCACGCCGGACGGCGACCGGTGACGACGCGCGTGCTCGTGGCCGACGACCAGCACTTGGTCCGCGCGGGCCTGTGCGGCATCGTCGACTCGGCGGCCGACCTGACGGTCGTCGGCGACGCCGCCGGCGGGCTGGACGCCGTGGAGCAGGCGCGCCGCACGCTGCCCGACGTCGTGCTCATGGACATCCGGATGCCGGGCATGGACGGGGTCGAGGCGACCGGGCTGATCACCGGATCGCTGAACGCGAAGGTCCTGGTACTGACGACGTTCGACCTCGACGAGCACGTGTACTCGGCGCTGCGCGCCGGGGCCAGCGGGTTCCTGCTGAAGGACACTCCCCCGGTGGACCTGCTCGCGGCGATCCGGGTCGTGGCCGCGGGTGACGCGCTGCTGGCTCCGGGCGTCACCCGCAGGCTGCTCGCCGAGTTCGCCGCGCGCCCCGAACCACCGCGCCACGACAGGGGAAGCCTGCGGCTGATCACCGATCGGGAACGGGAAGTGCTCGTCCTGGTGGGGGAAGGCCTGACGAACGGCGAGATCGCCCGGCGGCTGCACATCAGTCCGGGGACCGCGAAGACCCACGTGCGGAACCTGCTGACGAAGCTCGACGCGAGGGACCGGGTCGAACTGGTCGTCCTCGCGTTCCGCACCGGCCTGACGACGGTGACGCCGTAGGCGGGCTACCCGGCTGCCTTCGGCCTGCCGGCCAGCACAGCGGTGGTCGCGATGGCCACCACCACGACGAGGACGCCTGCGGCGACCAGCGTCCGGGTGTCCGGGTGGACCAGCGGCTGGCCGTGCAGCGCCTGCCACGTCAGCAGCCCCACCACGGCCGCGTAGCCCGCCGTGGCGACCAGGACCAGGCGCAGGCGGGTCGAGCTGTTCGCCAGTACCGGGTACCTGATCGCGAGCGCGATGAGCAGCAGGCTGAGCAGCGGCAGGGCCTGCAGGGCGTGGATGCCGATGAAGTGCGGGATGCGGAGGTCGCCACCGGTGGTGGACCAGCCGGTGACGGGCATGGTCGGGCCGCCGTCGGGGACACCGACGCTGTGGGCGCCGATGGCCGCCGGTGAGCGGTCCGCGGCGAGTTCCGCGCTCTGGTCCGGGGTCGGCTGGGGCATCAGGAACGCGAGCAGCATCCCGACCAGCGACAGGCCGAGGCCGAACCTGATGGCCCACGTGGTGGCCGGTTCTGCCTGGCGTTGCAGGGAAACGACGACCGACACGACGAAGGTGGCGATCCACAGGAACATGATCATCATGCCCATGAGGCTGAACACGGTCTGGTCGAACGCGGTCTCGTTGTTGAAGTGGCTGGTCTTGCCGCGGACCACCTGGAGGACGACGGCGGCCATCTCGGCGAGGGCGAGGACGGCGACCACGGTGCCCGCCCACCAGCCGGTGCGGGGCGCCTTCCGGGTGAGGGTCAGCATCCAGGCGAGGGTGGCGCCGAAGAGACCGAACGAGATGGCGAACTTGAGCGGCTTGAACCAGGCAGCGTTCCCGTTGATCACGCGGTCGTCGACGAGCAGGCCGACCGCCGAGACCACGACCAGCGCGGCCATGGTGGCGGCCAGCACCATCAGCGGTCGGTGCCAACGGGTTTGGACCTGAGCAGGGGACGGTGACGACTGGGTGACCACGGGAACTCCACTTCGGGGCGGCTGCGCCAAACGCTGCCAGAGGCGCGTTCCCCGGTCACTGCGGCCGGCACCCCGCCAAGGGTACGGCTGACCCTACCGCCGCAGCGGACCCCGCGGTCGAATTCCTTGTGAGGGAAGGAAAGTGATCAGCTCAGCGGAACAGCAGTCGTTGTCGGCAACTGGGTGTGGCCGGGTCGTAGTAGCGGTGGACCCAGCGGTCGTCGGGCGCCAGGTAGAAGGTGTGGCGCTGGTCCTCGTCGTCGAACTTCTGCCGCAGGTAGCGGAAGTAGAAGTGGGTGAAGACGCGCATGAACTCGCCGAGGTAGATGTCCGCCACCCTGGGGTCGCCCTGGATCACGAGCATGTTCTCGTCGTTCTTGTTCACCGAGGCATCGCTGAAGTTGCCCGATCCCGTGATGACCAGTGGGTTGTCGCCGAGCGGATCGATGAGCATGTACTTGGTGTGGCTGTACAGCACGTTGTGGTTGAGGCCCGTCAGCCGTTCCCGCGCCCACCGGTCGAGCCTGGTACGGAGGAAGGAACCGACGGCGATCTTCACGTCGTGGTCGAGGTCGAACCGGACGCCGCCGCTGTCCGGTGCCTCCTCCAGCACGAGGTACCGCAGCACGTCGGACTCGGCCTGGATCGACTTCGCGATCTTCTCGTGCACCCCGAACGCCGCGGTCATGAAGAACGACTTCTCGGCTCTGGCGGCCTGGGCGGCGTACCAGTCCATCAGGTCCAGACCGGTGCGAGGGCTGAAGACCGGACTGATCCCGGCGACCGGCGGGGTGGTCGGGGTGGCGCCCGCGGTCACGTTGGCGGGGCGGATCACGTCGAAATCGGGGTCCGCGGCCAAGCGCTGCCAGTAGTCGAGGTACTGGGCCGCGGTCGCGGGATCACGGACGAGGTGACCGACGTTGGACTGCCCGAAGAGGCCGCCCCAGGTGATGTTCGTCGATCCGGTCCAGACCTCCTGCGGCTTCCCGTCGCGCAGCAGCACGAAGAACTTGTTGTGCGCGATGGCGCTGTTCGTCGTCCTCCGGATCATCCGCGGCCCGAGCCCGGCCGCGTCGATGGCCGGTTCACTGACCTGCCAGACCTTCAACCGCTTCGGGTCGGCGCTCGCGGGACCGCGCCGGTCGTAGACGATCCGCACGTCGACGCCGCGATCCGCCGCCGCCGCGAGGGCGTCGAGCACCGGCGGGTAGGCGAACTCGTAGACCGATCCGTGCAAGGCGAACCCGGCCCCCGTGGCCGAACCGATGAACGCCAGCAAGGCCTCCTCCAGCCCCCTGGACAGCCAGTCGTACGCGGGGTCGGTGCGATCGCCCTCGAGCGGCTCCCGGTCGCCGAACTTCGCGATGTACGCCTGGCTGCCCGCAACACCTCGGTTGAAGTGGACGGCGTGCGCACCTTCGTCGACCGCCTCGGTCCTCACGTCCACGGTCACGTCCCGGCGGATTTGGGGGTCCGTCGGCGTTCCGTACAGCGCGACCACCCGGTACTCGTAGGGGCGTCCCGACTTCGCCGTGTAGTCGCCCCACAGGAACGACTGGACCGGGTGTTCCAGGAGGCTGACGGTGCTGTTCGCGGCGATGTCGAGCGAGGTCTCCTCGAACACCCGCAGGCCGCGCAGCCAGTAGCGTTGCCGCTCCACCGGATCCCACCGCTGGATCGCGAAACCCAGCAGCCCCTCGGCGGCCTCCTCCGGCAGGTCGAAGCCGAGCAGCACGACGTGGGTGCCCGCGATCGCGTGGACGCTCAACGAGTCGGCGGTGGCCCGGTTTCGCATCGTCGTTCCTCACTGCCGGACCAGCAGCTCAGGACAGAACCGCTGCTCTTGCCGATGCCGCGGCCGGCTCCGAACGGACGGCAGCACCGCTACCCAGTGAGTCGGGCGATGGGGACCAATCATTACCGACGAGCTTCCGGTGTTCTCGGTTCTGCCTGGTCAGCGTGGTCGCTCACGGAATTGTCGGACCCTGCCCCTACCGTGCTCCCCAGTGGATCGGACTGGGGGTAGGACGACGTGCGCAGGTGGGAACTCGTTGCCGATGGCTCCGCGAAGTTCTGGGAGATCGGCCGTGACGGCACGGGCGTGACCGTGCGCTACGGACGGCTGGGGTCGGCCGGGCAGACCAAGGTGAAGGACCTGGGGTCCGAGGCGCTCGCGGTGGCTCAGGTGGACAAGCTCGTCGCGGAGAAGGTGAAGAAGGGGTACCTGGAGGTGGGCGCCGAGGCCGTGGTGGCGGAGGGGCCAGTGGTGCCCGAGGCGAGCGCGGCCGAGGTCGTGCGGCCGGACGAGTCGGTGTTCGTGGTGCCCCCGTCGTGGCGCATGGCGGTGCGGCCGGGGCGGGGGCAGGCGGGGCGTCGGCCGAAGTCCTCCCGGGACGTCGAGGCCTACCTGCGGTCGAAGCTGGAACCGCGCCCGGACAGGCTGCTGGCCGTGCTGGCGAACCCGAGGTCCGAACCGGACCTGGTGTTGGCCGCACAGGACTACCTGGACGGTCGCGCGACACCGCTGGGCGCGGCGGTCGTGGGTGCGGCGCTGACCGACGAGGAGTCCCAGTACTACGGCCGGGAGGATGTCGCCGGGCTCGCGGACGCGTGGGTCGTGCGGCACGGGTACGTGTTCGCCGCGCAGGCGGTCAGCGACCTCGGCAGGCTGGTCGTCTCCTGGGCCGGTCCCCCGAGCGGGAAGACGGCGGCGATGAGGTGGCGCGGCCACGACCACCAGTCCTGGCCGTACGCCAACCGCCAGGTGGTGGAACGGCTCCGGCTGCTGCTGGCGGGCGCCGACGAGGCCGACTACCTCGCCGTGGTCGAGGCGCTGTCCACGCGGCGCGACGGCCTGCTGACGCGGACCATCGCCGCCTACCTGGCGACGACGAGGCTCGACTGGATCGACGAACTGGTGGCCGAGGTGCGGGCCACGGGCGACTTCGTGCGGGAGCACCGGCTGTTCCTCTGCGCGCTGCGGACCGTCGACCAGGTGGAGGCGGTGTTCGCGCTGGGCGAGTACCGGAGGTGGGCCATTGAGAAGGATGTCCTGCCCACGGTGGTCTGCGCCGTCGGCGCGCCGATCGCGCCCGTGCTGGCCCGGCTGCTGGACGAGGACCCCTACGACGGGGCGCGCAAGCTCCTGCTGGAAGGCCTCGCCTGGCTTCCTTCCGACGAGGCCTTCGCGCTGCTGGTGGATCGGGTGGACAGCAAATTCGCCACGGCCGCCGTGATCGGGGCGATCAAGCGCTACCCGGTGCGGGCGCTGCGGGTGCTGGCTGCCGCGAGCGGATCGGCAGGCGTGAAGGCGTTGCTGGTGGGGCACGTCCAGACCAACCCCGACCTCGTCGCGGCGGTGCTGCCGGACCTGGCCGATGACCCGCGCGCGGCGGTCGAGCGAGCCATGGCCGAAGAGGGTCCCGTGCCGGACGCGCCTGCGGAACTGCTGCCGCCGGTGCTGCTCGCTCCACCCTGGACGGTCGAGCGCGCGGCCGCGAAGCCGGTCGTCGTGGAGGGCTTGGCCTCGACCGCGGCACGAGGTTTCGCGTGGGCTCCCGGCGAGCGCGAGGTGTGGGCGAAGGCGTTCGGCGACTACTACTGGCCCGACGTGGTCGTCCCGATCTGGCGGGTCGCGGTCCACCGGCTGTTCCACGGCGGGATCCGGCACCACGAGCAGCCCGCCCTCGTCCTGAACGCCCCGGAACACCTGGTGCGGCACCGCCTGGCCGAGTGGGACCCCGAGATGTGGTCCGCGATGGACTGGGCGCGGCCCTTGGTGGCCCGCTTCGAACTCGACGCGCTGCCGGTCGCGCTCCGGATCGCGAAGGCCAATCCGTCCGCGGCCGCCGAGGTGCTGCTGCCGTTCGCCTGCGACGAGGTCGCGGAACTGATGGCGGACTGGCTGGCGCGGCTCAAGTCCGTGCACGCGGTCGCGGTGGCGTGGTTCGTGCGGCACCCGGAGACCGCGGTGCGGGCGCTGCTGCCCGCCGCGCTCGGCAAGCCGGGCAAGGCGCGACGGCACGCCGAGGGCGCGCTGCGGCTGATCGCGGCGCGCGGACACGCCGAGGTGCTGCGGCGGGTGGCGACCGAGCACGGGGAACCGGTGGCGGACGCGGTGGTGGCGCTGATCGCCGCAGACCCGCTGGACCAGCTCCCGGCGAAGATGCCCGTGGTCGGTGGCTGGGCGGACCCGGCGCTGCTGCCCCGGATCCGGCTGCGGGACCGGCGGCACGCGCTGCCCACCGCGGCCGCGGGCCACCTGCTGATGATGCTCGCGCTGTCCAAACCGGACGACGTGTACCTCGGTGTCGAGCTGGTGCGGGAGATCTGCGACCCGGAGTCGCTGGCCCGGTTCGCGTGGGCGGTGTTCGAGGCGTGGCGGGCCGACGGGACACCGCCGAAGGACGGGTGGGTGCTGCCGGCGCAGGGGCTGCTCGGTGATGACGACACCGTGCGGGCGCTGGCGCCGGTGGTCCGGGCGTGGCCGGGTGAGGGCGGGCACGCCAAGGCGGTGACCGGTCTCGGGGTACTGGCGGCGATCGGCAGCGACGTGGCGCTGGCGCACCTCAACGGGATCGCGCAGAAGGCCCAGTTCGGCGGGCTCAAGGCGCGGGCTCGGGAGATGATCGAGCAGGTCGCGGCGAACCTCGGGCTGACCGGGGAGCAGTTGGCCGACCGGCTGGTGCCGGACTTCGGGCTGGACGAGGCCGCGACGCTGGTCGTCGACTACGGGCCGCGGCGGTTCGTGGTCGGGTTCGACGAGCAGCTCAAGCCGTACGTGGTGGACTCCGACGGCAAGCGGCGCAAGGACCTGCCGAAGCCGGGGGCGAAGGACGACCAGGAGTTGGCACCCGCCGAGCACAAGCGGTTCGGGACGTTGAAGAAGGACGTGCGGACGGTCGCGGCCGACCAGATCCGCCGGTTCGAGGCGGCGATGGTGTCGCGGCGGCGGTGGCCTGCCGAGGAGTTCCGGACGCTGTTCGCGGGGCATCCGCTGCTGTGGCACGTCGTGCGGCGGCTGGTGTGGATCACCGAGGACGGGCTGGGGTTCCGGCTGGCCGAGGACCGCACGGTCGCCGACGTGCACGACGACGTGGTCGAGTTGGCGGAGGACGCGGTGGTGGGCATCGCGCACCCGCTGGACTTGGGCGAGTCGCTCGACGGGTGGGCGGAGGTGTTCGCGGACTACGAGATCCTGCAGCCGTTCCCGCAGTTGGGCAGGCCGGTGCACGCGCTGACCGAGGACGAGCGGACCGCGACCGCGCTCAAGCGGTTCCAGGACGCCAAGGTCCCGGTCGGCAAGCTGCTGGGCCTCACCAACAAGGGGTGGCAGCGGGGCCAACCGCAGGACGCCGGGGTGGAGTGCTGGATCACCAGACCGCTGCCCGACGGCGGGAGCGTGGTGGTGAACCTGGATCCTGGTATCGCGGTCGGCGTGGTCACGATGTTCGAGGAGCAGAAGCTCACCGACGTCTGGCTCAACGACCGCGGCGGTGAGTGGCACCGCCGCGGCGGGCGGGCGTTCGGTGAACTCGACCCGATCACCGCGTCCGAGGTGCTGGCCGACCTGACCTCCCTGACGAGCTGAGGAACCCGTTGTCCGACAACACGAAGGTCCAGCGGCCACCGGCCGAGGTGCGGTTCGCCGACGAGCTGGCACGGCTGCGCGACACGGACACCGCCCACCGGCCGCCGGGATGGGCTTTGAGCATGCAGGGGGCACGGCGGTTCATCGTCGGCGACGAGCGGCAGGACATCAGCCGCAAGTTCGTCGGCGACCCGTCGCTGATCGACCGGGCGCTGGTGACGCTCGCGACGAGTCGCGGGCTGATGCTGGTCGGCGAGCCGGGAACGGCGAAGTCGCTGCTGTCGGAGCTGATCGCGGCGGCGGTGTGCGGTGAGTCGACGCTGACGATCCAGGGTGGCGCGGCGACGACCGAGGACCAGATCAAGTACTCGTGGAACTACGCGCTGCTGGTCGCCGAGGGGCCGTCGCGGCGGTCGCTGGTGCCCGCACCGATGCTGAGGGGCATGGCCGAGGGCAAGGTCGTGCGGTTCGAGGAGATCACCCGGTGTCCGCTGGAGGTGCAGGACAGCCTGCTGTCGCTGCTGTCCGAGCGGGTGGTGGCGGTCCCGGAGCTGACCGGGCCGGACGCGATGGTGTTCGCGACCGAGGGCTTCAGCGTCATCGCGACGGCGAACACGCGGGACCGGGGCGTGAACGAGATGAGCGCGGCGCTCAAGCGGCGCTTCAACTTCGAGACCGTGTTCCCGATCGCCGACTTCGCCACCGAGCTGGACCTGGTGGAGCAGGAGGCGCGGGCGCTGCTGCGGCGGTCCGGGGTCGAGGTGGAGCCCCGGCGGGACGTGCTGGAGGTGCTGGTGACGACGTTCCGGGAGCTGCGCGACGGGGTGACGGTGTCGGGCGGGCAAATGGACCGGCTGACCACCGTGATGAGCACGGCGGAGGCGGTGTCGGTCGCGCACGCCGTCGGGCTGCGCGGGTGGTTCCTGCGCGGGGAGGCGGGCACACCGGCGGACCTGGTGGAGTGCCTGGCGGGCACGGCGGCCAAGGACAACGCGGACGACTTGGCGCGGCTGCGGCGGTACCTGGAGCAGCAGGCGTCGAAGCGGCGGGGCGCGCAGTGGCAGGCGCTGCACCAGGCCCGGCACCTGCTGCCCGGCTGATGGCGACGACGTTCGTCGGGGTCCGGCACCACAGTCCAGCGTGCGCCGCGCTGGTGGCGTCGACCATCGAGGCGCTGCGGCCCGCACACGTGCTGGTCGAGGGGCCGGTCGACATGAACGACCGGCTCGACGAGCTGCTGCTCGGCCACGAGCTGCCGGTCGCGGTCTACACCTACTACCGCGACGAGGAGCGGTCGCACGCGTCGTGGACGCCGTTCTGCGACTACTCCCCCGAGTGGGTCGCGCTCACCGCGGGACGGACGGCCGGGGCGCAGGTGCGGTTCATCGACCTGCCCGCGTGGCACCCGGCGTTCGCCGGGCGCGGCAACCGGTACGCCGACGCGGAGGCGCGCTACACCGAGGTGACGGGGAGGCTGTGCCGGGAGTTCGCGGTCGACAACGTCGACGTGCTGTGGGACCACCTGTTCGAGGTGGAGCCCGCCGACGGGCTCGCCGAGCGGCTGACGGCGTACTTCGACCTTTTGCGCGGCGAGGCCACGACCACTGGCGACGACGTGGAGCGCGAGGCCTACATGGCGTCGTGGATCCGGGCGGCGCAAGCGGACGCGGGTGACCGGCCGGTGGTCGTGGTGACGGGCGGGTTCCACACGCCCGCGCTGCGGGTGCTGGCCGCGGAGCCAGAACGGGGGTGGCCGGAGGTACCGCGGCCGCCGGAGGAGGCGGTGGGCGCGAGCTACCTGGTGCCGTACTCGCACCGGAGGCTGGACGCGTTCACCGGCTACCAGTCCGGGATGCCGTCGCCGGAGTACTACCAGCGGCTGTGGAGCGACGGCGTCGCCGGTGCGGCGGTGGCGCTGGTCGAGTCGGTGGTGGGGCGGCTGCGGCGGCGCAGGCAGCCGGTGTCCACGGCGGACCTGATCGCGGCGCGCACACTGGCTGAAGGCCTGGCGCGGCTGCGCGGGCACGCCCACCCGGCGCGGACCGACGTGCTGGACGGGCTGGTCGGCGCGCTGGTGTCGGAGGACCTGTCTCAGCCGCCGCCGTGGACGGTCCGCGGTCCGCTGCGGCCGGGCGCGCACCCGGCGGTGGTGGAGATGGTCGCGGCGCTCAGCGGCGACCGCGTGGGGCGGCTGCACCCGGCGACACCCGCTCCCCCGCTGGTCGCCTCCGTGACGGCCGAGCTGCACGCGCTGGAACTCGACGGCGAGCGTGAGGTGCGGCTCGACTTGGCCGACGCGCTCGGGTCGCGGCGCAGTCGCACGCTGCACCGGTTGCGGGTGCTGGGGATCAGCGGGTTCCACCGGCTGTCCGGGCCGAGTGGTGGCGGCGATCCGGTGTTCACCGAGCAGTGGCGGCTCCGCCCGTCCGACGACCGGCTGCCGGAGCTGATCGAAGCGGCCTCCTACGGCGCGACCCTGGACGAGGCGGCCGCCGAGGTGCTGCACGAACGGGTGCCGGACGCGGAGGTCGACGGGCTGGCGGCGGTGCTGTTCGACTCGGCGCTGTGCGGCACGACGGACCTGTCCGACGGTGTGGTGGCCGCGTTGACGACACGGGTCGGCCGGGTCGGCGACCTGGCGGCGCTCGGTCGGGTGTTGAGCACCGTGGTGGGGCTGTGGCGGTACGACGGGCTGTTCGGGACGACGGGCAGCCGGGTGCTGGGCGCGGTGATCGGCTCGGCGGTGACCAGGCTGCTGTGGCTGGTGGAAGGGCTGCACGGCGGCGCGGGACCGGCTGACCGCGGGCGGTTGCACGCCGTGGTCGCGGCACGGGACGCGGTGCTGCACGCCGAACCGGTGCTGGAGCACGGTCGGGAGGTGGCGGTCGCGGTGCTGGGCCGGGTGTCGGCCGACGCGCAGGCGCCGCCGGACCTGCGCGGGGCGGCGTTCGGGTTCGGCTGGTCGCTGGGCCGCGGCGGTGACGTGGAACGGGCGGTGCGCGGCATGTCCGGGCCGCGGACGATGGGCGACTGGCTGGCGGGGCTGTTCGCGTTGGCCCGCGAGGAAGTGCTGTCCGCGGATGCGGTGGTCGCGCTGCTGGACGAACTCGTGCACGCGCTGTCCGCGGAGGACTTCCTCATCGCGCTTCCCGCGCTGCGCCAGGCTTTCGCCTACTTCCCGCCGCTGGAGCGGGAGACGATCGCGAAGCGGGTGATGGCCCAGCTGGGTGTGCGGGGGTCGGCCGCGGCGCTGCTGCGGGTCGACGTCGACCCGCTGGTGGTCGCGGCGGGGATGGCATTGGAGGCCAA
>JBDSAJ010000542.1:0-10979 GCA_039922235.1 Umezawaea sp.
CGTGCACCTCGCGCCCTCACCGGTGGTCGTCCGCGTCCCCACGGTCCTGCCGCCGTCGTTCCAGGCCGACCTCGCCGCCCGGCACCGCCGCCAGAGCGATGAGCTGGACGTCGTCGGCCGGCTCGCCGACCGGGGTTTCCCGGTCATCCCACCGAGCCCGCTCGTCCCCCGCGAACCGGTCCAGCGCGACGGCTTCTCCATGACGTTCTGGCAGTTCGTCGAGGTGCTGGAGAACCCGGAACCCGACTACGCGCACAACTGCGCCGCGACGGTCGAGCTGCACGCGGCGCTGCGCGAGTACCCCGGCGAACTGCCCTTCCTGTCGTCGTT
Source organism: Umezawaea sp. (assembly GCA_039922235.1). Lineage (GTDB taxonomy): Bacteria > Actinomycetota > Actinomycetes > Mycobacteriales > Pseudonocardiaceae > Umezawaea. The sequence goes on from JBDSAJ010000542.1 coordinate 331, forward strand.
CGACCACGCGGTCACCGAGAGCCTCGACTTCCTGGACTCGCGGCCGGACCTGATCGGCCCCGCCGACCTGGACCGCGCCCGCCGCGAGTGGGCGCGGTTGGAGCCGATCGTCGGCTCGCGCGAGGGCTTCGAGCGGGCCTTCCCCGGCGTCCAGACCGTGCACGGCGACTCACCGCCGTACAACCTGGTCTCCACGGTCCGTGGCGACCTGCACGCGGACTTCGAGCTCGTCACGACCGGCCCGGTCGAGCGCGACCTCGCCATGATCGGCCCGGACGGCGAGGCCGCCTACGACCAGGCGGCCTCCGCGCTCGGCCTGCCGACGCTGAACCGGGATGTGCTGGCCGTCCTGAACGCCGCCGCGCTCATCCAGGTCGTCGCCTGCCTCGCGCTCGTGCCGCAGCTGCCGATCCTCGCCGACGGCCTCAAGCCCGCGCTCGAAGCCTGGCGCGCCACGTCCTGACCGCGGGCGGTCAGCCCATCGACTTCGCGCCGTCGATCGACTCGCGCAGGATGTCGGCGTGGCCCGCGTGCTGCGAGGTCTCGGCGATCAGGTGCAGCAGGACGCGGCGGGCCGACCACTTCTTGCCCGCCTCGAACCACGGCGCCACGGGCAGCGGGTGCGACACGTCGAGGTCGGGCAGCGTCGCGACCAGCTCGTCGGTCTCGCGCGCGACCTCCTCGTACCGCTCCAGCAGGCCCGCCAGCGTCTCGCCCGGCATCATCCGGTGCTGCTCGTCCCACGGCGTCGCGTCCCGCTCCATCAGGTCCGCGCCGCCGACGATGAACCGCGCCCACGCGGCCTCGGTCTCGGCGACGTGCTTGATCAGCCCTCCGAGCGACAACTGGCTCGCGGTCGGGTGCCCGGCGGCCTGCTCGTCGGTCAGCTCGCGCACCGTGTGGCGCAGGAAGAACCGGTGCTTGCCCAGCGTCTCCAGCAGGTCCGCTCGTTCGCCGGTGGTGAGGGTGCTGGTCATCGTGTCCGCCTTCGTTCCGCTGGTCTGGTGAGGACGACTCTATGAACCATCGCGGACACCTTCTGTCCTCGATGCCCTGCGAATCAGGGAGCTTCGAACAGGGTGCTGACCGACTCCCCGTTGTGGATGCGCCGCATGGCCTCGGCGAGCGGGCCCGCCACCGACAGCACCTTCAACTTCGGCACGTGCTTCTCCCGCGCGATGGGCACGGTGTTCGTGCACACGATCTCCAGCACGTCGGGCTCGGCGCCCAGCCGGTCCAGCGCCCCGTCGGAGAACAGCCCGTGCGTGCAGGCGACCCGGATCGTGCCGCTCTCCCGTTCCCGCAGCCGGTCCAGCAGTTCGACCACGGTGCTGCCCTTGGCGATCTCGTCGTCCAGGACGATCACGTCCTTGCCGCGCACCTGGCCGATCACCGCGCTGATGTGCACCTTGTCGTCGGCGAACCGCTGCTTCGCACCCGCCGCCACGGGCACGCCGAGGATGCGGGCGAAGTGCGCGGCCTCCTTGGCGTTGCCGAGGTCGGGGGAGACCACGACCGTGTTGCTCAGGTCGTACTGCTTGAAGTGGGCGGCCAGTTCGCGCAGCGCGTGCAGGTGGTCGACGGGGATGCTGAAGAAGCCGTGCACCTGCGGGGAGTGCAGGGTCATCGCCAGCACCCGGTTCGCGCCCGCCGTGACCAGGAGGTCCGCGACCAGGCGCGCGCCGATGGAGATGCGCGGCGCGTCCTTCTTGTCCGACCGCGCGTAGGCGTAGTGCGGCATGACGACGGTGGTGCGGGCCGCGGACGCGCCGCGGGCGGCGTCGAGCATCAGCAGCAGCTCGACGAGGTTCTCCTGGACGGGCGGGACGAGCGGTTGGATGAGGAACACGTCCCGCTCGCGGCAGTTCGCCTGGAGCTGGACCTCGATGCAGTCGTTCGCGAACCGCTGGACGCGGGTGGGCAGCAGGGGCGTGCCGAGGTGGGTGCAGATCTCGGCCGCTAGCTCGGGGTGGGCAGTGCCGGTGAAAACCGCGATGTCACGCACTCGATCAGCCTAATCGCGCCCCCCGGCCCAGCCCGTGACTGCCGCGCCCGGACGACGATCCGGATGTGTCGGAAACAAACTGACTGGTCAACCGACTGGGATAAGGTTGGGCAGTGGTGAACGACGAACCGCTGGACGATCCCCTGCTCACGACCTTCGGGTACCTCATCGAGGTGTCGGGCAGGCTGCAGCGGTCGCTCGGGCAGGTGCTCGACGAGCGGATCTCGTTGCCGCTGGGGTGGTTGGAAGTGCTGCTGCGGCTGTCCCGCTCCGAGGACGGGCAGCTCGCGATGGGCGTGCTGGCGGACCAGATCGTGCTCACGACCGGTGGCGTGACCCGGCTGGTCGACCGCATGGAAACGGCGGGGTACGTCGAGCGCAGGCCGTGCCCGAATGACCGCCGGGTGCTGTACGCGGGCATCACCGACGCCGGTTCGGCGAAGCTCGCCGAGGCCGCGGGCGTGCACGTCGAAGGGCTGCACCAGGCGTTCGGGGTGTTCTCGGCGAAGGAGTTGGCCACGTTCGACCGCCTGCTGGTGAAGTTGCGGGCCGTCACCTGAGCCCGTCCGGCGGGACGCGGTCCCGCCAGGGCATGGCCTCCTCCAGCACCGCGGCGATCCGGAGCAGCAGGTCCTCGCGGCCGGTAGGCGCGACGACCTGCACGCCGATCGGCAGCCCGTTCGCGCTGTGCCCCAGTGGAAGGCTGATCGCGGGCTGGCCGGAGATGTTGAACACCAGCGTGAACGGCCCGTAGTCGAACACGGACTTCAGCCAGCTCTCCACCGTGTGGTCGGGGTCGTCGTAGCGCAGGACGCCGTGCGGCAACGGGAGCTGCCCGAGCGTCGGCGTGATCAGCAGGTCGTGCCGGGTGAAGAACGCGCCGACCGGCCTGCTGACCGCGTTCTGGGCGTCGAAGCCCGCGATGAGGTCGAGCCCGGTCGTTGCGGCGGCCAGCTCCAGGATGCGGCGCGACACCGCCTCCATCCGCGCCGGATCGGGCCGCCTGCGCGCGGTCAGGAGCGGTGCTCCCAGCGCGATCACCTCGAGCATCGCCGCCCGCAGCGCCATGCCCCAGTCGACGACCGGGCTCGCCTCGGTCACCACGTGCCCGAGCCCTTCCAACACCCGGCCCGCGCGCACCGCCACGGCGGCCACCTCGGGATCCACCGCCACCCCCGACCACGCCACCGTGGTCACCGCGACCCGCAGCGTCCCGGTCCGCGACTCGGCCGGGTACGGCGGGGCCGTGTACTTGTCGCCGACGCCCGGCCCGGCGACGGCGTCCAGCAGCGCCACCGCGTCCCGCACCGTGCGCGTGACCGCGAAGTCGTACGCCGTCCCGAACACCGCCTCGCCCTGGTCCGGCCCGCACGGCGTCCGGCCGCGCGTCGGCTTGAGACCCACCAGCCCGCAGCACGACGCCGGGACCCGGATCGACCCGGCGGAGTCGTTGGCGTGCGCCAGCGGCACAGCGCCCGCCGCCACCAGCGCGGCGGCGCCACCGCTCGACCCGCCCACTCCCCGGTCGAGCCGCCACGGGTTGCGCGTGGGGCCGTGCTTCACCGACTCCGTCGAGAAGCTGACCCCCAGTTCCGGCATCGTCGTGAGCCCCAGCGTGACCAGCCCCGCCGCGCGGAACCGCGTCATCAGGTCGTGGTCGTGCCGCGCGACGACCCCCGGCCCGAGGCTGCGGCTGCCGAGGAAGAACGGCACCCCCTCGGCGAACGGCCCGCTGTCCTTGATCAGGAACGGCACCCCGCCCAGCGGCCCGTCCACCGCGTGGTCGAGAGCGGGGGAGAACAGCGGCATCGCCAGCCCGTTCAGCTCCGCGTTCGCGCGTTCGAGCGCTTGGCGCGCAACGGTTTCCACCTCGGCAGCCGACACTTCCTCCGCCTCGATCAGCTCACGGAGGCCGACGGCGTCCCGACTCGCGTACTCGTGCAGTTCCACCGGACCAGTCTCCGCCGCCCGGTAGCGGCGGAAAATCCCACGACCCGGGGATACCGCAGGCGCACACTGGCGTGGTGGACACCGTGGCCGACCTGGGCGCCGAGATCTCCCGGCGGGTGGCGCGCAGCGTCCCGCACGACGGCTACCTGCTGATCGGCCACGACCCGGTCACCGGCGCCGGGTGCTTCGCGGCCGAGCGCGACGCCTACAGCGGCCGGGCCCGGCACGAACTGGAGGTCGAGACCGCCGCCCCGACACCCAGCCCCGTCCTCGCGCTGGGGCCCGGTGCGGCCGAGCGGCACAGCAGGCGCGTCCGCGAGGCCATGGCCGCCGACGGCTTCGGCGCCGCGCTGCGCATCGCGTTCCGGTGGGGCGAACTGGTGCTGCTGCGGGAAACCGGCAGCTGCTTCAGCGCCGCCGAGACCGCACTGACCCACCGCCTGACCACCCCGTTGGCCGACCTGGTCCGCCGGTTCGTCACCAGCGGCCCGCTGCCCCCGATCCGCCACCGCCCACCAGGCGTGGCCGTGGTCTCCCCGCACGACACGATCACCACCATCACCGCCGCCGCGCGGGAAGCGTTGCAGGGCCTCACCTCCAGCTCCGACCTGTTCGACCCGATCCGCAACATCACCCACCTCGCCCGCCGCGGCCCCGCGCTCACCAGGGTGCCCACCCCCGACGGCTGGCTGGCGCTGCACGGCGAACTCGTGGCCAACGGCGACGTCGTCGTCACCGTCCAAACCGCCGCGGGCGCACTCCTGCTCCCCGCCGTCGCCGCCTGGTACGGCATCACCCCCGGCGAGCGCGTTGTCGTCGAACAGGCCGTGGCAGGCCTGCCGGGCAAGCAGATCGCCGGCAGGCTCCACCTCTCCCCGCACACCGTGAACGACCACCTGAAGTCCGTGTACCGGAAGACCGGCGTGCACAGCCGCGAGGAACTCCTCGCCGGGCTCGGGTGACCGCACTAGGGTCGCCGGTCATGGAGATGCCGCGCTACGGGTCGGGCGCGCTCGCGGACGTGGTCCCCTCGCTGCTGGCGGGCATGGACGTGCCCGGCACGGTCGACGTGCTCGGCGTCCCCGCCGCGCGCCGCGTGTGCCTGCTGCTGGTGGACGGGCTGGGCTGGGAACTCCTGCTCGACCACGCCGACGTGGCGCCGTTCCTGTCGTCGGCGGCGGGACGGCCGATCACCGCCGGGTTCCCCTCCACCACGGCGACGAGCATCGCGGCGCTCGGCACCGGCCTCCCCGCAGGCGAGCACGGCGTGGTCGGCTACACCTTCGAGACGGGTGCCCACCTGCTCAACGCGCTGGGCTGGAACCAGCACGGCGCGGCCAAGTCCGCGGACCTCCGGGAGATCGTCGTGCCCGAGGACCTCCAGCCGCTCCCGACCGCGTTCGAGCGAGCTGCCGCAGCGGGCGTCACCGTGCGCGTCGTCGCACCGCGCCACCAGCAGGGCAGCGGCCTGTCCCGCGCCGTGCTGCGCGGCGCGCCGTTCCACCCGGTCCACGCGCTGGGCGACCTGGCCGCCACCGCGCTGGACGCGCTGCGGTCAGCCGACCGGGTCTTCTGCTACGCCTACCACGCCGACCTGGACGCGCTGGGCCACCTGTACGGGCCCGGCACCGAGCCGTGGCGGTTCCAGTTGGCGCAGGTCGACCACCTCGCGGCGACGATCGCCGCGCGCCTGCCCGCAGGCAGCGCGCTCGTCGTCGTCGCGGACCACGGCATGGTCGCGGTGGGGGAGGACGACCGGATCGACTACGACGCCGAACCGGCGCTCCGCGAGGGCGTCCGGCTGCTGGGTGGCGAGGTCCGGGCCCGGCACGTCTACACCGAGCCCGGTGCCGCCGACGACGTGCTCGCCGCGTGGCGGGCAGTGCTGGGGGACAGGGCGTGGCTGATGCGTCGCGACGAAGCAATCGACCTCGGCCTGTTCGGCCCGTCCGTGGCACCCCACGTCCGGCCCCGCATCGGTGACCTGGTCGTGGCCGCACGCGGCACCACCGGCATCGTGCGGGCCACGGCGGACGCGATGCTGGCCGGGTTCGTCGGCCAGCACGGCTCACTCACCTCGGCGGAACAGTTGGTTCCCCTGATCGTGTGCACCTGACCGGCTACCTGCCCGCCTCGGCGAACGCCGCCCGGATCGCGGCGTCGTCGGCGCCCGCGCCGATCAGCCCGCGCAGCAGCAGCCGCGCCTTCAGCGGGTCGAGGAACCCCGCGCCCATCAGCCCGCGCTCCCGCAGATCCTTCTCCGACCCGGCGAACCCGTAGGTGCTCTCCAACACCGACCCGGCGCCGGTCCGCGACGTCAGCACCACCGGCACGTGGGACACCAGGCGTGCCAGCGGTTCCACCCAGCTCACCGGCACGTGGCCCGCGCCGAACGCCGCCACCACGACCCCGTCGACCCGCTCCTCCAGCCCGTCGAGCAGCGCCCCGTCGTCACCGAGCAGTGCCGTCACCACGGCCACCCGCGCCACGGCGCTCCCGTCGAACGGCGTCACCACCCGCCGCTCGACCCGCTGCACCATCCGCGCGACGCCCTCGACGACGTACCCCAGCGGCCCGCCGTTGGGCGACCGGAAGGCCCCGACGCTGCTGCTGTGCGTCTTCCGCACCCGCCGCGCGGCGTGGATCTCGTCGGAGAACACCACCAGGCACCCCTGACCCCGAGCCTCCGCACTGGCGGCGACCTGGATGGCGGCCAAGAGGTTCGCCGGCCCGTCCGCACCGGCCAGCGTCGGGTTGCGCATCGCCCCGGTCACCACGATCGGCAGGTCCCCGGCGTGAGTCAGGTCCAGCAGGTACGAGGTCTCCTCGATCGTGTCGGTGCCCTGCGTGACGACCACGCCGTCCGCGTCGACCCCGCGAATGGCCTCGGCCAGCGCCGCGATGTCCTCGAACGTCACGGACGCGCCCGGCACCTGCCGGAAGTCCACCACGTCCACCCCGATCCCGGACGCGGCCAGCCCCGGCACCCCGGCCAGCAACTGCTCCGGCGACAGGGCGGGCACCACCCCACCCCCGCTGGACGGCCCCATCGCAATGGTCCCGCCCAGCCCGAACACCACCACCCGCCCGCCAGCCGCCACCACAACCCCTTCCCGAACGCCGAAGACCACCGATTTCTACCCTGCCCCGCCCGGTGCGCCGTTCGCGGCTTTGGCGTAGCGGCGCGCCAGGTGCGCGAAGGCGTCCGTCAACTCGGCCGGTCCGACGACCTCGATGTCGACGTCGAACGCGCCGAACGCGGCGGCCAGACCGGCCCACGACCACGAGCCCAGCACGAGCCTGCAGCGGTCCGGTCCGAGTTCCTCGACGAGTCCCTCGCGGGTGTACTGGAGGACGACCGAAGCGGGGAGGTCGAGGATCGCCTCACCGTGGCACGCCCAGCCGCCGGAGCCGTCGGAGCCCTGGAACCTGCTGGTCACGAAGGCGCTCACCGTCCCACCGGGCAGCTCCCGCGGGGTGAAGCGGGGCCCGTTGGGGATGCGCGGGGTGATCCGGTCGGCGCGGAACATGCGCCAGTCGTCGCGATCGAGGTCCCAGGCGACGAGGTACCACCGCCCGCCACGGGTGACGAGATGGTGGGGCTGCACCTGGCGTGGAGGCGGGTCGTCGCTGGTGCGCGACGGGGACGCGTAGTCGAACCGCAGCACCTCGCGGGCGTGGACGGCGGCGCTGAGCGCCATGAGCACACCGCTGTCGACCTGCCGGTCCGTCCGGGCAGCGGGTCGTTCGACCGCGATGACCTGGAGTGCGTCGATCCTGCGGCGCAGCCGTGCGGGCATGACCTGCCGGACGGTGGTCAGCGCGCGGGCGGCGGCTTCCTCGATGCCAGCGCCGGACGTGGTGGCGGTCTGCAGCGCCACGGCCAGCGCGACGGCCTGGTCGTCGTCGAACAGCAGCGGGGGTAGCTCCGCACCCGCGTCGAGCCGGTACCCGCCCTCTGGTCCTTTGGTGGCCACCACGGGATAACCCAACTCCCGCAGGCGGTCGACATCGCGACGCACGGTGCGCGGACTGATGTCCAACCGGTCGGCCAGCAGCGCGCCCGGCCAGTCCCGGCGCACCTGGAGCAGCGAGAGCAGCGACAGCAGTCGCGCAGAGGTTTTCTGCATGACTCGATAGTGCACCAGAGAAGAGGACACATCCTGGCCGCTACCCCTGCGACTGTTGTCCCGTGCCAGACGACGACAACCGGAAGGGCTCCACCACCATGACCACCACGACCACGTCCCACTCGATCGTTGACGCCGAGCGGGCCGACCTGCTCGCCTCGCTCGCGGCCGCCCGGTCATCGCTGATCACCACGACGCGCGATCTCGACGACGAGCAGGCGGGCGAACGCCCGACCGTCAGCGCGCTGTGCCTCGGCGGGCTGGTCAAGCACGCCGCGTCCACCGAGCAGGAGTGGATGCGCTTCGTGGCGGAAGGGCCGTCGGCGCTGCGCTACGACCTGCCCGACGGGGTGACGTGGGAGGACTTCGCGGCCGGTACCGCAAGCGAGTTCCCGCAGTGGGCGATCGACTACCAGAACGACTTCCTGATGGTGCCCGGCGAGACGCTGGCCGGGGTCCTCGCCCGGTACGAGCAGGTCGCCGCCCGCACCGAGGAGATCATCGCCACCGTCGCCGACCTGTCGACCGCCCAGCCGCTGCCGGAAGCGCCCTGGAACGAGCCTGGAGCCGTGCGCAGCGTCCGCCGGGTGCTGATGCAGCTCATCGCCGAGACCTCCCAGCACGCCGGGCACGCGGACCTCCTGCGCGAGACGCTGGACGGCCGGAAGTCCAGCTGACCGAGGACGGCCGGACGGGTCGCTGTCCGGCCGTCCACAAAGGACCAGCATCCAGGTCAGCCCCGCCTGCCCGGGCACGATGATGTTCGGCCAGGCGGGCAACGTCGACCAGGACGTCTGCGTCCACGGCGCGCGGGGATCAACTTCGTCGACACCGCCGATGTGTACTCCGGCAGCGAACCGGAGGAGATCGTCGGCCGGGCAGGCGTGCGGACGTTGTGCCGGCCACCAAGGCCAACGGCTCGATGGGGGAGGACCCCAGCCGCGGCGGTAGTTCCCGACGCTGGATCATCGCCGAGGTCGAGCACTCGTCGCGGCGGCTGGAGACCGACCACACCGCCCTCTACCAGGTCCACCACCCCGGCCCGCGAACCGACGTCGAGGCGACGCCCCCCGCGCTGACCGACGAGCCGCAGTTGGGCCGCCGACCGGCGTGGACCGCAAGGGTCTGTCCACCCCGCGGAACCCACAGATGCGCCAGATGCCCCGACACCTGACCGACGAGCGCGACCAAGACACCTGGAACAGCTCATCCCACTGGCCGAGGAAGTGAGCCTGCCACCGACCCACCTGACGACAGCCTTCGCCACCACCCACCCCGACGTCACGTCGGCCATCATCGGACCCCGCACCGCAGACCACCTGGAGGACCTCTTGGCAGGCGCCGAGACCACCCTGGACGACGCCGTCCTGAACCGGATCGACGAGACCGTCCCACCCGGCACCACCCTCAGCCCACTGGACGTGGCTCACACCCCACCCGCCATCACCCGCCCGGCACTCCGCCGCCGTGCGTCCAACAAGCGAGCGGCAGCATGACTGTTCTCGACACCCGAGCCCTCAACCGAGCCACACTCGCCCGGCAGTTGCTGCTAGACCGAGCCGACCTCCCCGTGCTCGAAGCCGTCGCACACCTGGGCGGCCTACAAGCCCAGGAACCCCAGGAACCCTTCACCGGCCTGTGGTCCAGGCTCCAAGCGTTCAACCCGACCGAACTCTCGGACCTGCTGACCGGGAAGAGAGTGGTGCGAACCCACCTCATGCGCCGCACCGTCCACCTGCTCACCGCCGACGACGCCCTGGCCTGGCGTGCCCGCCACGACACCATGCTGCGCCAACGGGTGCTGGGCACCTACCGCCGCGAACTCGACGGAGTAGACCTGAACGACCTGGCCGCCGCAGGCCGAGCAGTGATGGCCGACGGCGAACCCCGCTCGATGACCCAACTGGCACAAGCGGTAGCCGAACGCTGGCCAACCCCAGGACCACGGCCACTGGGCGAAATGCTGATCGCCGCCCTCATCCCCATGGTCCAACTACCACCACGCGGCCTGTGGCGCGAAAAGGGCGGAGTCCGCAACGCCCAACTCGAGTCCTGGCTGGGCCGCGACATCGACCCACCCGCCCCACCAGGCACCGACCCGGTAGGCCAGGCCCTGGTACGCCGCTACCTGGCAGCCTTCGGCCCTGCGACCACAGCAGACCTACGCGCCTGGTCCGGCCTGGCAGGCCTGCCAGCCGCGGTAGCCGCAACCCGAGCGGAACTGATCACCTTCCGCGACAACCACGGCCGCGAACTACTGGACCTCCCCAACGCCCCCCGCCCAGACCCAGACACCCCAGCCCCGGTCCGCTTCCTCCCGGCGTTCGACAACGCCCTACTCGGCTACCACGACCGCAGCCGAATCGTCGACGACACCCACCGCGGCCTCTCAGTGGCCGGCTCCCGCGTAGTGCTGGTGGACGGTCGAGTAGCCGCGACCTGGACCATCACCGCAGACACCGTCACCATCACCCCCCTGCACCCCTTCTCCCCAACCAACCGCACCGCAGTCGCCGACGAGGGCGAGCGACTGGCAGCGTTCCTCTCCGACAACGAAACCCACC
>JBDSAJ010000543.1:0-11280 GCA_039922235.1 Umezawaea sp.
GCTCCCGGCGCAGGCCAACGTCCGCCCGAGCTCGCGGGGCGCGACAAGGAGGTCGGCGCCTTCGAGGTCGTGCTGGAACGGGTCGCGCGCGGCCGTCCCGAACGCAGCCTCGTGCTCACGGGCCTGCGCGGCGTCGGCAAGACGGTGCTGCTCGGCGAACTCCGGTCGATGGCGCTGCGCCGCGGCTGGGGCGCGGGCAAGGTCGAGGCCCGACCCGACGCCGGGCTCCGCCGCCCGCTGGCCGCCGCGCTGCACCGCGCGATCCGCGACCTCGCGGTCCGGCACCGCGCCCCGGACCGCGTCGAAGCCGCGTTGGGCGTGCTCAAGGCGTTCGCGCTGCGGTCGAACCCGGCCGACGCCAAGCTCCGCGACCGCTGGCAGCCCGGCATCGACGTGCCCGCCGCGCAGGGCAGGGCCGACTCGGGTGACATCGAGATCGACCTGGTCGAGCTGTTCACCGACGTCGCCGAACTGGCGCAGGACGTCGGCACCGGCGTCGCGCTGCTGATCGACGAGATGCAGGACCTGCGGCCCGACGACATCTCCGCGCTGTGCGCCGCGTGCCACGAGCTGTCCCAGTCCGGTGCGCCGCTGGTCGTCGTCGGTGCGGGCCTGCCGCACCTGCCCGCCGTGCTGTCTGCGAGCAAGTCGTACTCCGAGCGGCTGTTCCGGTACGTGCGGATCGACCGGCTCAGCCGCGAGGACGCCGACCGCGCCGTGCTCGCCCCGGTCGAACGCGAGGACGCGGGTATCGACGTCGAAGCGCTCGACGCGCTGTTCGACGCCTCCGGTGGCTACCCGTACTTCATCCAGGCGTACGGCAAGGCGACCTGGGACGCCGCTCCGGGCGACCCGATCACCGCGCTCGACGTGTCGGTGGCCGCGCCCGACGCGGACGCCGAACTGGCCGTCGGGTTCTTCGGCTCGCGCTACGAGCGGGCCACCCCGGCCGAGCGCGAGTACCTGCGGGCGATGGCCGAGATGACCGACGGCAAGGACGCGGGGGTCAACACCGCGCAGGTGGCCGAGCACCTCGCCCGCAAGCCGTCGTCGCTGTCCCCGGCGCGCGACAGCCTCATCAAGAAGGGCCTCGTGTACTCGGCCGAGCGCGGTCAGATCGCGTTCACCGTGCCGCACTTCGGCCGCTTCCTGCTCGGCCGCGAGGACTAGGCCCGCTACCTGCGGGAACGTCGAGCATCTCGCGATATTCAGCTCTCTAGTCGTGCTGCTAGAGAGCGGCTCGGGCGCGGAGGTGATCCGTCCGGTGACAGCAGGTGTATGGCAGGCGAATCGTAGGTAGTCATCAGGTCAATGCCTACGAATCGCCGGCCTGTGCGCCAACTCACCGGATAAACGGGTGCAATCGTCGGCTCGAAGGTGCATACTTGAGCTACGCAACCGAGAGAACCTCTGAGAGGGAAGTAATACCGATGAACATCGCCGCGAAGCTCCGCGCCCGTCGTGTTGAAGCTCGCAACCGCAAGGCCGTCGCCCGTGCGATCGACATGGCGCCGACGCCCGCCATGCGCCACGAGCTGATCGCCATCGCGCAGAACCAGATGACCACTCTCCGCTGAGATCTCGCCGCCGCGACGTCACCCGAGGCACCGGGTGAGCGCCCCGTCGCAGAGCGCGAGACCTTCGGGGAATGGACGAGGGTCCTGGCAGGCCTCCCGCGTGCCAGGACCCTCGTCGTGTCCGCAGGCTCATCGATGATCGATCGTGATCCAGGTCACAACCGCAGGGGTGTGTAACGGTTCGCGAGCGCTTCTCGATGTTCCAGATGACCCCGCGATGCTGTCGGACCCCCGACCTGGCAGCACCGCGGGGTTTCTTCATGCCCGGACCCGGTACAACGGCCAAGTGGACGAACCGACCGAAACACGCGACAGCAGTTTGCACACGGCCGCGACCAGCCCGTTGCTCCGCGACCTGTGGGTGCGCGCCCACGGCCCCGACCTCCCGTCCGAGGTCGATCCCAGCAGTTCCTGTTCGTGGTGGACGCTCGGCTACGCCGTCTCCCGCCTCCGCCTGGCCCCCGACGACCTCCTGATCGACCTCGGCTGTGGCCGCGCGGGCCCCAGCCTCTGGCTGGCCCGTGCCCTTCGGGCCAGGCTGATCGGCATCGACCTCAGCGAACCGGGCATCGCGCTGGCCGCCCAACGCGCGTCCGCCTTCGTCCCCGAGGGCCGCGCCGAGTTCCGCCAGGCGTCCTTCGAGGAAACGGGTCTGCCCGACGCCACCGCCGACGGCTTGTTCAGCGTCGACGCCCTGCCGTTCAGCGAGGACGTGCCCGCCGCGTTGCGCGAGGCGTTCCGCATCCTCCGCCCCGGCGGCCGCCTGGTCTTCAGCGCCTGGGAAACCGACCTGCCCGACGACACCGGCGTCCCCAGTTGGCCCGCGGCCCTCACTGCGGCGGGCTTCGCCGTCGAAGACCGCAGCCCGCACCCCGGCTGCACCGAGCGCTGGCTCGCCCTCTACGCCCTCCTGCTCGACCACGAGGCCGAACTCCGCGAGCAGGTCAACGGCGAAGCGGTGGACCGGCTCATCGCCGAAGCCGTCGACCGCCCACGCCGAATGCCCTACCGCCGCAACCTCCTCCTGACCGCCCACCGCCCCACTTAGGACGACACCGTCAGTTCAGGCTCGACGCGCAGGGACCGGCGATGGTTTCGCCGACCACCGCCCTGCTGCCGACCACCGCCCTGTTTAGGGCGGCACCGTTCGCTCCAGGGCTCGACGCGCAGGGGCTGGCAGTGGTTTCGCCGACCACCGCCAGCCCCCGCGACGGACCGGAACCCCGGTCGCGTTCCCGCATCCGCTACACGGGAACCCCGCGGCACCAGCCGACGCACCCCGTCAGCCGACACCGTGGTGGTTACCCCCGTTACCGGGTCGCACACCCCGTCCAAGCCTCGTCCGAACCCCTGCCGCGACTCGATTCCCCGCCCATGAGCCCCCTTCTGCCGTGTCCCCCGATCCTCTCAGCCACCACCGACAATTTCGGGCACCCGCCGATCGGCCGGTGCCCCGGCCCGCGACCGGTCGATACGTTCGATTCGTGATCCGGCTGACGAGGCTCCTCGTGGTCCTGCTCCTCGCCCTTTCCCAAGTCGCCGTTGGGGTTCCGCCCGACTTGAAGGCGAAGCTGGCCGAGATCGACGGCTTGCGGATCATCTCCGCGACGACCGTCAACGGCTACCGGTACTTCGTCCTCGGCTTCCGGCAGCCGATCGACCACCGGCACCCGTCCCGCGGCACGTTCGAACAGCGGATCTCCTTGCTGCACAAGGACGAGAGTCGTCCGATGATCCTCCACACCACCGGCTACGACCTGCCGCGCGCTCCAGGGCTGTCCGAGCCCGCGCGACTGGTCGACGGCAACCAGTTGAGCGTGGAGCAGCGGTTCTTCACCCCGTCGCGCCCGAAACCGGCGGACTGGCGCGACCTCGACATCTGGCAGGCCGCGAACGACCACCACCGGATCGTCCGGGCGTTCAAGCGGATCTACCGGGCTTCGTGGCTGTCGACCGGCGCGAGCAAGGGCGGTATGACATCCGTCTACCACCGGCGGTTCTTCCCGCACGACGTCGACGGCACGATCGCCTACGTGGCACCGAACGACGTGGACGACCGGCACGACCGGTACGCCGAGTTCATCGAGCACGCGGGTGACGACGACACCTGCAACCGGCGGCTGGAGGGCGTGCAGCGGCAGGTCCTCCAGCACCGCGACGAGGTGGTCGCGATCCTGCTGTCGCGGGGCTACACCTACAACACGTTGTTCGGCACACCCCAGAAGGCGCTGGAGATCCTCGTGCTGGACACGCCGTTCACGTTCTGGCAGTTCCAGACGCAGGCCGAGTGCGCGCTGGTGCCGGGGCCGGGCGCGACCGTGGAGCGGTTGGTCCGGTTCATGGACGACACGGTCGGCTTCGACTTCTACACCGACGCGGGCGTGGCGCCCTACACGCCGTACTACTACCAGGCGGGCACGCAGCTCGGCTCGCCGAAGGCGGACGATCGGGCCGTCGCGGACCTGTTGCGGTACCCCGGTTCCAGCGTGCCGAGGTCGTTCGTGCCCGCCGACATCCGGATGCGGTTCCAGCCCGGCGCGATGCGCGACGTCGACGGCTGGGTCCGCCGCGCGGGCCGGAACCTGCTGTTCGTCTACGGCGGCAACGACCCGTGGGGTGCGGAGCCGTTCCGGCTGGGGCCGGGCACGCGCGACTCGTTCAGCTTCACCGTTCCGGGCGGCAACCACGGCGCGGACATCGCCAAGTTGCCCGAAGCGCAACGGAACCGGGCGACGGCCGCCGTGCTCCGCTGGGCCGACGTACCCGCGCCGGTGACCGCGGCGACGTTCGACGGACCCGGCCCGGACGACCTGTCCGAGCTACGCCGCCGCCCGCGGTAGCTGCCGTCCCCACAGCGTCCGCAGGTCCGCGCCGAGCCGGTGCAGCAGTCGCACGGACGGGCTGCGGCTGTCGGCGAGCAGTCCCAGCACCAGGTGCGGTGGCTTGACCGACGTCCCGCCGCGATGCGCGTAGTAGAGCGCCACCTCGACGGCCTTGCGCGCGTGCGCGGTCAGTTCCACCTCGACGCCGGGGCCGGTGAGCGCGACGCGCAACGGCCGCAGGGGTGACCGCCGCAGCCGCCACGCGCCGAGGTCGTCCTCCACCCGCGGCCGGACGGCGTCGAGGTCGATGCCCAGCGTCGCCAGCAGTTCCCGATCGGTCGGACCGGTGATGCGGGCGCGCACGGCGTCGGCCGACACCCCGTCCACGGCGTGCGCCTCGGCCAGTGCCAGCAGCAGGAAGTCCGTGTCGAGCGTGCGGCGGCCGTGCTCGGCGGCCAGCCTGCCCGCGCGGATCACGGCGCGGCGGGCGGTCGGGTCGAAGCGGGTGAACATCCGGCTACCTCCTGGCGTGCTTCTTGTGGGCGGACTGCCTGGTCACGCCGAGGGACTCCGCGATGGCCTCCCACGACCAGCCCTGCGCGCGGGCGTTGCGGACGTGCACCGCTTCCAGCTCTTCGAGCAGGCGGCGCAACGCGGCGACCGCCGCGAGCCCCTGTCCCGGCTCCTGACCGTTGGCGGTGGCCGCCAGTTCCGTCGCCGACTCCATCGTGTCAACCTAGGGTGACAGAACTGCGCGTGTCAACCAAAGCTGACAAACTGGCGCGCATGGATGAACTGCCGCTGCTGGTCGTCGACTCCGCCAACGTCGTCGGCTCCGTGCCCGACGGCTGGTGGCGCGACCGCGCGGGCGCCGCCGAACGCCTGCGCGACTCACTGGTCCCCGTTGCCGCACAAGGCATCGACGCCGACGGCCCGATGGAGGTCGTGCTCGTCGTCGAGGGCAAGGCCAACCGCGTCGAGTCGGTCGACCACGTCCGCGTGATCCGCTCACCGGGCGAGGGCGACGACCGGATCGTCGAGGTCGTCCGCGACGAGGGCGCAGGCAGGCGCTGCGTGGTCGTCACCGCGGACCGCGAACTCCGCCGCCGCGTCACCGAACTGGGCGCCGAAGTCGTGGGCCCGCGAACCGTCCGCAGTCCATGATGGCCACATGGACGCCCTCTACCCGCGGCTGCTCGTCCGCGACTTCGACACCGCCGTCACCTTCTACACCGCCGTCCTGCGCGACATGGTCGGCGTGGAACCGGTGAAGGTCGTCCCCCAGGCGTCCTACGCGAACTGGGACATCAACGGCGAAGCCGGCCTGGTCCTGTTCAGCCGCACGGCCATCGCCGACGTGGTTGGCACCACAGACCTCCCGGACGGCCCGCCCACCAAGGACACCTCGATGCTCGTCCTCCGCGTCGACGACGTCGAACGCGCCACCGAGGTCTTCACCAAGCACGGCGCCGTCCTCGTCACCAAGCCCCAGGACCGCCCCGAGTGGGGCCCCGGCCTGCGCACCGCGCACCTGCGCGACCCCGAGGGCAACCTGCTCGAACTCCAGTCGTGCTGAGCCCAAAGAGTGCGGAACACGTCCGGAGCGGCTTGTTGTCGACTACGGACGTGACCACCGCCCAACACCGCCGTGTCCGGCTCATGCCTGTTCAGCCAAGCTTGCGGTTGGCCAGCCGGACCACGCGGTCCCGATCGACGTCGTAGCCGATCATCGGCCCACACCGCCCTTCGAAGCTCATCACCACCGGCTTGTGGAGCCTGCGGCCGACAGCTCGGAAGAACGCGCACAGCGCGTCCAGTCGCTCCTGCCCCTGCAACTCGCGCAGATCAACGTCGAAGTCGATCTCTTCGGCGGCGTAGAAGCGGAAGATCGCCAGGACATCCGGCACGGGCCAGACCTTCAGGTCCACCCCCATGTCCGGATCACGGTCGAGAATCCGCTCGGCGCTCGGCATCCGACAGGGACGGCCGTCCTGCGAGTACTGGTAGGCCCAGCCCTTCGACCGGATCAGGTCGAGAACGGCTTGCCAATCCGCCGGCGTCGTATCCGGCACTGCGACGTCCGGCAAAATCCCGTTGTCGACGTCGAAAAGATCATCGACCTCGTCCCAGCGGAGATCTGTCACCTGGGCATGGTGCACGCGGCGTCGGATCCGCGCACCTGCTTTCCGGCCGAGGCCGCTACCTGCCTGCCCTCGCCCCGACTTCTGGCTGAACACCGGCGGCAAGGACATCGCGCTCGCGGACCTGCGCGGCAAGACCACCCGATCGTGCCCGCAGTGGGGACGATGCTCGCGTCCACATCGTGGACCCCGGAACACTTGCCAACAGGCTTGTTGTTGACTTCCGGCGTGACCACCGCTCAACGCCGCCGTGCCCGCGTCCGCGCCCCCGAACTGGTCGGCCGCGGCTGGCTGAACACCGGCGGCAAGGACATCGCCCTCGCGGACCTGCGCGGCAAGGTCGTGCTGCTCGACTTCTGGACCTTCTGCTGCATCAACTGCCTCCACGTCCTGGACGAGCTGCGGCCGTTGGAGGACGAGTTCGCCGACGTGCTGGTGACCATCGGGGCGCACTCGCCGAAGTTCGTGCACGAGGCCGATCCGGACGCGTTGGCGGCGGCGGTGGAGCGGTACGAGGTGCACCACCCGGTGTTGGACGACCCGGAGCTGACGACCTGGCAGGCGTACGCGGTGAAGGCGTGGCCGACGCTGGTCGTGGTGGACCCCGAGGGTTACGTGGTGCACGTCGCCGCTGGTGAGGGGCACGTGGACGCGTTGCGGCAGGTCATCACCGAGCTGGTCGCGGAGCACGAGGCGAAGGGCACGCTGCACCGCGGCGACGGCCTGTACGTGGCGCCGGAGCCCGTCGAGACCGAGCTGAGGTTCCCGTCCAAGGCCGTCCTGACCGGGCGGGGGACGCTGCTGGTCGCGGACTCCGCGCACCACGGCATCGTGGAACTGGAGGCCGATGGCGAGACCGTCGTCCGCCGGTTCGGCACCGGGCGGCGAGGCCGTCAGGACGGGGTCGACGCCACCTTCTCCGAGCCCGCGGGGCTGGCCGTGCTGCCGCCCGAGGTCGCGGCGCTGGTCGGCTACCACGTGGTCGTCGCCGACACGGCGAACCACCTGCTGCGCGGACTGGACCTGGACACCGGTGAGGTCACCACGATCGCGGGCACGGGTGAGCAGTGGCGCGGCGGTCCGACCGACGGTCCAGCGGCCGAGATCGAGCTGACCAGCCCGTGGGACGTCGAGTGGTGGGGGCCCGCGAACGGCGTCGCCATCGCGCTGGCGGGCAACCACACCCTCGGCCTGTTCGATCCGGTCGCCAACCGGCTGAGCAGGCTCGCGGGCACCACGGTCGAGGGCCTGAGCGACGGTCCGGCGCTGGAGGCGTTCTTCGCCCAGACGTCGGGGCTGGCGGCGGACGGGGACCGGCTGTGGCTGGTGGACTCCGAGACGTCGGCGCTGCGCTGGCTCGACGCGGACCGGACGGTGCACACGGCGATCGGCAAGGGGCTCTTCGACTTCGGCCACCGCGACGGGCAGGCCGACCAAGCGCTGCTCCAGCACCCGCTCGGCGTCACCGTGCTGCCGGACGGCAGCGTCGTGATCGCCGACACGTACAACGGCGCCCTGCGGCGCTACGACCCGAGCACCGACGAGGTGTCGACGTTGGCGAGCGGCATCGCCGAGCCGTCGGGCGCGGTGCTGGTCGACGGCGAGCTGGTGGTCGTGGCGTCGGCCGCGCACCGGCTGGACCGGCCGGTCCAGCCGGGCGTGGCGGGCAGGCTGGTCTCCGGGCAGGCGCACCGGGTGCGCAGGCCGCCGTCGGAGATCGGCACCGGCGAGCTGGAGCTGGCGATCGTCTTCACCCCGCCCGCGGGCACCAAGCTGGACGACCGCTACGGCCCGTCGACACGCCTGGAGGTCACGAGTTCGCCACCAGAACTGCTCCTCGACGGTGCGGGCGTCACGACGGACCTCACCCGCACCCTGCGGATCGCCGAGGGGATCGCCGAAGGCGTGCTGCACGTCGTCGCGCAGGCCGCTAGCTGCACAGACGACCCCGAAGTGGAACACCCGGTCTGCCGTCTCACCCGTCAGGACTGGGGTGTACCCGTTCGTGTGACAACTGGTGGTCCGAGCCGGCTACCGCTGATGATGGGCGGTCTCGACGACATCTAGGGGTGGACACCTGGTCCGGGGACGCGGCTGGGGCACGTAGACTCTCCCGGTGGCTGATGTCAAGCTCGAGATCCAGATGCTGCACGACCGCGTCTTGGTGCGGATCTCGCCCGAGGACGGGGAGCGCCGCAGCAGCGGTGGCATCGTGATCCCGTCCACGGCGCAGATGGCGAAGCGCCTCGCCTGGGGGGACGTTCACGGCATCGGCACCCACGTGCGCCACGTGAAGGTCGGCGACCGGGTGCTGTTCAACCCGGACGACCAGCTCGAAGTCGAGATCACCGGGCAGACCTACCTGGTCATGCGGGAGCGGGACGTGCACGCGACCGCGACCGAGCAGACCGATCAGGGCACCGGCCTTTATCTGTGATACCCCCGAACGTGATCACCGCGTGATGGCGTTCCGGTAACTACTCGCATGCACACCTGTCACGAGCCAGAAGGGGGCGCGGTGCCGGACAAGCAGCGACCCGAGTACGAGGCGGAGCGGACGATGGCGATCGAGCCTGTCCGTCCGCGTGAGACGTCGTCGGAGCAGACGACGAAGTTCTCCGCGGCCTCGCTCCAGGCACCGCAGAGCAACGGCTGGCCCGAGCACGAGCCTGACGGCGACGCGGGGTTCACCGGCGCGCAGACGGTGCGCACGATGCCGCCGCCCGCACCGCCGTTCCCGCCGACGCCCCCGGCCGAGGCGACCGCGTTCTTCGGTGGCCCGCCGCCTCCGCCGCCCGGCCCGTCCGCCGAGGCCACGTCGTTCATCGGCGCTTCCAAGCCCTCCGCGGCGGCGACGTCGTTCCTCGGCGGGCCGCCGCCCGCGGACGGCACGACCACGGTGCACGGCCCCGTGATGGTCGAGCAGTCGGAGGAAGGCGATGTCGAGCCCGACGCGGACGCCCGCAAGAAGCGGCTGCGCAAGATCGGCATCGTGGCGGGCGCTGCCGTCGGCGTGCTCGTCGCGCTGTACGGCCTGGACATCCTGATCTCCAGCGGCAACGTGCCGCGCGGCGTGACGGTCGCGGGCGTCGAGGTCGGCGGTATGAGCCACGGCGAGGCGGAAGCGAAGCTGCGCCAGCAGATCGAGCCGCGGCTGAGCCTGCCGTTCAAGGCCAAGGCGGGTGACGTCGAGACCGAGATCGACCCGAAGACCGCCGGTCTGACGCTCGACTGGGCGTCCACGGTCGACCGCGCGGGCAGCCAGCCGCTGTCGCCGATCACCCGTGTGACCTCGTTCTTCACCTCCCGCGAGGTCGGGTTCGAGACCCAGACCGACCAGGCGAAGCTGACCGCCGCCCTGGAGGGGATGCGGGCGACGACCGACCACGACCCCGCCGAGGGCTCGATCAAGTTCGAGGGCACGACGGCCACCGCGGTCGACCCGAAGCAGGGTCAGAAGCTCGATGTCGAGAAGGCGTCCGGCATCGTGCTGGCCGACTGGGCGAAGGGTGGCCAGGTCGACCTCCCCGTCGCCACCACGCCCGTGAAGACCACCAAGGAAGGCGTCGAGAAGACGCTGAACGAGATCGCGAAGCCCGCGGTCGCGTCACCGCTGGTCGTGAAGGGCGAGGGCAAGGACGCGACCCTCACGCCGGAGCAGATCGCGACGGTACTGGTGTTCGAGCCCGTCGACGGCGGCGCGTTGAACGCGAAGATCGACAACGCCAAGTTCGCCGAGGCCGCCGGTCCCCAGCTCAAGGAGACCGAGAAGGAGGGCAAGGACGCCGAGGTCGTGTTCGACAGCGGCGCCCCCGTCGTCAAGGAGTCCGTCGACGGCCTCGGCGTCGACTGGGACAAGAGCCTGGAGAAGGGCCTCGACGTCCTCAAGAGCGTCAGCCCGCGCGAGATCAAGGCCGAGTACAAGCACATGCCCGCCAAGGTGACCACCGAGGCGGCGACCAAGCTGGGCATCAAGGAGGTCATCGGCTCCTTCGAGACCGGTGGCTTCGCGGCGGACTCCGGCACGAACATCAAGGTCGTCGCGGCCAAGGTGAACGGCGCCATCGTCAAGCCGGGCGACACGTTCAGCCTCAACGGGTTCACCGGCCAGCGCGCGGCCGCACAGGGCTACGTCGAGGCGGGCATCATCAACAACGGTGCCCCCGGCCGAGCGGTCGGCGGCGGCATCTCGCAGTTCGCCACGACGCTGTACAACGCGGCGTACTACGGCGGCATGAAGGACGCGGGCCACAAGGAGCACAGCTACTGGATCACCCGGTACCCGGCGGGCCGCGAGGCCACGGTGTTCGAGAACCCGGACGGCTCCAGCGTCATCGACCTGCAGTTCACCAACGACTCCGAGACCGGCGTCGCGATCCAGACGATCTGGACGCCGTCGTCGCTGAAGGTCGTCCTCTGGGGCACGAAGCGCTACCAGATCGAGGGCGTGACCGGCGAGAAGTCGAACTTCACCGAGCCGCAGACGATCAACAAGGAGACCCAGCCGTGCTCGCCCGGCAACGGCGCGCAGGGCTTCACGGTCACCGACACCAAGATCATCAAGGACCTGTCGGGCAAGGAGATCAGGCGGGAGAACCGCACGGTCAAGTACGACCCGTCGCCGAAGATCGTGTGCGCCCCCAAGGACGAGAAGCCACCGGGCACCTGACCCCGGCAACTCTTGTGGAAGCCCGTCCGGCACATCGCCGGGCGGGCTTCCGCGTGTGAAGGCCGCGTTGG
>JBDSAJ010000544.1:0-6941 GCA_039922235.1 Umezawaea sp.
GGTACGACGACCGGTGGGTCCTCGTGGACGCGCAGATCGACGACGTGCAGCGGGAGCTGTTCTCGATCGACTTCGACGTCACGGACGTGCCGCGCGACCGCTTCCTGGTCGCGGGCGAGGCGTGGCGGCGGTGCCGCGAGGGGATGGCCGACCCGAACCTGTTCGGCCTCGGCGAGACCGGGCTGTGGTGGATAGCGGGCAACCTGGTGCGCGACGCCGCGTCGCTGCTGGGCGTGGAACTGCTGCCGTGGGACGGCTGGGGCGCGATGCCGGGGCCGACCGACCAGATCGGCGAGGACCTGGTCTGCCTGTTCGACCGGCTGGCCGAGTTGACGCTGGACCCGGACGCCAGGGCGGACGAGCTGCGGGAACTCTGCCGCGACGAGCGGCTGCGGGTGCCCCCGGTCGTGCGCAACTACTTGCGGCAGGTAGACGAGCCGGTGTGACGCACGCGCGGGCCGTGGATCGCACGGCCCGCGCGGCGCTTTCGTCCGATAGTGTCCTTGACTGAGTCAACGATTCGGTTGAGGTGGTCAACGATGACGGTCGACGACGTTCGCGCCTTCTCGCGCTTCTACACCCGCGTGATCGGCCTGCTGGACCGCTACCTGGACTCCCCGTACTCCACCACGGAGATCCGAGTGCTCTTCGAACTGGCGCACCGCGACCGGTGCGAGGTCGCCGACCTGCGCGGCGACCTCGGGCTGGACGCGGGGTACCTCAGCCGGATCCTGAACCGCTTCGAGGCCGACGGCGTCGCCGTGCGCGAACCGTCCCCCACCGACGGCCGCCGCCAGTCGGTCCGGCCGACCGACCACGGCCGTGAGGTGTTCGCGGCACTGGACGAGCGGTCGTCCGCCGAGGTCGCCGCACTGCTGGCGACCGTGCCCGAGTCGGACCGGCGCCGACTGGCCGCCGCGATGGCCACGATCCGCCGCACCCTGGGCGACGCTCCCCCGCCCGCGTACGTGTTGCGACCGCCACGACCAGGCGACCTCGGCTGGATCGTGCAGCGGCACGGCGTCCGCTACGCCGAGGAGTGCGGGTTCGACGTCACGTTCGAGGCGCTCGTCGCCGGCGTGGTCGCGGACTTCGGCGGCAGCCACGACCCGGCGCGCGAGGCGGCGTGGATCGCGGAGGTCGACGGCGAGCCGGTCGGCTCGATCCTGTGCGTGCGGCAGGACGACGAGACGGCGAAGCTGCGGCTGCTGCTGGTCGAGCCGTCCGCGCGGGGTCTCGGCATCGGCGCGCGGCTGGTCGAGGAGTGCGTGCGCTTCGCGCGCCGCGCGGGCTACCGGCGGATGGTGCTGTGGACCGTCGACGGGCTGGACCAAGCCGCGCGGATCTACCGGAAGACCGGGTTCACCCTGGTAGCCGAACAGCCGCAGCGGCTGTTCGGCCAAGACGTGGTCGGCCAGGACTGGGAGTACCGGTTCCCGCACGAGTAGGCCACCGGTTCGGCGAGGCGCGCGCTCTGCGTCGTGCCGGTGCACAGCGACGCCACGACGTTCGACGACTTGGCCCGAACCTGGCCGTGAGACCGGCTCAGGGCCGAACCATCCGACGCTCGCCACCACCCGCCGCGCCCGCGTCCACGAAACCGTGCCTCCGGTACAGGGCGACGGCAGCCGCGTTGTCCTCCTTGACCTTCAGCGAAAGCGGGCTCGCACTCCACCGGACCACGGCGTCGACCAGCGCGTCTCCGACGCCCCTGCCGCGCGCGAACGGGGCGACCCACATCGAGATCAACACGATTTCGGGCCCGCGCGGCATCCCGCTCACCATGCCCGCGGGCACGCCGTCGAGGTGCGCCAGCACGTTGTGCATGCCTTCGAGCCGAGCGCGCCACCGCTGCTCGGTGTCGCCGTCGCCCTGCCAGTCGGCGAGCTTCGCCCCGAACACGCTCGGCGCGTCCCGCAGCGCCGTCAGCCTCAGTTCACGCCAGTCCACCCAGTCGTCGGGTCCGAGCACCCGCAGCACCACCATCGGGTCACTCTCACGATCCTTCGGCCGCGCCGCAACGCGTTTACCGACCCGTGCCCTCCGGCCGTCGTCCAAGGCTCAACGGTGGTCCGCCGCGACAACGCCCAGCACCCCGGACAGCCCATCGGCCAGCAGCGCGAACCCCTGTTCCGCGGCTTCGACGGCCTGGGGGTAGACGTCGTCCGCGCACGTCCCGTCGACGACCTGCCGCAGGTTGCCCAGCGACAGCGTCGACACCACGGCCATGATCTGCGCCGCGGCGAGCCGGGCGGTGAGGTCGGGCAGGTCAGCGGTGTCGCGCAGGGCCTCCGCCAGCGCCCGCTCGCCGTTCTCCCGGTACTCCAGCATCCGCGCGGCCAGCGACGGCGTGGACAGCACCAGCCGGTACAGCGTGAGCGCGGGCGCCAAGTCGGTCAGCCCGGTGATCGGATCGCGTCGGACCAGCCCGTCCAGGTGGTGCGCGCGCAGCGCCGCCAGCGGCGACTGCCCTGCCGGGCGGGCGCGCACCACGCGTCCGCTCTCCGTCTCGTGGTCGGACAGCCGGTGCAGCACCAGGTCTTCCTTGGTCGGGAAGTAGCTGAACAGGGTGCGTCGGGAGACCTCGGCCGCCTCCGCGACCCGTGTGATCGACACGTTGTCGAACCCGTGCTCGTCGAACAGCTCCAGCGCGGTGCTCGAAATGGTCTCGTGCGTGCGCCGCCTCTTCCGCTCGCGCAGACCGCTCGGCTGGTTCACCGGCCCAGGCTAGCGCTCCACCTCGCACTCGGGTACAACTTGCACTAAGTCTACTTATGCACTGAGAGGGATTGATGGACGTCATCGTGATCGGAGCAGGTCCCACCGGGTTGACGCTCGCCCGCGAACTCGCACTGGGCGGCGCGCGGGCCGTCGTGGTGGAGCGGCTGGCGGAACGCGTCCGCCAGTTCAAGGGCGGCGCCATCCAGCCGCGCACGGCCGAACTCCTGGACGCGCGCGGACTGCTGGACCGGATCAAGGAATTCGCACTGGACCGCGACGACGTCGACGGCCACTTCGCGGCCCTGCCGGTGTCGCTGGACTGCACGACGTGGAACACGAGGCACCCCTACCCCATCGCCGTGCCGCAGTGGGCGATCGAGGACGTCCTCGCAGCGGCGGCCACCGAACTCGGCGTCGAGATCCTGCGCGACCACCCCGTCACCGCGATCGAGCAGGACGACACCGGCGTCACCGTGACGGCGGGCGGCACGACGCTGCGCGCCGCCTACGCCGTGGCCTGCGACGGCGCGCACAGCACCGCGCGCTCCCTGCTGGACCTGCCGTTCCCCGGCAGACCCGGCACGTTCCGCGCGGTGCTGGCCGACCTCCGGCTCACCGCCGTCTCCGACCTGGTGCCCGCCGCCGCGGGTCACCTGAGCACGTTGACCAGGCAGGACAACGGCTATTGGGGAATGCTGGTCCCGGTCGGGGGCGACGAGTACCGGTTCACCTACGCCTCGACGACCCAGGACACGCCCCCCGCGACCCCGGAGGGCGTGCAGCACGCGCTGTCCGCCATCTACGGCGAGGCCACCGTGCTGGGCGAGATCCTCACGTCGTCGTGGTTCACCGACGCCACCCGCCAGGTCGAGCACTACCGGCACGGCCGCGTCCTGTTCGCGGGCGACGCGGCCCACATCCACCCGCCGTGGGGCGGACAGGGCCTCAACCTGGGTGTGCAGGACGCCGTGAACCTGGGGTGGAAGCTGGCCGCGACAATCGCGGGCTGGGCGCCGGACGGCCTGCTGGACACCTACCACGCGGAACGCCACCCCAGGGCGGCACGCGTGCTGCACCACACCTCGGCCCAACGCCTGCTGGGCACCCCGGAGCCGGACGGCGACCTGCGGGCGCTGCGGGAGATCTTCACCGACCTCCTGCGCCTGCCGGACACCAACCACTACCTGGCGGGCATGATGTCCGGTCTCGACGCCGAGGGCCGGATCCCGGACCTCGACCTGCTCACCGACACCGGCCCCACCCGCCTCGCCGAACTGCTGCGCACCGGCCGCGGTGTACTGCTCGACCCCACCGGAACACTCGACCTGCCCGAGCCGTGGACCGACCGCGTGAACCTCGTGCGGGCCAAGTCGGAAGACCCTCGCCCCCTGCTGCTCCGCCCCGACGCCATCGCCTGCTGGACCGGCGAAGGTTCGCTCACCGACGCGCTGACCCGCACCTTCGGCTGAACACGATCGCATCACGTTCAAGCTCACCGGGCACCACGCACCGACCACACCCGTCCATCACGGGCATGAGAAGAACGACAAGACGCACAGCGACCCTGCTCACCGCCGCCGTCCTCGGCCTGTCCACCACCGCCTGCGACACCACCGGCACACCCACGGCCGAGACCAGCGCCACCACCGCCGCGGCGGACACCACGGCCGCGGCCAACGTCCCCGCCACCGGCTGCCCACTGGGCGTGGCCGACCTTTCCACCGCCTCAGGACTCACGTTCGAGCTCTCGGACATCCGCAAGGACCACCAACTGGAAACCCAACCGGACGTCAAGGCCGACATCTGCCTCTACACCTCCCCCAGCACCCCGCAGGAAGCAGGCGACCCGCTGGTCCTGCGCGTCGACACCATCACCGGCACCAACGCCAGCGCCTCCAGGGCGAACTTCGAACGCAGCTGCACCGACAACGGCGGCACCCTCAACACCTCGACCGTGCAGAACGCCAAGACCTGCACCAGGGGCGACAACACCATCGAAGGCAACATCAGCACCGCGGACCGGACCGTCGACGTCTACTTCGTCAACGCCACCACCGAAACCGCCACCACCGTCACCCACGTCTTCGACAAGATCCTCGCCTCGGTCTCGTGACAACACGCCAACGGTACCGACACGGTGCCCAAGCACGAACCGGGCGGCCTCACCGTCGTTAGGCGGCAGATTCATGTCTTTGGCAGGCTCAACCGTCCACCCTTGCCAGAAATCGATGGGCAAAGCAGGTCGCAACTGACCGCGCCGAGTTTTCGCAGGACACATAGCGAGAAGCGTCGTCCTGATGGGACAACGTAGGGCAGAGTAGTGCCGTGCTCCAAGATCCGATCAAGTGGCGCAAGCTTGCCCACGACTACGCTCAACTTCGCCAGTTGAACAACGGCATGACTCCGCAGGTCCGCGGGCAGCGATTCAACAGCCTTATCGCCGAACTATTTGAATGCTTCGGCATCCCAGCCAAGGCAAACCAGAAAAGCGTAGGCGAGGTTGACGTAACCTTCAACCATGGAGGTCGGCGCTTCATCCTGGAAGCGAAGTGGGAAAACAGGAAGACCGCAACGGGACCAATCGCCAAGCTTCAACGCCGCCTGGAGCAACGCATGGTTGGCGCATCGGGAGTTCTCCTATCACCGAGATGCTCAGCCACAACTCCGCAATACCAAGAATAATTTTCAATCCGCCACCTGCGGCAGGCACTGACTTATTCCATTCAGTTGCCGACCAGGTAAGCATTACCGTTGCCATTGCAGACATAGAGTCGCGCCAATTCGGAGCAGCACCTTACGGCAACGGAAAGTTTCTGCTTACCGTAGACCATGGCATCCTCTTGGTCGACACCACGAACCAAACAGCCGAGTGGAAATTGACCATGGAAGGCTGCTATGGCGATCCCGTCCTACACCATGACTCAGTCTTGATCCAGCGAAAGCATGGCATTGGACGCTATGACAACGGTACATTGACAGCCGTATCAACCGGAGCTTCGACGAGTCTCCACAGTCACCTGCTCTCGAAATCCGACGGAACAGCATGGTGCTTTGATGCTGGAGTCTCAAATCACGAGCAAGGCTCACCTGCCGCCCTGATCCAAATCGGAGAAAACGTGGGAGACGAGCAGGTGAAGATTCTGCCATACGATCCCGGCACCGCCAACGGCGGCGCATGGCTGAACACCACAGATATCACCATATCCAGCCCGCAGACGCTCTCCGCACTAAACTATCCATTCACGAGCGAAAAGATCAGCCTGCCGAGCGTCGGAAGCAATTCGATAACATCATTCGATTCCCAAAAAATATTCATCCTCGACGTCACCGCGACACTGTGGATCGTGGATACCGCAACAGGGCAGCGCACGCCCATCTGGAAAATAAAAGAATCAGTTGACGTACTCTTCTGCCGACTGATCCCAAACCAGAATGGGTCAAATACGCGCAGCAATCCAATACAAGCAAGACTCCAAGAACCGCAGCGCACTCTTCACGATTTCAAAGACAGACCTATGGCCGTCAGCGTCGGAAGCAGAACCTCCAAAATCCGATAATAGTGACAACAAGAACCTTGCCCAGAAATTACAGCCATCCGATAGAACCACAGGAGATTCAGGCAGCGATAGCATCGCAACCGAAATCGGATCGGCGCCAAGACCATTTCTTCCCGCTTCCGAAAATCTGACAACTTCGGAAACCGCGCCTACGGCCGAAACACGAGCAGCGGATCAGCGCCGCGGACACAGGGCCGGGCGATCAATGGCAATGACACTGCCGATGTACGCACTGGCAGGGGCAGCCGTGGTGAACTTCGACGCGCCTCGATGGCTGCTGCCCTGGCGACACGGCTGGCGAATGATCATCACAGGACAAGCCCCTCAAAACCAGCTAGCCAGGTGGCTGCCTTTGGTGGCACGCGACCTGGGCTCATTCGCGGCGCCAAGCGAAGACATCAATTCGCACTTCGCACCATCAGGCGCCTACGTAGCCGGGTACGGCGATGGCATGAGGGCAGCTTGGGAAAGCGCCGCCCGACGCCGGTTGTTGCCGCACGACCCTCAGGATCTCAATTACTGGCTAAAATCAGCTGCAAAGCAGAAGTCAATCACGCACGGCGACGCACTCAACGAGTCGTTGACACTGAATGATTTGAACACAGCCGTTACAAAGAGTCGCATCATGAACACCTGGAAGTGGATCGGAAGAATTATACTTTG
>JBDSAJ010000545.1:0-18921 GCA_039922235.1 Umezawaea sp.
CCGCCACACGCGGACGGCACCACACCGCTCCGGTCGCTGTGGACGGATCAGGGCCGCTTCGTGCACGGCGCAGTGCTCCCGGTGGACGTTGCCGGATCGCGATGTGCCCCGTCCCGACGGTCCGGCAGTGATGAAAGCCGGGCCGCCGGGCGTGGACCCGTCCGCACTTCGTAAGGGTTCGCACCCCGACCAGATGCCTAACATCGGACGATGATCTCGTTGCGGGCGTTCACTGCACTGCTCGTGCTCGCCACTGGCTGCACCGCCCCA
Organism: Umezawaea sp.; assembly: GCA_039922235.1. Taxonomy (GTDB): domain Bacteria; phylum Actinomycetota; class Actinomycetes; order Mycobacteriales; family Pseudonocardiaceae; genus Umezawaea. The sequence continues at coordinate 271 of JBDSAJ010000545.1, forward strand.
TCGCCGACGGCCCTACCCTCGACGGCCGCACCGCAGCGAATTCCCTCCACCGCACCCGCTGTCGCGAACTGGGCGCCGTGGCCATCCGCACTGCACGACGCCCGGCACAGCGGCGCGTCGACGGCGGCCGGGCCGCGCGAGGGAGTCGTCCGCTGGCGGCGTGATCTCGAAGGCGCGGTCACGCCAGGGCCGGTCGTCGGGGCCGACGGCACGGTGTACGCGTCGTCGAACGGTGGTGTGCTGCACGCCTTGGACCCGGATACGGGTGCCGACCGGTGGACCTACGACTCGGGCGCCACCGGTGGCGGGGACCTGTCCGTGTCGCCCCTGGTGCTGCCGGACGGCACCATTCTGTTCCCCACTCCCGGCAACGAGGTGGTGGCGCTGTCGCCGTCGGGTGCCCAACTGTGGTCCGTGCGGCTCAACGGAACACCGACCTCACCCGTCACGGTCGACGGGAAGCGTGTGTACGTGGGGGACACCGTCGGGACCGTGGCCGCGCTCGACGCCGACACCGGGCGTGCAGTGTGGACGGTCGACGTGGGGGAGCGGTCCTACGCCTCGGTCGTCACCGACGGCACCGGCCGGGTGTACACGACGGTCGACTCCGCGCTGGTCGCCGTGGACGACGGCGGTGTGATCGCGTGGCGGGCCGATCCGGACGACCAGATCACCGAGGTCTCGCCAGGTCTCGCCGCCGACGGCACGGTGTTGCTGGGCACCAACGGAACCCGCGAATGGGCTTACCGGCGTGACGGATCGCCCGCGTGGCAGGCACCGCGGTTCATCACCTACTCGTCACCTTCGGTGACCGCGGACGGCCTCGCCTACCTCGGTGACCACGCGGGCCGAGTGCTCGTGTTCGACGTCAGGACAGGCGAGAAGCTCGAAGAGTACGGGCCCGCCGGTGGTCTCATCTGGACGTCCATCGTGATCGACAGGGACCATCACGTGTACTTCGGCGGGCAGGACGGGCACGTGTACGGGTACGCGCCGCGAGGCGAGCGGCTCTTCGACGTCGACGTCGGCGGTCCGGTCGACAGCTATCCCGCGCTCACCGCTGACGGCGTCCTGGTAGTCGGCAGCCGCAACGGGGTGTTGACCGCCATCGCCTGAGCGGCCTCACCTCACGATGACCGCGATCAGCACGGTCGGCATCCGCTTGAGGGTCGCCAGGGCGATGGAGCGCCAGCCGACAGCGCTGAAGGAGACGAGGACCATCACGGCCACCAGCGCGGCCCTGGGGACGTCGGAGACGATCGGGCTAAAGACGAAGCACAGGATCACCACACGAGATCCTGCTCGCGACGTTGCACAGCGCGGAAAGCTGGACTGGACCGCGCGGTGATCGACTCGTCGCATCTGAGGAACGCACGTCGTGGCCCGAATCGGATTTTCGGTCATCCCCCGGCGACCATGCTGCTCCTGCTCGGTGCTCGCGACGTCTCCTCGGCGACGACGGCCGCGAGGGAGTCGAGCGCCCGGTCCAGCCAGTCGTCGACTCGAACCGCGGGCATTCCCGTGCCGCCGATCAAGTCCACCGTGACGGCGCAGCGGTCCGGGCCCATCCGCAGCACGCGCAGGACCCCCGTGTAGCTGGTGGTGGCCTCGCTGTGCCACTGGACCCGGAGGCTGTCCCAGTCGATCGTCAGTAGGCGGTCCACGGCCTCGTCGTGGTCGCCGTGCCGCAGCCACAGGCGAAGCAGGTCTGGGCCGTAGCGTTCGACCTCCACGGCGCGGGGTAGCCAGGTGTGCAGGTTCTCCAGGTCGGTGATGATCTCGAACACGGTGTCGGCGGGGGCGGGCATGGATCGGCTTCGGGTCAAGGTGCTTCCTCGGGGTCGTCGGCAGGGCAGCGGAGTGCCTCCGTGCGGCGAGCCCTCGTCGTCCTCGACGAGGTGGTGCTCACTCGATGGTCACCCGTGTGCCGGGTCTCATTCCAGTGCCCGGTCGTCCGGAACGGTGATCGCAAGGTGATCGCAAGGTTCACCTCGCGCGTTGTGGGCGACAGTGGGCCGGGCCGCCACGACAATTCCGGTGCACGACCAAGTGCTTGCCGTACGGGGCCGCGGTAGACACCTGCCCGAACCAGGTCCCCTGCGATGAGAGAGACGAAAACCGCGCTGTGACCGCGATTCCCGGTGACCACGATTCCGCCATCGTCCTGATCTGCGATCACTGCGGGCGTACCTGCGACAACGGGGACCCACCCCCGTTGTCCTGGGAAGAGCTGTGGATGCGGGCGACCGGAGCGGGGTGGAGTGGTCGGCATCGGGCGGTCGGGCCGCACTTCTGCTTCCGCTGCACCGACTGAGCGGCCCTTCTCAGCCCGTCCTGATCATTCGTCCGACGCCGTTGGGCTGATGTCCGCCGACGAACTGGTCGGCGCCGATGTCGTGGTGGATGGTGCTGCGGACGACGGTGGATCCGGTCGTTGGGTGAGGGTGGGTACGGGTTGCGGGATGGTCGACGACGTCACCAGAGGTTCGGGTTCGTCTTGGGCGCTCACCCCGCATCCGGCCACTAGCGCCCCCGTGAGGAACGTGGCCATGAAGATCGGGTGTCTCATCGGCTGGCCTCCGGGATCTCGACGATGAACCGCGCTCCGCCACCGGGCCGGTCCTCGACCCACACCGCGCCGCTGTGGCGTTGGACGTGCTGGGCGACCAGCGCCAGACCGAGGCCGCTGCCGGTGTCGGTGCCGCGACTGCCGGACCTGGTGCCGCGCGCGAAGCGGTCGAAGATCCGGCCACGCAGGTCGTGGGGGATGCCGGGTCCGGCGTCGTCGACCTCCAGCCGGACCACGGAGTCGTGGTGCAGCACGGCCACCCGAACGGCTCCGCCCGCGTGGCGTTCGGCGTTGTCCAGCAGGTTGGTGAGGACGCGGTCCAGCCGTCGGCGGTCGACGACCACCAGCGGCGTGTCGTGCTCGACATCGACCGTGATCGCGTGGTCGGTGCGGGTGGCGATGATGTTGCGCACGAGGTCGCCGACGTCGACGGGCTCCAGTGCCCGGTCGTCGGTGACCTGGTCGGCGCGGGAGATCTCCAGCAGGTCCACGACCATGCGGGCGAACCTGTCCACTTCGGACGTGAGCAGGTCCAGTGCTTTGGCGGCGGGGCCTTGCAGCTCGCCTCGGCGTCGGAGCACCTCGGCGGCGTTGACCATCGTGGTCAGCGGTGAGCGCAGTTCGTGGCTCACGTCGCTGGCGAACCGCGCGTCCCGCAGCACCCGTTGCTCCAGCGCGTCCGCGGTGGCGTTGAACGTGGTGGCCAGCGGTTGCAGGTCCGGCTCCGGGCGATCGGGCAGCCGGGCCCGCAGATCGCCGCCCGCGATCCGCGACGCGGCCATTGTCAGCTCGGTCAGCGGGCGCAGCGCCCGCCTGCTCGCCCACGACCCCAGTCCGAATCCGAGCAGCGCGCTGACCAGGGTGCCCGCGACCAGGAGGCTGCTCAGGTAGCGGAACGTCCGGTCCAACTGGAGGGTGGGGAAGAGTTCGAGGTACACGGCCTCACCGGAGGAGACCGGCAGGGTGACGGCAATGGCCGGGACGCCGTCGATGACGAGCCGCTGCCGCGCCGGGGTGCCCTGCCTCGCCAGTTCGACGAGCTTGGGCGGCAGCGTCGTCGGGTCGACCGGCCGTCCGCTGGTGAGGATCTGGCCGTCCCGGTACAGCAGGATGGTGGAATCGGGTCCGGTGGTGAGGCCGGTCAGCAGGTCGTCCAGGCCTTCGGACCCGCGGCGCAGGGAGTCGTCGACCAGGCGGACGTTGACCTCGGCCTGGCGCACCGCGCTCTGCTCCCGTTGCCGAAGCATGTACCCCGATGCGAGGTTCCAGGTCGCGGCCGCGAGCACGCTGGTCACGAGCAGCGACCCGGCTCCGAGTGCCGTCGCGACCCGCCACCGCAACGACAGCCGCACGACTCGCCTCCCTCGGTCGGTCGTCACGGGGTCGGGTCGACCTTGTAGCCGGATCCGCGCACGGTGAGCAGCAGCCGTGGTTCGTCGGGGTTCTGCTCGATCTTGCGCCGCAGCCTGCGGATGTGCACGTCGAGCAATCGGGTGTCGCCGAAGTAGTCGTAGCCCCACACACGTTGCAGCAGCTGTTCGCGGGTCACGATCCGGCCCGCCGCCGACGCCAGTTCGACGAGGACCTGGAACTCGGTCTTGGTCAGGTGCACCTGGATGCCGTCGCGGTGCACCACGCCTTCGTCCACGCGGATCTCCAGGTCGCCCGCGTGCAGCAGGTTGTCGAGCTTGCTCCCGCCGCGGCGGCGCAGCAGGGCGCGGATGCGCGCCGCGAGTTCGCTGGCGACCAGCGGCTTGGTCACGTAGTCGTCCGCGCCCGCTTCGAGTCCGGCGATGACGTCGGCAGTGTCGGTGCGGGCGGTCACGATGATGATCGGCAGGTCGCCGCGCGACCGCAGCGTGCGGCAGACGTCGAGTCCGTCGACGCCGGGGAGCATCAGGTCGAGGAGGACCACGTCGAACGTCGTGGACTCCAGTTCGCGCAGCGCGTCCTCTCCGGCCACGACGTCGACGATGTCGAAGCCCTCGTCGCCCAGTGCCAGCACGAGGGCCTGCCGGATCCGTTCGTCGTCCTCGACGAGCAGCACGCGGTCGTTCATGGTCCTCCTGCCTGGTTCGCCTGACCGACAGCTTGCCCCACCGGTCGGGTGTCGTTCGGTCGAGCGGGGTTGGTAAGCGAATCGCAAGGTGATCGCAAGGTTGGAAGCGCTGCGGCAGGCGCACAACGCGTGCTTCGCGCCCGGCCAAAGGTAACGAGAATATGACGTTGGCCTAGGGCAATGATCTGGGTGTTCGTCTCGGCCGTAGTCCGGTTTGTCAGTGTTCACAGGTTTCAGTCGGACGAAGGTGAGGGTGCGATGTCCATGCGTCTCGTACGAGCGGTCATGGCGAGCGTGGTGGCCGTGGTCGTGGCCCTGCTCGCCCCGATGGGCAGCGCGATGGCGCGCCAACCGGATGATGTGGGCACGCAGACAACGCCGTCGGGACCGTTGAGCCCCGCCGGTCGGGACATGCTCACCAAGGTCCGGCTCGCCGGGCTCTGGGAAGGCCCCAGCGGGCGCATGGGGCTGGAGAAGTCCGCCAACCCCAAGGTGAAGGAAGCCGGAAACCACCTCGTCAACGGACACGCCGAACTCGACCGCAAGGTGCTCGAACTCGGCGCGAAGTTCGGCATGACCCTGCCGACCGAACCCAACGCCGACCAGAAGTCCTGGCTGGCCGAGATGCAGGCCGCGCCCGCGGGCAGCGCCGAGTTCGACCAGGTCTTCGCGAATCGGCTGCGGGCCGCGCACGGCGGCGTGTTCAAGTTCCTCGCCCAGATCCGCAGCAGCACCCGCAACACCGACATCCGCGCGTTCGCCGAGCGCTGCATGGAAGTCGTGCTCGACCACATCAAGGTCATCGAAGCGACCGGCATGGTCGACTTCGCCGACACCGAGGCCATCCCGCTGCCCGCGCTCGCCGCACCCGCTGCCGTGAAGAACCTGCCCGCCCAGGCCCAGGCACTGCCGCAACCGCAACCGCAGGCGGCTCCCGTGGCCCAGCAACAGCCCACCACCGGGGCCACCAGCGGCGACACGATCAACGTCATCGTGGTGATCGCCTTCGGCGCGCTCGTGCTGTTCGTGTGGAACCGCCTCAAGCCCCGCGGATCCCGCTAGCTCCGGTTCCCGTGCGCTATGTCCTTGCTCCGCAAGGAGAAGTGGAACGCGGCCGCGGAGTCCTGGTGGGCGTCGAGGATGTGGCCGGCGAGTTGGATCGCGGCGTCGGGGTCGAGGAACACCCTGGCTTCGGCGCCGCACTCCATGACCTCGTCACCCTCGGCGGGACGACCGGCCACCGACAGCGCGATCGTCGAGCGGTCGCCGACCTCGCCGAGCACCGTGACCCGCAGGCCGCCCGTTTCGGCGATCCGGCAGGCGGTGGCGAGCAGGCCGATCGCCGTGCTCGCCACCGGGGTCACCGTCAGCACGGACCGCTCCCGTCGGATCGAGGTCGGATCCCGGACACCGCACACGTGGCCTTCGTCATCGACGTGGCCCGTGCAGGGCGCTCAACCTGTGGTGGGCGAGTCGGTGCAGCATCTCTTGCAGCGCTTCGGGAACGATCTGCCCGTCCAGGTCGTGGCGCGCACGGGCCACGACATCGGTGACCGTCGAGACCGGGAGCACGTCCTGGAACTCCCGAACCAGTTCCCTCGAGACGATGTCCACGTGGTGGTCCGACTGTCGCACCGTTGTCGTCACTGCGTCCTCCGATTCCTTGGTGTACTGCTCCCATCTTCGGTCGACGACGCGTGGATCGACCTGACGAACGACTGACGATGCGCCCGACGTCGGAAAGCGCAAGCAGATCGTCAGGTTCGCTGAGGCCGGTGGGATGCGAGGGTTGCGGTGAGCCAGTGGTGGGGTGCGCTCGCCCGCCGTCGCGAGGAGCAGAGGGATGTTCGGCCATGTCGTGGTCATCGGGTACGGCAGGACAGGACGTCGTGCCGCGCTGACCCTCGTGGAACTCGCGACCCCCACGAGTCTTGTCGTCGTGGACTCCGACTCCGCGCGTGCCGCGATCGCAGACTACGACGGGGCTCACGCACTGCACGGTGACGGGTGCGACGCCGCGGTGCTGCGCCGCGCCGACATCGACGTGGCGCTCTGCGTCGTGATCGCGGTGAACAGCGACGCGGAAGGCATGCTGGTCACCTCGACCGTGAGGCGCCTGACGAAGTCGGCGATCATCCTCGTCGTGCGCAAACCGCACGTGGCCTCCGTGGCCACCCGCCTCGGCGCCACCCGCGTGGTCGTCTCCGGCGAACTGGACGACGGACGGACGAGACGACCGGTGTTCTGGCCCGACCTGTTGAGGCCGTTCATCGACGCCGCCGCTCGGGCCGACGACCTCGTGCTGGCACTGCGCCCCGTGCACCTCAACGAGATCGGCCGCGACCCGCTCCAGTTCGGTCCACGGGTGCTGGCCGTGCTGCGCAACGGGGAACGCCTCTGGTGCGAGGAACCCGAGGCCGCACACCTGCTGCCCAACGACCACCTCCTGGAGGTGCGCGGCAGCGCCCCCGGCGCTTGCTGAGCCGTCAGGACCGGTCAGCCGACGAGTCGGAAGTGACCTTGCGGTTGCCTGACATCGTTCGCCGTGCTGTCCTGCACGCTGCCGACCACTGAAGCGCCGGGAGTACTGGGTCGGCGCCAGCACGGTCGGCACCTCGCTGGCGAACAAGTTCGAGCGGTTCATCTCGCGTGCGTGGGAGGCACATGCGCGCGTACCGACACCGCGTCCACTGGCTGCACCGCGTCCGCCGACAGCCGTCCGGTACGAGGCCGGCGCTGATCGTGGACCCGCAGTCAGGTGGCGGCGATCTTCACGAGAGCCGACCGGACCAGATCGCAAGATGATCGCAAGGTGCACGACGGCGTTCATGGACCACAGTGGGACTTGGCCACCAAGACCATTTCGGGCGCGAGACCAGGTGCCTGCCACGCAGGAGGTGGCAGGCACCTGTGCCCGAAGACGCGTTGTCGGGCCGCATGTCCGCTTCTGCGGTGGGAGATGTTCCACTGCCGTCCGGTGTGCCGGTGGCGATGGGTGAGAACGTGACGGCGAGGTGCTGCTGTGGGGTTGGTCGACCGCAAGCCGTCCGGACTGGTCAAGCACCTGTTGAGGGCGCCGATCCTGCTCTACCGAGCGGGGTTGGGCCGCGTTGTGGGACACCGCTTCCTCTACCTGGCGCACACGGGACGACGATCGGGTCTACGACGTGAGGTCGTGCTCGAAGTCGTCCGCTACTACCCCGACACGCCAGAGGTGGTTGTCGTCGCTGGCTGGGGCAACCGGGCGGACTGGTACCGAAACCTCCGCGCCGCCCCGGCGCTGGAGGTCCGCGTCGGGGTGTACCGCTGGATTGCGCCGAACCACCGGTATCTGTCGAGCGAAGAGGTGCAGGCGGTTCTGGAGAGGTATCAGCGAACCCACCCGCGCACGTGGCGTCGACTGGTGCCGGTGTTGGGCATGGCCGTCGACCCTGACGATCCTCGCTGGAACGAGCTGGCCAGCTCACTTCCCGCTGTGGCGTTCACACCCCGCGGACGCTGACCAGGTCTTCGCCGCCCGGCTGCACGCCACGAACGGCGGTGGTCGCACACGTCGCGCCAGACCTCCAGCAGCACCCGCAACCGATGAACGCCATCATGGAGCGGTCCTGTGCGGCATCTCCTGAAGTACCTCCAGGATGATCCGGCCTCCAGGTCGGTGGGCACGACGTCCCGGTGGTCGAACCGTCAAAACCAGGGCGAGTCGCTTGTCGCGGGTGGTTCGCCGCCCGCCTCGGTGAACGCGACCAGCGCCTCGATCAACCCGTGTCGCGCGGCTTTGGGCATCCGCGCCACGATCTCGGCGATCTCCGTCCGACGCAGCTCGGTGACACCGCGCACGACCTGGCGCCCCACGTCGGTCAGGCCGATGACCACCTCCCGGCGCGTGGCCGGGTTCTGCCGCCGGTCGACCATGCCCACCGAGACGAGCCGGTCCACCATCCGCGTGGCCGCCGATGGGTTCACCGCGAGCAGTTCGGCCAGTCCGATCAGCTTCATCGGGCCTCGGCCGTCCAGCACGACGAGCAGCCGGAACTGGGCCAGGGTGATCGTGTCCTCGACCGCCGCGATGGACTTGGCGGACACCGCGACCAGCAGCCGTGACGCGGTGAGAACCGCGTCGGTGAGCGCGTCCACGTCGTCGGCGGCGACCTCGGGCCGAGCCATGCGCGAGTTCTCCTCGGATCGGTCGGGGGTTGAAGGTCCAGCCTACGCACGAAAGTGATCACCCTGGACAGGGCTGAACATCTGTTCAATACTCTGATCATGCGTTCAGCATCTGATCTGACAGCGCGAGCCCGCATTCGCGACGCGGCACTGGTCCGCTTCGGCACGGACGGAGTCGCGGCGACGACCGTACGGACGGTCGCGGCCGACGCGGGCGTGTCCGCCGCGCTCGTGCTGCACCACTTCGGCTCGAAGGACGGACTGCGCCAAGCCTGCGACGAGCACGTGGCAGAAGCGATCCGGGATGGCACCGGAGTTCGGGACGCCGACGCCTTGGCCGGGATGCTGGAGGCCGCCACGCCGATCCGCCGCTACCTCGGCCGTGCGCTGCTCGACGGCACGGAAACCGGGGCCCGGCTGTTCACCGAACTGGTCGACCGCACCCAGGAGTGGCTCGCCGGGGGAGAAACCGAGGGGTGGGTGCGGCCGACGGACGATCCTCGTGCCCGCGCTGTCACCTACGTGTCGTGGCAGTTGGCGCCGCTGGTGCTGGGCGACCAGGTCGGCCGTCTGCTGGGCGGCGATACCGCGGACACCGCGACGGCCGTGCGCGGCGCGCGGGCGGGGCTGGAGATGTTGACCGGCGGCCTGTTCACCGACGACCGCTGGCTCGCGTTGTTCAGCATCGTCGGGGAGTCCCGGTGAGGGCGCTGCTGGTCACCCACGGAACCCGCGGCGACGTGCAGCCGTTCCTCGCCCTGGCGGTGGCTCTGAGGAACCGGGGCCACGAGGCTGTGCTCGCCGCGCCGACCTCGTTCGCCGCCGCGGCCGCCGAGTGGGACGTGGAGTTCGCGCCCCTGGACGAAGGCCCGAACCTGTTGATGCACGACCCGGTTGTGCAAGCGGCGATCGACGGTGGCTACCGGGGAGTGCGGGGCAAGCTCACCGCGGTGCGTACCGCACGCCGGATCAAGCCGTTGATGGCCGACGTGCTGCGCGATGTGGGTGCGGTGGCACGGGACTCGGGCGCCGACCTCGTGGTGCACTCACCGGCGGTGCCCGCCCACCACGCGGCCGAGATGCTCGGCGTCCCCTCGGTGCTGGTGGCGCTGCAACCCGGCTGGGTGCCGACCTCGCTGTTCCCCTGCCCGATGCTGCCCTTCTCGTGGGTGCCGAAGGTGTTCAACCGCGCGACCTATGCCGCGCTCGCCGCGACGTTGCGCGCCTATGCCGGGATCACCACCCGGTGGCGCACCACCGAACTCGGGCTACCGGCGCGCAAGGGAAGCCACGACCTCGTCGGCAACGCCCGACTGGTGTTGCAGGCGTTCAGCCCGCTGGTGACTCCCGTCGACCCGGCGTGGTCGGATTCCGTGCGCACCACGGGCTTCTGGTACCTGCCCTCGGCGGCGTGGGAGGTGCCCGAGTCAGTGGCGGCGTTCCTGGCCGCGGGGCCGGCGCCGGTCTACCTGGGTTTCGGCAGCATGGCCGGGCGGGGCGCCCGGCGCACCGCGGACGTCGTGGCCGAGGCCGTCGGGCGAGCCGGGGTCCGGGCCGTGGTCGCGACCGGGTGGGGCGGCATCGCGCCGGACGTGGAGTCGCGCGACGTGCTGGTGATCGACCAGGCACCACACGACTGGCTGTTCCCGCGCATGGCCGCGGTCGTGCACCACGGCGGCGGTGGCACCACCGGTGCCGCTCTCGCGGCGGGACGCCCGCAGGTGGTGTGCCCGTTCGTCGCCGACCAGCCCCACTGGGCCGCCCGCATGCACGCCATGGGGGTCGCGCCGTCGCCGTTGCGGCAGCAGGACCTCACCGCGGACCGGCTCGCCACCCGACTGGCCCACGCGGTCGGTGACCCCGGTGTCCGCGAGCGTGCCGAACTGCTCGGTGCGCGGATTCGTGCGGAGAACGGCGTTCATGCGGCTGTCGATGCTCTGGAACACTTGCGGTGAAAGCACTGCTGGTCATCTCCGATGAACGTTGGGCACACTGCGGGATGGTTGAGGAACCTCGCTGCAAGAGTCCACTGTGGCAGATGCCTTACGAGAGGCACTGGTGTCGTCGAGGGTATGTCGGCGTAGCACTTCGAGCGGTGCGTGGCATGCTGGCCTGATGCGCCGTTTTCTCTTCGACAGCGAAGGCAACCTCCGCTTGGTCGTGCTGCTCGGACTGCTGGTTCTGGTTCCGGTGGTGGTATTGGCGTTGGCCACATGGGGTGGATGGGCCGCGATGGCGCTGATCGCGGTCATCGTGGTCGCGGGCGTGGGTGCGGCTATCTGGTACGGCTGACCGGGTTGACCGCCGTTGAGCCCGGTCAGCCGAGCACCCTGCCTCGTGAGGAGGAATGATGGAGGCTGAACAGCCGTCCGAGGTTGACCGTGAACCGGACTACCGGTTCACCCTGGCCAATGAACGGACATTTCTGGCGTGGATCCGCACCGCGCTGGGGTTGTTGGCAGGCGGTGTCGCTGTGGCGCAGGTGGTCCCGCCGTTTTCGATCCCGCAGGGAACAGTGGTCTTGAGCGTGGGGTGCATCGCGCTGGCCGTGATGCTCGCGGCGGGCAGCTACCCGCGGTGGCGGGCGGTGCAACGAGCGATGCGAGCAGACCGACCGCTGCCCCCACATCGGATGATGGCCGTAGTGGCCATCGGTGTCGTGATCGTGGCTCTCGCCGCGACCGTCCTGGTTCTGCTGGGATGACCAGAACAGGCGATTCGGAGCGGCTCGATCGCGGGTTGCAGCAGGAGCGAACGGACCTCGCGTGGCGGCGTACCGCGTTGAGCGCGGCGGCGTGCGCGGTACTGCTACTGCACGCCGCAGCCCGCGAAGGCTGGGGCGCCCACGTAGTACCCGGAGTACTCGTCGTGGTCGTGGCGGCTGCCGCCGCGTTCGCAGGCGGCCGCGGGCGGCGGGAACGGGCCCTGCCCGTGATCAGCGTCCTGGTCGTGCTGTCCGGCCTGTGCGCGGTCGCCTTGCTCGGATGAGTGCTCATTCGCCGGACTGGTCCGTGGATCCTCCCGTGTGGACGGTTATGGTGATTCGAGCGTGAGCGTCTTCTGATGGGACTGCGGGTCGACCGAGTGGAGATCAAAGCCATCGATCCGCCGCAGACCATCAAGGACGCGATGCAGAAGCAGATGCGCGCCGAGCGGGACAAGCGCGCCGCGATCCTCACCGCCGAAGGCCAACGGCAGTCGCAGATCCTCACCGCCGAGGGTGACGAGCAGTCGGCGGTGCTGCGCGCCGAGGAACAGCGGGCGGCGGAGATCCTCAAGGCCGAAGGCCAGTCGCGGGCGATCGACCAGGTGTTCCAGGCGGTCCACCGCAACGACCCCGACCCCAAACTGTTGGCCTGCCAGTACCTGCAGATGTTGCCGCAACTGGCACAAGGGCCCGGCAACACGTTCTGGGTGATCCCCAGCGAGGTCACCTCCGCTCTGCAGGGCGTTTCGCGCGCCTTCACCGAAGCCCTGCCCAAGATCCAGGGTGCCGCCCCTTCCGCGACTCCTGCCGCCGCGCAGGCGACCGACGACGCGAACCGGGCCGCGGAAGCGGCGGCCGAAGCGGTCGCCGACGCCGAAACCAACAGGCGAGAGCTGATCGTCGGCCGGCAGTCGGGCAACGCGGCAGCGATCTGCCGCGCGTCGGGCACCACGGTGATCTGAGTGCCCAGCACCTCGTGGAGGTAGAGGTAGAACACCCGGTCCGCGATGTGCGCGGAGGGCAGGAAAGACGTGATCCGGTCGCCGAACTCCACCGGCAGCACATTGGTGACCGCGAACACCTCGAACAGCAGGTTCTCGTGCGTTATCTCGACGCCCTTGGGCTCCCCGGTCGTGCCCGAGGTGTAGATCAGGGTCAGCACGTCGTCCGGCTCGATCGCCTGCCACGCTGCCTCGAAGTCGAAACCCGGCGAACCGCGACCGACCAGTTCCTCGACGGTGATGGCGCTTCGCCAGGCAGGCACGCCACCGCGCACCACTGGTGCGCACGATCTGCCGCGCGTTGGCCGGCAGCGCCGACGGCAACCTCCGAGCCGGGTTCTTCCTCGACCTGCTCCGCCGCGGCTTCTCCACCGCCGACGCCCAACAGCAACTCGACACCGCGATCGACTGGGGCCGCTACGCCGAGCTGTTCGACACCGACACCGACACCGACCAGATCACCGCCGATCCCTCCGCCGTGCCGGACTCCGCCTACCGGACGTGAGGCGTCCAGACCGCGTCGACAACCTGTTGGTCCACGGCGGTGTCACATCGCTTGGTCGATGAGCTCCGTGACGACGGCGCGCACGGTCTCCGGCTTCTCGGGGTGGAACGAGTGACCGGTGCCGGTGGCGGTGTCGACGCGGGCTGACCGACCGAGATGGGTGTCGCCGCTCAGGAGTTGTCGCCGCAGAATAATGACGTGCTCAGCATCCGTGCGTGCGAGACGGCCCGATGGTGGATTCCTCATCAGCAACGCCTTGACCAACCTGGCCCGTCGAAGACGGGTGAGGACGCGCGCCATGCGGTACCGCACGGTCAGGTCGCAACCGTCGCGCCGGAAGAGGTTCGGAGGCAGCTCCCGCTGAAACCTGCCATTGTCGGGGTGCACCGGATCCACTAGCGCCAACCCACGTGCGCGCGTCCTGGCGAGGTGGGCAAGCGCGTTCGCGTAGAGCCTTCGCGAGTGCCCGACCAGCACCAGCGGCCCGCTCGGCGCGACGACCTGCACCACGTCGAGCGCCTCACCAGCGATGTTCGCGATCGTCCGGGGAGACTCCGATGCCAGTAGGTCGATCGCCGGTCTTGACCGCTGTTTCGGGGTGGACCGGCCGTGAACCTCATCGGCCTCCCAGCCGACTGTCAAGGTGTGGCAGGCCAACCGGACGGGAGACGATGTGGATCGGGGTGGACGTGACGCGCTGCTGGTCGTACGCGCGCAGTTGGGAGACCGGCGGTCGCTGGCCGAACTGGTTGGGCACTGGCACGACCCGGTCTGGCGCTATGTGCGGCGCATGCTCGACGGGCCAGGCAGGGCCGACGACGTGAGCCAGGAAGTGTGGGCGAGTGCGCTGAAGGCGTTGCCTGGCCTCAATCAGCCGGAGCGGTTCGCGCCGTGGCTGTTCACCATCGCCCGACGGTCGGTGATAGACCACCTGAGGGAGAAGTACAGCCGAGCGGATCCTCTCGACGACGAGCAGGTCGACGGCGATGATGTCGCCGCCGTGCTGGACCGGGCGCAGTTGGCCGAAGGCCTGGCCGGGTTGCCCGCGCGGGAACGCGAAGTGTTGATCTTGTTCTACCTTCAGGACCTGGCGTTGGAGGACTGCGCGCAGGTGCTGGAGATTCCGAAGGGGACGGTCAAGTCCCGGTTGTTCCGCGCGCGGCGGCTGCTGCGTGACCACCTGATCGAGAAGGGGTACTCGTCATGAGTGAGGGGCCAGGATACACCCCCGACCGGATCGTCCGCGGGCTCTCGCTGCCTCGACGCGTCGGCTACCTCGTGGCCGGGTTGGGCGGTCTCGCCGGAGCTTCGATCATCGGTCTGTTGTGGGCCACCGAGCCCACCGCGTTGCCTGTGCGCACTCAGGTCGCCTTCGCCGGAATGATCATCGTCGGGGCGGCCTGGGCGGGCTTCGCGGCCTGGGCGCTGGTACGCCGCCCGTTGTTCGCCGTCGACCGGGTGATCGCGGCCTGGCTCGCCGTCACCTTCAGCACGCTGATGACGGTCGGCCTGACCACGGTCGCGGTGACCCGCGCCGACACCACTGCTGTCCTGGCCGCCGGAGGTCTCGGCCTGGTCCTGATCGTCATCGCCGGCATGATCCTGATCCGCGCCCGCGCCTACCGTTCGACGCTCGTCGCGCGCAGGCGCGAACTGGAAGACCAGGGATCGTGAGCGGGAAGAATATTGTTCGGTAGCCCGGAGCTCGGTGTCACGGCATCGATGTGCGGAGGATCGTGCGCCACGAACGCGACCGGCGGTCGCGCTGGAGAAGATCGTGCCGACAGTTGGAGTGCTGCGCGTCGAGATCCACCAGACCCAGGAACAGTGTGTCCGGTGTCATCGCGACGCCGTTGTTCAGATTTCGCGATGCCGGCGCCCTCGGTCTCGGTCCGTCCTCGGCGACGCCCATCACGGCACCGGGGATGCCGTGATGGGCCGTCGGTTCCGCAGTGCCTACCGGAGTTCGATCACAGGAGGGCTCCCGTCATAGTTCTCCGAGCCGTCCTGCCGCGCGGGGTGGAGCACCATGGGGTGTTCGGTCTTCAGTGGCCGCTGGTTGTGTGCACTCTCTGCGCCAGTCTGGTCAGACCGGGCATCGCGGCTTGTTGTCGACAAGCCATCAGGTCGGTGACCAGCGTGCGTACGGCACTGCGGGTACGGACCTCGTCCGGTGCGAGGCGTTCGGCTTCCATCAGGATCCGGTAGGCGTAGACGGGCTTGTCCCACTGCGCGGCCGCCAGCGCGGTGTCCACAAGCAGACGGGCCCGGCGCTCGACGGTGGGGATCTGGGACAGCGGCAGGCTCTCGGCATGGCTTAGCGCGGTTCCCGCGTCGCCCAGCAGGTAGCTGGTGGACACGCGGTGGCTCACGATGTTCGCCGTCAAAGCCCTGTGCCGTACCGGATCGCCGACCAACCGCTGGGCGGTCGCGGCGGCGGCGTCGAGCAGTTCGGCCGCCCGGTCCCGATCGCTGGCCCGCGCCGCGGCGTAGGAGGCGGAGCAGTACAACATGCCGTGCATCGCCACGTGCGCGGACGCCGGGGCGGATCCGGTGATGGTGAGGTGGTCGGCCGCGGCGAGGGTGAGCGTCTGGGCGCGATCGTGGTGGCCGGCGCGGCGTGCGGCGGAGGCCATCATGCGCTGGGCTTCGGCGGAGATCAGAGGGTCCTCGGCGCTGGCGGCGGCGCGCATGGCCCGGTCGGACGCGATCCACTCCAGCCCGGAGGAGGAGTCCACTTTGGTCAGGACTCGGCTGGCCAGGGTGTACGCGGTGGCCACGAGTCCGTGCGCGGCAGGAGTGTCGGACTCGCGGCTGGTGGCCTCGGCCGCTGCGATCACCAGCGGCAGGCGGTCCGCGAGGTCGAGATAGCGGCAAGCGAGGAAGTCGTCCTGGGCGGTGAGCAATGCCCGACCGACCGCGGCCGGCGACACCGGCTTACTGGGAACGCTTGGTCCGAGCAGGACGTCGCCGAGTCGTTGGGTGAGTACGGTGGCGGGATCTGTGGAGGCGACCGCGTTCGCGTGGTGAGGAAGGGCGACGGAGGCTCCGGCCATGCCGGCTGCCGCCAGGAATGCCCGTCGCCGCATCGTGTCTCCCTCGTCAGCCGGTGTCGACGCCTCGACCCTAGCCACGAGCGCGGTCATGGGCATGGTGCCGGGCCGGTGCTCGGCCAATCCGAGCAGGAATGCGGGTACGCCGAGGGCGTCCACGATCTTGCGTAGGGTCTCGACATCGCGCAGGGGTTGCCGTCCGGTCTCCATCCGCGACAGCGCCGAGATCGAATACCCGCATCGCGCGGCCACATCCGCCAGGGTCAGCCCGTTCGCCTCGCGCAGCGCTCGCGCGATGGTCCCGGTGACGCCGGTGGCCACCGCGGCGACCACTGCCTCGGTTCGCCAGATGCCCTTGGTCGCGGTCATGGGCTCGCCCCTGTCCACTGCGCGGGTGGACACCTGAGCTTATCGAGGCCGCGACGGCGGTGACCACGGGTTTTGCGGATCTTGCAAACCTAGTTTCCGACGGTGCAACAACGCTGGTCGCGGGGTCGCCATCGGCGCTGTCCTGAGGTGGTCCGGCCGCGATCGCCGCCGGGCCAGGGAGGGATCGTGATGACGACGGAACGGATCAGGACAGAGCAGACAACCGAGATGACCGCGGTGGAACTGGAGCGAGCCGGGCTGCTGATGGTGGAGGAGGGGGTGCGGATCAGCCGGTTCGCGGTGTTCGTGCCGGTCGACGCCACCGGGCAGGCGCGGCCGGTCGTGTTGCGGGCGGGCGCGGTGATCGGCGCGTTCGCGATCGTGCACGGCGGAACGACCGTGTTATGCGAGGCGCGCGTGGAGGAGCACGTGATCGTCGGTCGACCCGAACTCGGCTACGCCGTGGGCGCGAACCACCCCGGTGCCGGGGCGGACACGATCATCGGGGAGGGCGCGGTGATCAGAGCGGGCGCGATCCTCTACGCCGACGTCCGGGTCGGCAGCGGCACGGTGATCGGCCACCACACCCTGCTGCGCAGCGCGGTGCGGGTCGGGGACGAGAGCCAACTGGGGCACAACCTGACCGTGGAGCGCGCGAGCGTGATCGGCGACTCGGTGCGCTGTTCCCCCGGCTCCCACATCACCAGCTCCACCCTGATCGCCGACCGGGTGTTCCTCGGCGCCGGGGTCCGCACGGTCAACGACAAGACCTTGACCTGGCGAGACCCCGACCACCAGGCCGTGCTGGACCCGCCGCGGTTCGACGTCGGCGCCAAGGTCGGGTCCGGCTCCACGATCCTGGCCGGCGTCGTCATCGGCGAGTGGGCACTGGTCGGCGCGGGGTCCACGGTCACCCGCGATGTCGCGCCGGGCGTGGTCGTCTACGGGACCCCGGCCGCGGTCCGCGGGAGGGTTGCCCGGTGAGCGGCGAGGAGATCGGCGCCTGGCTGTACCCGCTGCGCGCGGTGCTCGACCCGGCAGGTGAGGTGTCCTGGCCACGGCTGGAGGACTTCGCGGACTGCCTGGACCACACACTGGCCCGCCACCCGGTGGGAGCGGACCTACCTGCGGGCCCGGAACGCTCCAGGCGGCTGCTGGACGTGCGCACCGTGCTCGCGGACTCCGGGTTCACCGACAATCCGCCCGCGTTCCAGCTGCTCGCGCAGTTCGTGGCTGGGTATCGCGACCTCGATCTGCGCGACACGACCGGGTTGGGCCACGGCGACCTGATCGCCCGCCACGGCACCGAGCACACCCGGCGGCGGTGGCTGCCGACGCTGCACGCGGGCGCGCTGGCCGGGATCGCGATCACCGAACCACACGGCGGCTCCCAGGTCGTCCGGACCCGCACGCACGCGGTGGAAGGTCCTGCTGGAACGTGGCTGCTCACCGGCCGCAAGACCTGGATCAGCAGGCTGACCGAGGCCGACGTGTTCGTGGTGTTCTTCCGCGCCCCCCACGGCCGCCTCGCCGCCGCGGCGGTGGACGCGACCGATCCCCGGCTGCGCCGCCAAGCGCTGT
This sequence comes from Umezawaea sp., assembly GCA_039922235.1. Taxonomy (GTDB): domain Bacteria; phylum Actinomycetota; class Actinomycetes; order Mycobacteriales; family Pseudonocardiaceae; genus Umezawaea. Next base: position 18,282 of record JBDSAJ010000545.1, read on the forward strand.
CCCCGGCCGGGTTGGCCGGGTGGACGTGGGGCGTGCTCGACCTCGACCAGGTACCCGTCCACCCGCACGACGTGCTTACCGGGGACGGTATGGCGATGCTGCGCGGCCACTTCGCCGCCTACCGGCCGCTGGTCACCGCGACCGCCCTGGGTGCCGCGGCCGCGGTGTTCGACACGGTGACCGTGAACCTGGCAGACCGCCGCGCCGACGGCCGGATCACGCGGATCCGGGACTCCAGCCTCGTCAGCCTCGGCCGCGGCCACGCCCACCTGGTCACCGCGCTGCTGGGTGCCTCGACGGCCTCACGGCTCGCGGCCGTCGGTGACGAACGCGCCGAACTGTTCGGGTGCGTGATGAAGGCACACGGCGTCGACACCGCACACCGCGTCGTCGCCGATCTCGCGGTGCTGTTGGGCGCGGCGGGCTTCCAGTCCTCGTGCCAGACCGTGAAGACCGGTCGCGACCTCGGCGGGCTGCTCTACGCCGACGGCATCCACGACGCGCTCTACCGCACCGCGGGCAAGTACCACACCGTGCCCGTCCTGACGGTGCCCGAGCCCCGAGCCGCGCGTGGGGAGGTCGAGGTGCCGACGGCCATCGGCATGTAACCCGATGCGAGCGGGGCCGCCGTGCTCAGCCC
>JBDSAJ010000546.1:0-13758 GCA_039922235.1 Umezawaea sp.
CGAGGTCACCTACATCGCCGGCGACGACCCCGCCGAGGTCGCCGCCGCGCTGCGCCCGACCTCGAAGCTGCTGTACCTGGAAACCATCGCGAACCCGGTGACCAGGGTCGTCGACCTGCCCGCGTTCCTCGCGGCCGGGAAGGGAGCGGGCCTGGTGACGGTCGTGGACAACACCTTCGCGACCCCGCTGCTGTGCAGGCCGATCGAGCACGGCGCGGACATCGTGCTGCACTCGGCCACCAAGTACCTCGGCGGGCACTCCGACGTGACCGGCGGCGCCTTGGTGTTCGCCGACGACCGGCGCTACCGCGAGGTGTGGCACCACGCGATGGAACTCGGCGCCTGCGCCGACCCGTTCGCCGCGTGGCTGACCATCCGGGGCATCCAGACCCTGCCGCTGCGGATGCGCCAGCACTGCGCCAACACCGCCGTGCTCACCGAACGGCTGGCCGCGCACCCGGCGGTCGAATCCGTGCGCTGGCCGGGGCACCCCGGCCACCCCGACCACGAGGTGGCGCGCGGGCACCTGTCGGACTTCGGCGGGATGCTGGTCTTCGACCTCGCGGGCGGCCGCGCCGCCGGGCACGCGTTCACCAAGGCCGTGCGGTTGGCCAAGCTCGCCGTGTCGCTCGGCGGCGCCGAGACGACCCTGGTGCACCCGGCGAGTTCGACGCACCGGCAGCTCGACGCCGATGCCCTGCTCGCGGCGGGCATCGGCGAAGGCACGGTGCGCGTTTCGGTCGGTATCGAGGACGTGGAGGACCTGTGGGAGGACTTCGCCCAAGCCCTCCCGCTGTGACGGGCTACAAGGCCACGCACTCCAGCGCGTCCTGCAACGACGCGCTGCGCGGGAGGAAGTCGTCGAGGTCGGAGATGCTGAGCACCTTCGCCACCGCGGGTGACGGGACGAGGTGCGGTTGGCAGCCCTGACCGTGGGCCAGTAGCAGGCACGCGAGACCGGCGGAGGCGAAGAACGTCACCGCGCTGAGGTCGATGACGAGCGGTGCCGGGTCGCCAGCCGCACCGATGAGCCGGAACTCGAGTTCCGGCGCGGTGTCGAGGTCGACCTCGCCGACGACGGTCACCACCGTGGCTCCGGCGACCTGTCGCACGCGGACGGAGAAATCCCCTTCTGTTGCACTCTGCACCCAGCCCAGGGTAACCACCCGGACAGGCCGCCGCATGACCCGACCGGGTAGCCGGCCATCACCCTTCAGGGGCAACGGGAGCTTCTGACGTGCGAGAACACCCCGAAGGGAAAACTACGCAGAAAACGGTACCGAGATAGCTTTACCGTTACCTGAAGTGTGAGCGAAGGTGAGTTCGCTCTGTTCAGGAAGTCGTCACCTTGCGGTGGCGGCGTTGGCCCGGACGGGGTCCGGGTCTTCCCGTGGCAGTACCCGCTGCCCGCACCGTGCGGGTCTGACGTGGGTTTCCATCAGGCTCGTTTCGGGTCGCCCCGCAACTCGGGGAGGACCTACCGCCAATACTCTCGTCCACGAGTGCGGCGAGGTTGCGGGCGGCGTTGAGATCACGATCGAGCACCAGCGGGCACTCGTCGCAGCGAAATATCCGTTCGGACAGGCCCAGTTTGGTTTTCACCGTGCCACAGCCCGAACAGGTTTTCGAGGATGGATACCAGCGGTCCGCGACATGCACGGCACCGCCGACCCAGCCGGTTTTGTACTCGATCTGACGGCGGAACTCGCCCATGCCGACCCCGGCGATGTGCCGGGCCAGACTCCGATTCTTGAGCATTCCGGCGACGTTGAGGTTCTCGATCACGATCGTGCCATGGGTGCGAACCAGACGGGTCGAGAGTTGGTGCAGGCCGTCGCGGCGGGCGTTCGCCACGGCGGTGTGCAGCTTCGCGATGCGGGCCTGGGTGCGGTGCCACCGTTGCGAGGGTTGCCGTCGGGTACGGCGGTCCGGGCCGGTGCGGCGTGCGGCCTGGCGGTGCAGGCGCCGCAGTTCTCGTTGTGCCACGTCGAGGTGACGGGGGTTGGCGATGACCTCGCCGGTCGACAGCACCGCGAGGGACTTGATACCCAAGTCGACACCGACCACTGAGGCCGGTCGGGTCGGCGCCGGGTCCTGTCGGTCGATCTCGACGGACAACGAGCAGAACCACCGTCCACCCTGGTGGGTGATCGTGGCCGACCGGATGCGGGCGGTGCCGCGCTCGACGTGCCGGGCCAGTTTCCGGGTCGACTCGAGCGTGCGGACCACGCCGATCCGGGGCAGTCGCACATGCCGCCGGTCACGATCGACCAGGCCGAAGCTGCCGGTGGTGAACCGGCACGCCATCGCCTTGCGTTTCCCTTTGAACCTCGGGAACCGGATCGTCGGCCCCGCACGGGTGCCGGCCTTGGACGCCTTCCAGTTGCCCAGTGCGGTCGCGAGGTTCGCCAGACCGCTGGAGTAGGCCTCTCTCTATGGCCATGACGCTGTCACGGTAGCGTGCGACACCGACACCAGTTCCCACTACTACGCAGGGACGCTCACGGGTGCAGGTATTCGCTCACGTCCCACCCAGCAGTTGTGTACCCCCACGATGACACCTCAAACCGAACGGTGGCTCGCTGTGCGGGCGCACCTCACCCAGCACCGCCACGCGCTCGCCGTGCGGGCCGCCGACGAGTACCCGGACACCCCGAGGGTGGCGGGTACGCCGCTGCTCACGGACCTGCGGTGGCTGCCAGCGGGTCCGGTGCCGCTGGCCGACATCGTGCTGCGGCACCACCCGCACCACGCCGTACCCGCGGTCGACGGCACGGTCGGTCCGGTGCTGCCGCCCGGTTCGGCGACGTACTCGGCCGCCATGGCGACGCACGCGTCACCCTCCGTGTTCGCCAACCGGTCCACCTACCGCCTGCTGGCGGCGAACCTGGCCGAACCGCAGCTCGATTTCGGCACAGGCCACTACTTCGACGGCATCGACGTCGGCGAGGCGAGCGCGCACGAGTACGCGGCCCGCGACCTCGGCCTGCTCGACGCGCTGCCGCTGCGCGCCGCCGTCGGCGACCCGTGCGACCCGGCCCGCCGTCCGGTGAACGTCGCCATCAGCACCCTCACCCTGCGCCTGGACCGGACGACCGGGGACGCCGTGTTCTACCTGCACTGGCGGGACCCGAAGAAGGTCGGCCACGCGGGCGGGCTCTACCAGGTGCTACCGGTTGGCGTGTTCCAGGCCGCGGGCGACGAGCCGTGGAACACCGCGAACGACTTCTCCCTGTGGCGCTGCGCGGTCCGCGAGTTCGCCGAGGAACTCCTCGGCGCGTCGGAGGACCACGGCGCCGACCGGGCACCGATCGACTACCCGGCCTGGCCGTTCGCGGCCCGCCTGACCGCCGAACTGGGCGACCGGGTGCGGATGTCGTACCTCGGCATGGGAGTGGACCCCCTCACGTTCGCCACCGACCTGCTCACCGTCGCGGTCTTCGACGCGCCGCTGTTCGACGAGCTGTTCACCGGCTTGGTGGCGCACAACGACGAGGGCCGCGTCCTGGAGGCGCTGCCCTTCACCGCCGCGAACGTCGACCGGTTCGTGCACGACGAACCCACCCAGGCGGCGGGCGCGGCACTGCTCGCGCTGGCCTGGCGGCACCGGGAGGCACTGCTCGGCTGACTGAGCTGAGCACGCCTCTACACCCGTTGGGGCGACTGGTTCGTGTGGTTGTGCCTGGTCGTGGTGGGAGCGGCGCTCTGGGTCGGGATCACCAGGACCGACTCGGCGGAAGTTGCCGGGCGGCGGCGCTCCGCGGTGTGACCGCGGGGTTCGGGCCGGTGGACCAGGCGCAGCAGTGCGCGGTGGCGTACGGCCCACGTGCCGACGAGCAGCGCGACGACGATCACGACGGGCACCAAGGACGACGTCGGGGACAAACCGGGTGGCCAGTGCCAGTGCAGAAGTCTCACGGGTCCTCCAGGAGGTGATGATCCATCCTGGCGTGGCGGAGCGCGCGGTGGGAGGCTGGCGGCGGGCAGGCTACCGAACTCCTTCCTTGCCGGTGGTCGGCAAGGAAGGCCACCCGAGCAGCTTCGCCCCCAGCACGGCTACCTGGAGCGCGAACCCCTGCTCGACGTCGTCGGCCGAGTAGCCGGTCAGCTCCTTGACCCGGTACAGCCGGTAGGTCACCGTGCGCACGCCGATCCGCAGTTCGCGGGCGGTGGCCGTCGCGACCCGCCCGCTGGCGAAGTACGCGGACAGGGTGTCCAGCAGCGGTCGGACACCGGACCGCGCCTCGCGCAGCGGCTCCAGCACCACGGCCACCAGCTCCGTCAGCGCGGCGGTGTCGCGCAGAAGCACCTGGTACACCAGCAGGTCCGCGGCCTTGTGCACCCGCCCCGGCAGGCCGAGGAGACCGGCGATCTCCACCGCGTGCTTGGCCTGCTCGAACGACCTCACCGCCCCGCCCGGCCCCGGCTGCGCCCGGCCGATGCCCGCGAGCCACCGCAGGTCGGGGTCCACGGCCGAACCGACCTGCCGCGCGAATTCCTCCGCCGCCCCCGCCAGTGCCTCGGGCACGACGCAGACGAGCAGGCTGTCCTTGGTCGTCACCAGCACGTCCCGCGACCCGAACCGGTGGTGCAGCGAGGTCTCCACCTGCCGGGCGACGCCACCGCCGTCGATGAACGGCTCCGCGGCGTCGACCACCGCCACCACGTGGCCCGCGGCCAGCCGCAACCCGTACCGCTCGGCCCGTTCCGCCAACTGCCCGAGGTTGCGCCCGTCCAGCAGGTCGTCGACGAACTCCCGCCGGAACGACTCCTCCTGCCGCACCGACCACCGCTGGGCCTGCTCGTAGCCTTCGGCGAGTTCGACCACGGTCGCGTCCGCCGCCCGGAACACCGCCTCCCCGACCGCCTTGAACCCCTCTGGCCCCTTCACCTCGCTGACCCCCGGCAACGACTGCCAGGCCAGCCACGTGGCGGTCAGGTACAGGTCGATCAGGTCCCGCAGCGGAACCCCCAGCTCCGCGGCCCGCCCGCCGACCCCGTGGCGCAGCCTCTTCTGGTCCTCACCGATCCGCTGCCCGCTCACGCTGATGGCGGCGAGCACCTCCAGGTACCCGTCCAGCAGGTCCGCGGGTGCGCCGCGCGCGTCCCGGCTCGCCCGTGCCGCGATCCCCGCCACGTCCACGTCGTGCCCGGATCCGCGCTTCTTGACCACCATGGCGCAGAGTCTCCCGCGCGCCCCGGCGTGCCACGGCCGAATCGGCTCAATCGTGGTCCGGTGCACCGGTCAGGTGGTGGTCGACGGCCTGGATCGCCTCGCCGAGCAGGCGCCGCACGTGCCCACCCCTGGCGCGGTAGAGGGCGCGGCGGCCGTCGCGACGGGTGGACACCAGACCTGCCAGGCGGAGTTTGGCCAGGTGCTGCGACACGGCGGGGCGGGCGATGCCGACTTCGCCCGCGAGCGTCGTGACGTCGAACTCGGCGCCGCAGAGCAGCCACAGCATCCGCAGCCGGGTGCCGTCGGCGAGCATCCGGAACACGTCGACGGCCATGTCGACGTGGTCGTCGGCGGGGAGCTCTTGCCAGTGGGTGGTTGTTGCGACGTCGTCGCGTGCGTACATGAGCACGTATGGTGCCACCTTCGGATCGAGAACGGACGAGGAGGCGCGGCGGATGTTCGGGGCGTTGCGGAACCGGACCTACCGACGGCTGTTCACCGCCCAGGTCGTCGCGCTGACCGGCACCGGGCTGGCCACCGTCGCGCTCGGCCTGCTGGCCTACCGGCTGGCGGGGCCGGACGCGGGGATCGTGCTCGGCACCGCGCTGGCGGTGAAGATGGTCGCCTACGTGACCATCGCGCCGCTGGCGGGTGTGCTCGCGGACCTGCTGCCGCGCAAGGTGTTCCTGGTCTGCCTCGACCTGGTCCGCGCCGCCGTGGCGCTCGCCCTGCCGTGGGTGGGGGAGATCTGGCAGGTCTACCTGCTGATCTTCGTGCTGCAGGCCGCGTCCGCCGCGTTCACGCCGACGTTCCAGGCGACGATCCCGGACGTCCTGCCCGACGAGCGCGACTACACCTCGGCCCTCGCGCTGTCCCGCCTCGCCTACGACCTGGAGAGCCTCCTCAGCCCGCTGCTCGCCGCCGCGATCCTGGTCGCGGTCAGCTCGGACCAGCTGTTCTTCGGCACCTCGCTGGGTTTCCTGGCTTCCGCGGTCCTCGTCGTGTCGGCCGTGCTGCCGTCCGCCCGGCCGGCACGCCGCTCCGTGCGCAAGCCCGTGACCAGGGGTATCCGCATCTACCTCGCGACACCCCGGCTGCGCGGGCTGCTCGCGGTCCACCTCGCCGCAGCCGCCGCCGGGTCGGTGGTGTTCGTCAACACCGTCGCCTACGTCCGCGACTCGCTCGGCCGGGGCTCCGCCGACGTGGCGATCGCGTTGGGCGCCAACGGGTGCGGCTCGCTGCTCGCCGCGCTCGCCCTGCCCGCGCTGCTCGACCGCCACGGCGACCGGGTGGTCGTGGTGCGGGCCGCTCGGCTGCTGTCGCTCACGCTGTTCGTCGCGGTGCCCGCGCTGTCGTGGGGATGGCCCGTCCTGCTGGTGCTGTGGGCCGCGATCGGTGCCGGCGGGACGCTGGTGCTCACGCCCGGCGCGCGGCTGCTGCGCCGCTCGGCCGACCCGCTGGACCGGCCCGCGCTGTTCGCCGCGGACTTCGCGCTGTCGCACGCGTGCTGGCTGCTCTGCTACCCGTTGGCGGGCCTGCTGGCCACGGTGGCGGGCCTGTCCGCCGCGCTGGTCGTGCTCGGCCTGATCACCGCCGGGGCGACCGCCACCGCTGTCCGCCTGTGGCCGCGGCACGACCCCGAGGTCGTGGAGCACGACCACGACGGCCTCGTCCCCGACCACGAGCACCTGTGCGACGCGGCCTCCGTCGACGGCCGCTGGCGGCACGCGCACCCGTACCGGATCGACGAGATCCACGACCGCTGGCCCGCCGCATCGGGGCGCTGAGCCTGTCCACAGTGGACTGACGCTGCTCCGAACGGCCCAACTTCAAGCCTGGCAAGGCGATTCAGGTTAGCCGGCGGCCTCCGGTGGGTATCAGGTGATCACCGTGGTGACCCCTGGAGGCCCCTGATGATCCGGCGTACCGCCGCTGCGCTGACCGCGCTGGCCTTCCTGCTGGCCGGCTGCGACCCCCTGACCACCGGATCGGCGCCCATCGGGGGCTCCGGCGCCGCTGTCACCGTCGACCGGGTTCCCGACGGCACGCCGGACGCCGTCACCGCCAAGACGGAACTCGCCCAGCTGCCGGAGGGCGGGCTCGGTCGGATGGACGGCTACGAGCGCGACTGCGACAGCGGCGCCGCCTGCGTCTTCGGCCGACCGTGGCTCGACGTGGACGGCGACGGCTGTGACCAGCGCAGCCAGGTCCTCGCCCGCGACATGACCGACGTGGTCCGCAAGGAAGGCCGCTGCGCCGTCACCTCCGGCACCCTGCTCGACCCCTACACCGGTGACACCCTGACCAGCGTGTCGAAGATCCAGATCGACCACGTGGTCCCGCTCGCCGAGATGTGGCGCAGCGGCGCCGCCGCCTGGACGCCGGAACGCCGCGCCGCGGCGGCGAACGACCTCAACAACCTGCTGGCCGTGACGGGCAAGGTGAACCAGTCCAAGAGCGACAAGACGCCCGACGAGTGGATGCCCCCGAACCCCGCCTACGCCTGCTCGTACGCCCGGATCTACGTCGGCGTGAAGACGGAGTACGGCTTGGGGGTCCGCGCCGAGGAGCGGGCGGCACTGGACAAGTCGCTGGCCACCTGCGCATAGCTGTGCATGGGGTTCATGCACGGGCCGAATGGACTCCTGCCGCGCCTGGATCGATCATGGTCCTGGGCGGGCGCGACCGGCGAATGCCGCCTCGGACGTCGGGAGGCGCGGATGCTCAGGAGTTTCCTGCACTGGCTGGAGGAGCACGTCCTGCGCGCGGACGGCGCCGGCGACCGGCGGCTGGTCGCCCGCTACTGCGACGTCCTCCAGCGCACCCGCGGCGCTCCGCTGCACATCAAGCTGTGGGACGACGTCACGGTGATCGACGCGCGCGGTGACGCGGTCGAGACGGTCAAGGTGGTCGCGACCGTCCGGGACGAGGAGACGCACTTCTTCCGGTTCCGCATCGGGCCCGCCTGGGACCAGCCGGAGAAGGAACGGTCCAAGGCGGAGTGCGTCGTGCGCGGCAGCGACCACGGCCGGGAGTACGACACGACGACGTCGTGGCTGGCGGACGGCAGGCTGGAAGTGCTGGCGCACCTCCCGGAGCCCGCCGAGGTCGGCGAGGACCTGCGGATCATGGTGACGCTCGTCTGGCCGGGCATGTGCAAGCCGCTGGTGCAGGGGCGGCCCGACGACTACGTGCTGCACTTCGGCAGGGACGCCGACTTCGTGCGGTACGTCGTGGTGCTGCCGGAAGGCGAGGACGCGCTGGTCGAGCGGATCGGGTTCGAGGCGGGGGACGAGGGCTACCGGGTGCGGACCGGGCCGAACGCCACCGGTCGGACGGAGGTGTCGCTGATCGCCCGCGACATCCCCGCGAGGCATCGGTTCGGCTTCCGCCTCGACCTCCGGTGAGGAATGCCCGCTCCCTGGCCGGGACGCGGGCACGTCGACTCAGTCGTCGTCGGTCTTGTCGCCGCCAAACACGGTGTGCTTACTCCTGTTCGCCGGATCGGTCCTGTTCGCCGGATTTGATCATGGCGGGGATGTATCAACCCGACGTACGGCAGGATTGCCACCCGCGCGAGTGACGTCATGTCCCTCTTTGGAAGACGTGCTCACCTCGAAACGGTCAAGTGGACCTTGGGTCAGCGCCGGTCGATGGCACATGATCGACGGGTCGCGCCCCGACCCGCTCGACCCGAGGAGGAACGCATGTGGCGATTCGCCGTCAGCACGCTCGGAATGCCCGGCCTGCCGATCAGGGAGGCCGCCGCGGTGGCCGCGGGCCACGGCTGCGAGGGCCTGGAGATCCGGGCGCACCCGGACGAGGAAGTCCACACCGGACTGAGCGGTCGGGACGTCGACCGGGTGCGCGGCGAGATCGCGGACCACGGCCTGGTGACCGCCTGCGTCGCCGGGTACGCGAAGGTGTGCGCACCGGGCCCGGACGAGCCCGTGATCGCCGAACTCCGGGCGTTGATCGACCTGGCCCACCGGCTCGGCGCGCCGTCCGTGCGGGTGTTCCCCGGTGGTCACGGGGAGTCACGCGACCGGATCGGCGCGGTGCTGGACGAGCTGCGGGCGGCGGGCGTGCGGCTGCTGGTGGAGACGCACGACTCGCACCCCACGGGAGAGGCGGCGGTGCGGCTGGTCGAGCCGTTCGGCGAGCCCGACCTGGTCGCCGTGCTCTGGGACGCGCTGCACCCGTGGCGGCACGGCGAAGAGCCCGCGCGGACGCGGGAAGTGCTGGGGGAGTACCTGGGCTACTTCCAGGTGAAGGACGCCGACGCGGACCTCACGCCCGTCGCGCCGGGTGACGGCATGGTCCCGCTGGCCGACTGCGGCGACGTGCTGCGCGCCTGGTCGGGCTGGGTGTCGCTGGAGTGGGAGAAGGCCTGGTACCCGCAGATCGCCCCGGTCGTCGAACCGCTGCGCGCCGCCGCCACGTGGTTCGCGGAGTACTCCTCCCGCTGACGGGGCCACTGTTGTACGGTACTTGGAAAGCGCTTTCCAAAGGAGGTCCGAATGGCCACGCGAACCCTGGGCGTCGTGATGAACGGCGTGACTGGACGGATGGGGTACCGGCAGCACCTGGTGCGCTCGGTGCTCGCCATCAGGGAGCAGGGAGGTGTCGAGCTGTCCGACGGCTCACGGGTCCAGCTGGAGCCGGTCCTGGTCGGCCGCAACGAGACCAAGCTCGCCGAGATGGCCGAGCGGCACGGCCTGACCCGCTGGACGACGGACCTCGACACCGCGCTGAGCGACGACTCGTGCCCCCTGTACTTCGACGCGCAGCTGACGGCCGTGCGGGAGAAGTCCGTCCTGCAGGCCATCGACGCGGGCAAGCACATCTACGCCGAGAAGCCCGTCGCCGAGTCCGTCGAGGGCGCGCTGACCATGGCCCGCCGCGCCGCCGAGGCGGGCGTGAAGAACGGCGTCGTGCACGACAAGCTGTACCTGCCCGGCCTGCTCAAGCTCAAGCGCCTGGTGGACAGCGGCTTCTTCGGCCGCGTGCTCAGCGTGCGCGGCGAGTTCGGCTACTGGGTGTTCGAGGGCGACTGGCAGCCCGCGCAGCGGCCGAGCTGGAACTACCGCGCCGAGGACGGCGGCGGCATCACCCTGGACATGTTCTGCCACTGGAACTACGTGCTGGAGAACCTGTTCGGCACGGTGACCTCGGTGATCGCCAAGACCGCCACCCACATCCCGACCAGGGTCGACGAGACCGGCACGGCCTACGACGCCACGGCCGACGACGCCGCCTACGCCATCTTCGAGCTGGAGAGCGGCGTCATCGCGCAGCTCAACTCGTCGTGGTGCGTCCGCGTCCACCGGGACGAACTGGTCGAGTTCCAGGTCGACGGCACCCACGGCAGTGCCGTGGCGGGCCTGCGCAAGTGCGTGGTCCAGCCGCGCGAGGCCACGCCGCGACCGGTGTGGAACCCGGACCTGGAGGAGACCCGCTCCTACCGCTCCCAGTGGCAGGAGGTCCCGGACAACACCGACTTCGACAACGGCTTCAAGGCACAGTGGGAGCAGTTCATCCGCCACGTCGTGGAGGACACCCCGCACCCGTACGACTTCCTGGCGGGCGTCCGCGGCATCCGGCTGGCCCAGGCCGGCCTGGAGTCCTCCCGCACCAACCGGCGGGTAGAACTGTGATCACCCTGCCCACCCTCGACGGCGGCCTGCGCCACCACGAGCCGCGCGAGCGCGTGACGTGGACCAGGCCATCCGCGCCGCCGCGCAGCCGGATCGCGTTCGCCGCCGCCCACGTCGTGGCCGACCCGTTGGGGGACAACAGCCCCGGCGCGCCCGCCGCCGTGGACTGGGACAGCACGCTGGCGTTCCGCAGGCACCTCTGGTCCTACGGTCTCGGCTTGGCCGAGGCGATGGACACCGCGCAGCGCGGCATGGGACTGGACTGGGCGACCACCCGTGAGCTGATCCGCCGCAGCGCGGCCGAGGCGAAGCACCTCGGCGTCCGCATCGCCGCGGGCGCGGGCACCGACCACGCCGACCCGACCACGCTGGACGAGGTCGTCCGCGCGTACACCGAGCAGGTGGACGTGGTCCAGGCGGCGGGCGCCCAGGTCATCGTGATGGCCAGCAGGCACCTCGCCCGACTGGCCACCACCCCGGCCGACTACCGGCACGTCTACGACCGGCTGCTCCCGCACGCCGACACCCCGGTGATCCTGCACTGGCTGGGTCCGATGTTCGACCCCGCGCTGGACGGCTACTGGGGTTCCGCCGACCTCGACACCGCGACCGCCGCATTCCTGGACCTGGTGCACCAGCACGCCGACCGCGTGGACGGCGTCAAGGTCTCGCTGCTGGACGCCGACCACGAGAAGTCCTTGCGCGCCAAGCTCCCCGCGGGCGTCCGCCTCTACACCGGCGACGACTTCAACTACCCGGACCTCATCAAGGGCGACGGCAAGCACGCGAGCGACGCCCTCCTCGGCATCTTCGCCGCCATCGCCCCTGCCGCGTCCCAGGCGTTGCAGGCCTTGGACAACGGCGACCTCGCGGCCTACGACGCCGCGTTCGCCCCCACGCTCCCGTTGGCCCGCCACGTCTTCAGCGCGCCGACGTACTACTACAAGACCGGCATCGCCTTCCTGGCCTGGCTCTCCGGCCTCCAGCCGGGCTTCACCATGGTCGGCGGCCTGCAGAGCGCCCGAAGCCTGCCCCACCTGGCCGAGACCTACGTCCTCGCCGACCAGGCGGGCCTGCTCCCCGACCCGGACCTGGCAGTCCACCGCATGTCGGCCCTGCTGGACGTCCACGGGGTGACCCGGTGAACCGCTTGTCCCTCAACCAGAAGACCGTCAACAGCTGCTCACTGCCCGAAGCCGTGGAGACCTGCACCCGCGCGGGCATCACGTCGATCGGCGTCTGGCGAGAACCCCTCCAGGACTTCGGCGTAGCGGCGGCCGCGGCCCTCATCGCCGACACGGGCCTGCACGTCTCTTCCCTGTGCCGCGGCGGCTTCTTCACCGCACCCGACCGCCACCACGTGCTGGAGGACAACCGCCGGGCCATCGACGAGACCGCAGCCCTCAACGCCGACTGCCTGGTCCTCGTGGTCGGCGGCCTGCCACCGGGCAGCCGCGACCTCACCGCAGCCCGCGGCCAGGTGGCCGACGTACTGGCCGAACTGGCGCCGTACGCCGCAGACCACGGCGTCCGCCTGGCACTGGAGCCGATGCACCCCATCTACTGCGCCGACCGCGGCGTCCTCTCCACCCTCGCCCAGGCACTGGACCTGGCCGAGCCCTACGACCCGGCCGTGGTCGGCGTGGTCGTGGACACCTTCCACGTCTGGTGGGACCCCGACCTGGAGAACCAGATCGCCAGGGCCGCCGACCGCATCGCCTCGTTCCAGGTCTGCGACTGGATCACCCCACTGCCCGCGGACACCCTCCTCGCCCGCGGCATGATGGGCGACGGCCACATCGACTTCCACCACATCGCGAGCCTGGTCGCCAAGGCGGGCTACACCGGCGACATCGAGGTCGAGATCTTCAACGCCGACGTGTGGCGCGAAGACCCGGACACCGTGGCATCGACCGTCGTGCAGCGCTTCACCGACCACGTCCTGGGCTGGGAAAAACCCTGACACGGCGATCACGTTCAGGCGCTGCTGCCACATCGAGCAGATGAGGTCGTCGCACTTGCGGCACCAAGCCCTCGGAGACCTGGCTGCCCGACATCGCCGCACTGGCGATCGGCGGCAGCCCGGTCTTCGTGCCGAGTCCGATTTGGACGCTGCGGCTGCCCGCTCACCGATGCCCTCACGTACCGGCTGCCACCGGACTCCTCAACGTCATCATGCCCGGACTGCGCACCTGACCCCACGAGGTGTGACAGCAGGCGGGATCTCCTAAAGTGCGATGGTGATCGAGTCTACTGAGGACAGCGCCCACCTCTCCGACGTCACCCGGCTGGCCGAGCGGCTCAAGGAGCGGATCTACGCGGAGCTGGTGATCATCGCGGTCGTGCTCGGGCTGGCGCTGTCCGGATCGGCCACCCACCCCGCGGCCGCGCTGTCCGTGGTCGGTACCTCGCTAGGCCTGTGGCTGGCGACCCTCGCGGCGGACGAGCAGGCACACCGCCTCACCCACGGACGCCTGACGAACGCGGTCGAACTCCGCCACATGCTGTTCATCAGCAGCCCCCTGCTGGCCGCGGCCGTAGGACCGCTGATGCTCGTCGGCCTGTCCGCGCTCGAGATCCTGCCGCTCACCACCGCGCTCTACCTGTCGGTAGTCGTCGATGCCGGGTCGATGTTCGTGTGGGGTTACACGTCAGTCAGGCGGATGGGTGCGGGCCCGCTGGGCGCGGTGTTCGTCGGACTGATCAACCTGCTCATCGGCGGAATCGTCATCGGCGTCAAACTCATCGCCGGCCACTGACCCGACGATCCCAGGCCGACACCGTTGACGGCGCAGGTCCAGGAGATCGACGGTCCATTCCTGCCGAGTCCAGAGAAGGTCAGGACTGACCCGTAGCGGTACGTATTGAGCACCGACGCCCCGATTCAAACGGCTTTGCCCCGCGCATTAAAACCGAGAAGTCCCT
>JBDSAJ010000547.1:0-3814 GCA_039922235.1 Umezawaea sp.
CCCGGCGAAGCGCGACGGCTGCTCCAGCGCGAGCACGGCGACGGTGGCGATGTCGGCCACGGCGACCAGGTGCAGCGGGGCGTCCGATGGCATCGGCAGGCCGAGGATCCCGTTCCGCAGGCCGCTCATCGTCCAGTCGCCGAACTTGTCGTCCACGAAGGCCGCGGGCCCGAGGACCGTCCACGGCACGCCACTGCGGGTGAGGTGCTCCTCGATCCGCTGCTTGCTGTCGAAGTGCGGGATGCCGGTGCTCCGGTCGGCGTTTGCGGCCGACGTGAACACGAGGTGGTCGACGTCGGCGGCCGCGTCGACCAGCGCGATGCCTTGCCGCGCCTCGGTTTCCGGGTCGGTGCCGAACGGCGTGGTGACGGCGAAGACGGCGTCGACCCCGTGCAGCGCGGCCTTGAGCGACACCGCGTCGTCGAAGTCGCCACCGACCACGACGGCGCCCGCCTCGCGCAGCACTGCCGCGGCGTCGCCGTCGGGTGAGCGGGTGAGTGCGCGGACCTCGTGGCCGCGGGACAGGAGGAGGCGGGCCACTGCGCCGCCCTGGGCGCCGGTGGCGCCGGTAACCAACGTTGTCATTCGAAAAGATTGACACTGAAAACGTCCCGGCGTCAAATGAATTGCTAAGATGGCCCCATGATCGAGCCGAGTGACGCCCTGCTGGCCTGGCTGTACGCGCACCAGGGCGTCGAAGCGGCGCAGGCCGCCATGAGTGAGCGCATGGAAGCCGTCGCGGGCTGCTCGCTGCTGGAGCACTCGGCCCTCTACCGGCTGAAGATGAACGGCGGCAGGCTCCGGATGCTCGACCTGTCCGACCTGCTCGCGGTCAGCCCGAGCGGCGTGACCCGGCTGGTGGAACGCCTGGTCAAGCGCGGCTGGGTCGCCCGAGAGCAGCCACCGGACAACCGCAGGCTCGTCTACGCCGTGCTGACCGACGAGGGCAGGCGGATGGTCCAGGACGTCACCGCCGCCGCCTACCGCGACACCGTGGCGGCCACCTTCTCCGACCACCTGGACGACCGCGACATCGCCGACCTCAAGCGCATCGGCCGCAAGCTACTCGAAGCCCACAACCGCTGGGACACCCAACGCTTCGCCACCGACTGACTGCGCTCGACCACCACCGCACCTCCGCTGGCAGCGGGATACTCGGCTCATGCGAGCCGACATCGTCCTGGTCCGACACGCCGAGCCGCTGATCCCGTCCCCAGGCGGACCGGACGACTACCACCGGCCGTTGACCGACGAGGGCCTCGCTCAGGCCGAACGCCTCGTCGAGGACTTGGCCGAGGCCGGTCTGATCGTCTCCAGCCCGTACCTGCGCGCCATCCAAACCGTCGAGCCCACCGCACGCGCGCTGGGCATGACCATCCACACCGACCACGACCTGCGCGAATGGGACTCCGGACTCGAACCCGCCCCCGACTTCGCCGACCATTACGTCCAGAGCTGGGCGACCCCGAGCTTCACCCGACCAAACGGGGAGAGCCTCCACCAACTCACCGATCGAGCCACCGCGATCCTCGGATCGCGTGCCCGGCAACACCCGGACAGGACCGTGGTGGTGGGCAGCCACGGTACGTTCGTCGCACGAGCCTTGATCGGATTCGGGCTGACCGCTGTCGACTGGCCCTTCAGCCGTGCGATGCCGATGCCCGCGATCTACCGCCTCCACTTCACCGACAGCGGGACACAGGTCACCGGGCCAGGGCTCTAGGCGGAACGACCAGGCGGCCGAGCCAGGAGTCTGCGGAGCAGCGACCATCCAACACAGGAGCGACAGTGCAGCGGAGCAAGCGGACGATGCGCGACTTGAGGACGAACAACCGCGCTCGCGTGTTGCGCAGGCTCTACTTCGACGGCCAGTTCAGCCGCCACGAACTGGCCGGGGCCACCGGTCTGAGCCAGGCGTCGGTCAGCAACGTCGTCGGCGAGCTGGTCGAGGACCAGGTCGTGGTGGAAGCGGGCCTGGTCGGCTCGGACGGCGGCAGGCCGCGCGTGCTGCTGCGCGTCAACCCCGACAACGCCTGCGTGGTCGGCGTGGACGTGGGCGAGACCCACGTCCTGGTGGAGGTCTTCGACCTCACCCTCCGCAGGCTGGCCATGAGCACGTTCCAGATGGACAGCATCGGCAACCGCGGCGAGGCCGTGGTCGAGCGCGTCCTGGCGGGCCTCGGCCAGTGCGTCGAGGACAGCGGCGTGGACCCCAGCAGGCTGCTCGGCGTCGGAGTCGGCGTCCCCGGCCTGGTGGAGCGCGGTTCGGAACTCCTGGTCCACGCCCAGACCGTCGGCTGGAACGGCGTCCCGCTCGAACGGATGCTCCGCGCCGGCACCGACCTCCCGCTGTTCATCGACAACGGCGCCAACACCCTCGGCCAGGCCGAGATGTGGTTCGGCGCGGGCCGGGGTGCCCGCAACGCCGTGATCGCCCTGATCGGCTCCGGTGTCGGCGCCAGCGTCATCGCGGACGGCGTGCCGTACCGAGGTGCCTCGGGTGGCGCGGGTGAGTGGGGGCACACCACGTTGGCGCTGGACGGCAGGCCCTGCCGCTGCGGCGCGCAGGGTTGCCTGGAGGCCTACATCGGTGCCAAGGGCGTGCTCGGCCGCCACCGCGAAGTTGCGGGCCTGCCACCCGAGATCGCCGACGAGGAAGTCGCACTCCGCGAACTGCTCGCCGAGGACTCCCGTGCCGCCCGCGAGGTCCTCAGCGAAACCGCGCGCTACGCGGGCGCGGGCATCGGCAACCTGATCAACCTCTTCAACCCCGAACGGGTGATAGTGGGCGGCTGGGCAGGCCTGCTCCTCGGCGAACAGCTGCTACCGGCGATCCGCGAGGTGGCCGCCAAGTACTCCCTGCACCACCCCTACCAGCAGGCGAAGATCAAACTCTGCGAACTCGGCCCCGAATCGGTGGCCATGGGTGCCGCCACCCTCCCCGTCGCGGAATTCCTCAACGCGGGCGGAGTCCGCTCACCCGCCCTCATGCGCCCAACCGGCTGACCGCCACAGCTCGTCCTCGGCAACAGCCCCGAACTCCACCCCGAGCGCCAGGGACACCGCCCTCGACACCACCTGGCGCACCACCGGGTCGTCCAGCTGATCGGGCCACTCCCAGGCCTGCCCGCCGAGGACGACGGCCAGGACCTCATCGGCTCGCGCCACCACACCATCGAACTCCGCCACCGGAATCCCGTCATACCGCCGAACCTGCGCGAGCCACCGCGACCGCCAGGCGAACTGCCCGGCAGGCTCACCGACCTCCCGCTCGAAGACGGTTCGCAACACCTCGACCAACGACGTCCCGTCCACCCGCAGGTGCTCGTCCAGCCGAACCAGCGACACCTGCCGCCGCGCGGGAAACCCCACGGCCTTGTGCAGCACCGCACTCAACCCCGCAGCGGTTGCCTCGTCCGCGACCACGACGCTGAAGGCGGACCGCCCACCCTCCAGCGTCTCCAACGCGAGCCGCCAAAACCCCACCAGACCAGGCACGCCGTACCGCGCCACCAACTCACCGTCCACCGGCCAACCCTAACGGCCGCAGACCAGGGCACGACCACGCGCCATCGGGGCGAACGAGTCTGTTGACTCAAGGCAACGCGAAGAGAACAAACTTGTTGGTCGCCAACGGACTGGTCGAGAAGTCCCCGCACGCCACTGGCGGCCGGATGACGTCGCTGACGATCACCGAGGCAGGCGTCGAGGCGACGAACGCCGACCGGCGCAAGCGCGCCGACTGGCCGGCCAGGGCGATCGAGGCCGAGTTGACCCCCGTCGAGCAGGCGGACCTGGCCAGGTGTGTCCCACT
>JBDSAJ010000548.1:0-11305 GCA_039922235.1 Umezawaea sp.
ATCGGCCGAACGGCTGTTGCTGGACGACCCGCACCCGGCTGCGATCAGTGCGATCACGGCCAATCCCGCTGCCGCGACGCGGGGGCGCTGTGCCTTCAGGAACATCGTTGATCCTCTCCTGGCTGAGTGGCAACGACCGGCCGTCGACGGTGCGAGTCGCTGCGGTGTGGAGATTGTTAAGTCACTGAAGAAACGAAGTCAATACCTCGTCACCACCCTGGTGCCATCGCCGGACCCAGTCGCTCAGTTGAGACGCTTGGTAACCTTCGGTCGATGAACGAAGTAAGTGCTGGCCACGAGGTGGAGGACCAGTGAGCGGACAGACCCGGACGACGCTGCACGCGAGCAGCAAGGCGGCGGTGCTCGACGTCATCCGCGCGGCGGGCACGATCAGCCGGGTCGGCCTCATCGGCGCCACCGGGTTCACCGGGGCCACGATCTCCACGGTCGTCCGCAAGCTGATCGACGAGGGCCTGGTGCTGGAGACCGGCCGCGCCGAGTCGACCGGTGGCAAGCGCCGGGTGCTGCTCCAGCTCAACCACGCCTCGCGGTTCGCGGTCGGCGTGCACCTCGACCACGCGGGCATCACCTACGTGCTCACGAACCTGGGCGGCGCGGTAGTCGCCCGCATCACCCGGCCGGGCGCGGGCGCCCAAGAGCCCGCCGAGGTCGTCGCCAAGATGGCCACCGAGGTGACCGCGCTGATCGACCGCGTCGGCGTGGAGCAGGACCGGGTGCTGGGCATCGGCCTGGTGTCCCCCGGCCCGCTGGCCCCGGCCACCGGCATGGCGCGCACGCCGCCGCCGATGCGCCAGTGGGAGGACTTCCCGCTCGACGGCGCGCTCGCGAAGGCGACCGGCCTGCCCGTGCTGCTGGACAACGACGCCACCGCCGCCGCGCTCGGCGAGCACTGGTCCGGCGGCATCGGCGGCACGTCCACGTCCGCCGCGCTGTACATGGGCACGGGGATAGGGGCGGGTCTGGTCATCGGCGGCATCACCTACCGCGGCACCAGCGGCAACGCGGGCGAGATCGGGCACATCTGCGTGGACGCGCTCGGCCCGGAGTGCTGGTGCGGCGCGCGTGGCTGCGTCGAGAGCCTCGCCGGTCCCGCCGCCGTGGTCGCCGCCGCCCGAGCCGACCAGGCGCTGGCCCGCATGGTGGGCCTCGCGGGCACGAAGCGCAGCCGCCCGTCGGTGGCCGCGGACTTCGCCGCCGTCAGCCGCGCGGCCCGTCGCGGCGAGCCGCAAGCGCTCGCGATCCTGGAGCGCTCCGCGCGCTACATCGCCGTGGCGGCAAGGACCCTGGCCAACCTGATGGACCTCGACGTCCTCGTGCTCACCGGCCCGAGCTTCGCCATCGCGGGCTCGGTGTACCTGCCGATCGTCCGCGACGAACTCGACCGCGCCTTCTTCGCCCGCGCCACGCACCGGGTGGACGTCCGCCTGTCCCGCTCGGCCGCGACCGCACCCGCCATCGGCGCCGCCGCGATGGTGCTCCAGTCCGAACTCGTGCCCCTGCACGAGGGCCTGCGCCTCCCGGAGAACCTGGCCGACGCCGAACCCGCCTTCCTCACCCCGCCCAGCGCCTAGCTGCGGGATCAGTGCTCGTGGCCCTGTGGCATGGCCGTGTAGACGCACCCCGGCGCCTCGGCGGGCTCCGGGGACAGCTCGGTGCCGTCGGCCGGGGTGCACCGGAGGTACTTCAGCCCCAGCCGTTCCAGCCCGGTGGTCGCGCTCAGCGCGAAACCCTTGCCGAACGCGAAGTCCGGGTCGCCCCGCACCTCGCCCGCGGCGACCGACGCCTTCCACGACTCCTGGAACTCGGCCATCCGGTCGGGCTGGAACACGACCAGGCCGAGTTTCTCGTACGGCGACACGGAACAGGTCGCCCACTCCCGCACGTAGGGCGCGTACAGCTTCGCCCGCAGCGGGCCGACGAACTCGGCGAACTGCTCGATCGTGGCTGCCTTGGGGTCGACGCATTCGCCGGTGCGGGCCCGGACCCACGCGCCTACCTCCGCCACCAGGGCCGTGATCACCAGGGTCGAAACTAGCCGCACGACGACCCGTTGAGGGTGAACGCGCTCGGGATCGCCGGGGTGCTGGAGGAAGTCCCGTTGAACCCGAAGGTCGCCGTCCCGCCCGCCGGGATGGACGAGTTGTAGTTGACGTTCTTCGCGGTGGCCTTCCCGCCTGCCACCGCGATCTCGGCCGACCACCCGCTGGTGATCGACTGCCCGCTGGGCACGTCCCACGCCAGCGTCCAGCCGTTCACCGCGCTGGTGCCGGTGTTCTTCACGACCACGCTCGCCGTGAACCCGCCCGACCAGACGCTCGGGGTGGTGTAGGCGACCGAGCACGGCCCCGGCGTCGAGCCGGGCGTGGTGGTCACCGAGACCGGCGAAGACGGCGGCGACGAGTTGCCCGCCGCGTCCTTGGCCACCACGTAGAACGCGTACGCCGTCGAGCCGGTCAGCCCGGTCACGGTCGCCGAGGCGCCCGTCGACGAGGCGACCAGCACGTCCGTCGCACCGGCTTCGCGGTACACGTCGTACCCGCTGACACCGACGTTGTCGGTGGCCGCGGGCCAGGTCAGCGCGACGGAGTTGGACGACGCCGTGGCGGTCGGGGTGCCGGGCGCGGTCGGCGCCGTGGTGTCACCACCACCGCCACCACCACCGGTGAAGTCGACGTCCGAGCAGCTGTAGAACGCCTCGGGGCTGTCCGAGCGCTGCCAGATCGAGTAGATGATGTGCCTGCCGGTCTTGTTCGGCAGCGTGGCGTTCCAGCTGTACTCGCCACCGGCGAGCGCCGGGTTGGTGACCGAGTTGAACGGTGCGGTCTCCAGGTCCGACCACTTGAGCGGCTGGTTGACGTCGAAGCCGTCCTTGGTCACGTACTGGTTCCAGGTACCGGGGTGCGGCGCCCAGGCGTTGTACTTCATCGTGATCGTCGAGCCCGCCCGCAAGGTCGTGCTGGGCCAGTCGCCCCGCGCCAGGTTGTACGCGTCGTACTTCGTGGTGGGACCGCACAGGTGGCCGTCGGGGATGATCTCGCGGTGCCTGCCCGCCGCCTGGCTGATCAGGTTGCCGAACCAGTCCCACAGCGGTTGCTTGCCACCGATGGCCACCGCCGCGATGCACGCGGGGTTGGTGGGCTGGATGTCGCCACCCCCGCTGCCCGCCCGGCCGTTCTCGTAGCAGCTGTGGGTTCGACTGGTCGGGAACGTCATCGAACCGTGGGCGAGCGCGCCAGTGCTCGGCACCACCACGGTGGTGACGGCGGCGACGCCGATCACCGCGGCGCTCAGGGCGACTATTCGTCTGAATCGCAACGACTTCTCCTTTCGATCACGGGGTGGCGCACGAGGCGCCGTTGAGGGTGAAGGCGGCCGGGGCCGTGTTGGATCCGGTCCAGGTGCCGGTGAAGCCGAACCCGACGGAGCCGCCCGCTGGGATGGCGGCGTTGTAGGGCGCGTTGACCGCGCTCACCTGCGTGCCCGACTGGCTCGCGGTGGCGTTCCACATCTGGGTCACCGACTGGCCGTTGGCGAACGACCACTTCAGCGTCCAGCCGGTGACGGCGGCGGAACCGGTGTTGAAGACGACGACGTCGCCCTGGAACCCGCTCTGCCACTGGTTGCCGACCTTGTAGGAGACCGCACAACTCCCGCCGCCGCCCGGCAGGGTCGTGAACGTGACCGACGGGGACCGGGTGGAGCGGTTTCCCGCCGCGTCGCGGGCGTAGACCGCGTAGGTGTAGGCCGTGCTCGCGGTCAGCCCGGTGAGGGTCGTGCTCGGGGACGTGGTCGACCGGGCGGCCGACTCGGTGCCCCCGCTGATCCGCACCACGTCGTAGCCCGTGACGCCGACGGCGTCGGTCGATGCCGCCCAGGAGAGCGTGGCGCCCGTCGCCGTGATCGCGGACGCGGACGGGGTGCCCGGCGTCGTGGGCGGCGTCGTGTCGACGGAACCGCCGCCGAAGATCGCCGCCTCCCGCGCGGTCTGCTTGATCCCGTTGGGGCCGTTGAAGATCCGCTTGCCCCACGCGCTGAGGTTGGCCGCGTCGAACCCGATCGCCATGTCGAGGTACTCGACGCCGCCGCCGTTGCCGCTCCACGACCACCCCAGGTACCCGAGCCGCTGGGACTGCGCGTAGGACAGGATCGTGTCCTCGTCGACGTCGCCGTCGGAGTGGGTGTTGCCGAACTCGCCCACCAGGATCGGCAGGCCCGCGGTGACGAACCGGCCGAGGTAGTCGGTGATCTCCGCGGCGGTGTCGAACACGCCGTACATGTGGATGGAGAACATGGTGTTGCGCCAAGGGTCGCTCGCGAACACCGACGCCGCGTTGTCCCGCATGGTGAAGGACCAGTCCTGGCCCCAGTTCGGCGCGTCCACCATCAGCGTGTGGGTGAACCCGGCCGTGCGCAGCCTGCCGATGGCGGACTTGGTGTCCGCCGTCCACGCGGCGGTGTTCGTGTTGCCCCAGGGCTCGTTGCCGATGTTGAGGATGACGTAGGGCTCCTGGCCGGTCATCGCGCCCTGCACGCTGATCCAGTAGTCGACGGCCTTCGCCAGCGTGACGGCCGCGCCCTGCTCGCCGTAGCCGGTGGTGTCGTGCACCTCCAGCACGCAGATCAGCTTGTTGGCCTTGCACTGGGAGATCACGTTCGCCACGTCGGCGACGTCGTTGCGGGTCCACTGGTCGCCCGAGCTGAGCACGACGCGGACCGCGTTGGCGCCCAGCGCCTTGACGTCCGACAACGCCCGCGTGGTGCGACTCGCGTACCAGGTGTGGGCGTGGTTGACACCCCGCATGACGAACTCGGCGCCGGTGGCGTCGTACAGCCTGCCACCGGACACCCTGAAACCGGCCGCCACCCCCGGCTGCTCGGCCGCCGCGGCGGGCTGGCCCGCGGTGAGCAGCGGAGCGGTGAGGAACAGGGTGGCCAGCAGTGCGCCGGCCAGTGCGATCAGGCGTCTCATCGGCAGGGACCTCTCGTGAGGCGGTGGGAACCGGTGCGGAGCGCCTGAGCGCGCAGTACGCCCCGCACCGGAATCAGGGGGCTAGGGCTCCACGCCCCAGGCGAGCGTGCCGCCGGTGTAGGCGGTCACGCGGTCGTGGTCCGCCCAGGAAGCGGACACGCGGTAGCTGTGGTCGTTGGTCTGGTCGAACGCCGACCAGTCGGACTTGGCCAGCCGGAGCTGGAGGTCACCGCTGGTCCCGCCCGCGGGGACGGTGCCACCGGTGAAGGCGACCTGGAGGTAGGCGTCCGCCCCGGTCCTGGCGGACGGGAGCTTGACCACCTCGGCCTTCACCTGCGCGCAGCCGACCACCGCCCAGTCGCAGAACACCTGGTACGTCGGCGAAGGGGTGTCGCCGGTGAACCAGTACCGCAGCGTCACGCCGGTGAGCGGCAGCGCCGTCGTGCCCCGGTTCGCGACCTGGAGGGTGGCGCGGACCTGGCTGTCCCGCGCTCCCCCGTCGCCGCGCTGGAGCACCGCGACCGAACCACCACCGCCGCCACCGGACGTGGTGGTCACGGCCAGCGCCGCCGACGCCGCCGAGGTGTTGCCCGCCGAGTCACGGGCGCGCACGGCGAACCGGTACGTCGTGGCGGGCGTCAGACCCGTTGCGGCGTAGGTGGTCCCGGCCGGTGAGCCGATCACGGTCGACGTGGTGCCGTCGACCCGCAGCACGTCGTAGCCCGCCACGCCGACGTCGTCGGTGGCCGCGGTCCAGGTCAGGGTGAGGCCGGTGCTGCCGACCGCCGACGAGGTCAGTCCACTCGGGATGGTCGGGGCCTGCGTGTCGGGGGTGCTGGTGCCGTCCGGCGCCGTGCCCCACACGGTCCGGCCGCCCTGGACGAGCACCATCCGCGAGGTGGTGGCCGGTGCGACGTTCCCGACCGGCAGGCCCTGGTAGGACCAGTCGTTGGTCGGGTCCCACGTGCCGGAGCTGGTGAGCCGGAACTGGACCTCCTTGCGGTAGGCCGACTGCCCGGCGGGCGAGATGCCGGTGCACGGGACCTCGACGTAGTAGACGTTCCCGTTGTGCCGCTGCGGTCGTGACGCCGCGCCGCACTGGTTGTAGTTGGTGGTCACGGTGATCTGGTCGGCGGTCGTGGTGCCGTCGAGGGTGAAGTAGTAGCGCAGCGACCCGGTGAACGTCCTGGCGGGCCACGCGGACTTGTTGATGACGTAGGACTTGATCTCGGTGAACCCGACGTTGCTCTGGCTCACCGCGGCCTGCGTGGTCAGTTCCGGCCCGTCCGGGGTCTCGGCGACCGGGAAGTTCGCCTGCGGGGTGCCGCCGTACTCGCCGTAGAGCCGGGCGAGCGCGCTGGTGAACCCGGCGTTGTAGTCGAGCGCCACCTCGTTGGACACGTAGTCCTGCCTGCTGTCGACGTACGCGTCGTTGTTGGTGCTCGGTCCCCCGACCAGCGCCCCGTACAGGACGTGCCTGCTCGTCACGGGCTCGGCGAGGCTGTCGGCCCAGGACCCGTGCGCGGTGCGGTGGTGCGGGTTGCGCGGCGGGTTCGCGCCGAAGCCGACGACGTAGCTCGCCTTGCGGGGGTTGTCGCCGAGCGCGTAGTTCACCTGCCGCACCCCGAAGTCGTGGTAAGTGGTGGCGCGCGCGGCGTCCCTGGTCTTGAGCCAGTCGCTGTGCACCAGCGCGACGAACGCGGTGTTGGCCGCGTAGCGCAGCGAGCCCCACGTGTCGAGGACGGCTTGGCCGCCCGGCGAGTACCGCACCCGGTTGCCGTTGTAGCCGGTGGTCCAGAAGTCCAGCCAGCGGTTGGCGTCGTTGAGGTAGGTCTGCTCACCGGTCAGGTGCGCCATCAGCACGTAGGCGCCGTAGGACTTGTCGTCCCACGCGATCGTCCACTTGTACGACCGCTCGGTGCTCTGCGGCTCCGTGCTCAGCTTCGGGTACTCGGCCTTCGCCTTGGCCAGGTAGGTCGCGTCGCCCGTGGCGCGGTAGAGCCAGATCGCGCCCCACACCAGCTCGTCCTGGTAGCCGCTCCACGAGTTGTAGAACGAGGCCGCGTCGGTGATGCAGCTGCTGTACTTGCCGCGGTAGGTGTCCGCGAACGAGTACAGCTGCTTGGCGTGCGTGATCAGCGTGGCCGCGTAGGCGGGATCGGTCGCGCTGAACACCATGGAGCTGGACGCGAGCGCCGCCGCGTACTCGCCTGCCAGGTCGGAGCCGGGGCAGGACGCGTCGACCTTGTAGGACGGCCGGGCCATCGGCATGACCTCGGCGGATCCCCACCAGGCGTGGTCCGGGCTGCCCGTGCCGACCTGGCCGTAGACCACGTTCGGCGACGGGTGCGCCTTGACGATCCAGTCCGTGCCCCACTTCAGGTTCGCCCGCAGGGCGGCGAGCTGACCGGAGTCGGCGTAGGCCTGCCGGTTCTCCACCGCACCCCACGCCAGCATGGACATGGCTGCCGCGAAGGGCAGGCCGAACTTCACGTGGTCGCCCGCGTCGAAGAACCCGCCGGACAGGTCGAGACCGACGTCCGCGCCGTCGTTCAGCGCCGAGTCGCCCCGCCAGGAGACCCGGTTGTCGGCGGGCAGCCTGCCCGCTCGCTGGGCGTCGTAGAACCAGACGGACTTCTGCAGCGCCTCGCCGTAGTTGAACGCGGGGGCGGCGGACGCGCCCGGCGTGGGCACGACCAGCGCCACCGCCGCGAGAGCCGCGGCGAGGAGCCAGGAAAGCGCTCGTCGGCGCACGGGGACATCCAGGGTCGCGGGCATCAGGTGCACGCCTTGTCGTTGACGGTGAAAGCGGTGGGCGCGGTGTTGGTGCCGGTGCGGCTCGCGGTGAAGCCCACCTCGGCCGTGCCCCCTGCGGCGATCGTGCGGTTCCACGTCGCGTTGGCGACCGACACCGCCGCGCCGGACTGCTTGAGCACGCCGTTCCACAGGCTGCTGATCACCTGGCCGTTGGCGTAGGACCACTTCACCGTCCAGCCGTCGAGCGGCTTGGTCGCGGTGTTGGTGATCTCGACCTTGCCCTGGAACCCGCCCTGCCACTCGCCGGTCACGGTGTACTTCACCGAGCAGCCGGTCGACGGGAGCGGGGTCGTAGTGGTCGTGGTGGTTGTCGTGGTGGTGGTGGTGGTCGTCGTCGTCGTGGTCGACGTCGTGGTGCTCGTCGGCCCCGTTCCCGAGGACTCGCCGACGACGATGCCCCGGCCGTTGGTGCCCAGGTAGACCCGACCGTAGACGCGGGGGTCGCCGGTGATGGCGTCGCCGATGTTGCCGTACTGGTGCTTGTCGTCGTTGATCCGCGTCCACGTGGCGCCGGTGTCGTCCGACCGGAAGACCCCGCGCACGCCGCCGACCAGCGCGATGGCGTACAGCGCCGGGTACGTCCTGCCCGCCGCGGGCTTGCCGAAGCCGATGTTGCTCGACTCGGTCACCGAGGTGGACTTGGCGAAGGTCGCACCGGAGTCCGTGGAGTGCCACAGCCCCGTGCCACCGGCCAGCCACACGTCGCCCTCTCGGCCCGCGACGGCCTTGAAGTGCGCCTTGTCCGGCAACCCGGTCGCGGCCGACGCGGTGAACGTGGCCCCGCCGTCGACGCTGACGTAGAACTTGTTCGCCGCGTACCCGTAGAACTTCCGGGGGTTGACCCGGTCCGACTCCACGACCGCACCCGCCGGGATGCCGGTCGACGCCTGCCAGGAGTTCCCGTAGCCCACCGAGTAGTGGACCGCCGCCCCTGCGGGGCTCCACACGAACCGGCTCGCGTCGGCCGCCGCGGCGACCGTGCCGCCACCGGTCACACCACCTGGTTCGGCGCCCTGGAACCAGTTCGAGCCGCCGTCGGTGGAGAACGCGATCCGGTTGTCGTTGGGGCGGCTCGCCTTGTCGAACTGCCCGACCCGCACGATCGACGCGGGTGTCAGCTCGGCGTAGTCCAGGCTGGTGGTCGAGGTGAAGTAGGGCGAGGTGAACATCTTGGCGGGCACGGCGTCCAGCCGGTCGTGCCGGAAGCCGCCGATGTCGCCGAGCGCGCTGATCAGCGGCGCCCCGGTCGGCGGGCTGATCAGGTCCAGCACCGCGGTCTCCTCGAGGCCCGCGACCATCGGCGTGATGGTGATCTTCCCGCCCTGGTCCCACGTGGTGAGGTTCTTGGTGCCGTAGATGGTCGCGCCGGTGCCGTACATCATCCGGTTCGAGTCGAACGGGTCGATCTCCATCGACTCGGTCATCCAGCCCAGCTTCGGCGTGACCTCGGGCGGCTGCGGGTTCGCGCCGAGCGACAGCCACGGCACGGAGGAGATGTCGTGCGTGTACCGGAGGGTGCGCTCGGGGTAGTTCCCCCAGTCCCAGATCCGGGTCCAGGTGGCACCGGAGTCCGTGCTGCGGAAGAAGGTGACGTCCGGCCACCACGCGATCTGGGTGGCGACCATCAGCGTGCCGGGGTGCGAGCGGTCGACCGTCAGGCCGCTGTAGCCGAACGTGTTGTCCGCGCTGGTCGACGGGACCGGGCTGATCCGCGTCCACGCGCCGGAGGCGGTGTCCAGCTTCCACACGTCGCCCTTGCCGCCGTCGTACGGGCCGCCGGTGTCACTGGTGGCGAGGTAGAGCTGCCCGTTTGCGTCCAGCACTCCCTTGTGCGGCAGGAAACCCGTCGGCTGACCGGCCACCCGCGACCACGTCGTGCCGCCGTCGGTGCTGCGGTAGACGTTGTTCTCCTTGTCCGCCACACCGACGTAGATGGTCTTGGTCGTCTGCCCCGCCGTGCCGGTCCTCGGGTCGAACGTCACCCAGAGCACGCCCTGGTTGTCGGTGAGGTACCCGTTGGTGTCGTTGGGGTCCTGCACGTAGTTGCCGACGTTGGGGAACGCCGTCACCTTGCCCCAGGTGACGCCGGAGTCCGTGCTGCGCCACAGGCCGTTGCCGCTGGGCGCGCCGAGGTACAGGACGCTGTTGCGGTTCGGGTCGATCGCCAGCCGCTCACCCATGCCGCGGCCGGGCATGTTGCCGCCGAGCTTGAACGGCAGCGCGGTCTTCTGCCAGGTGGCGCCCCGGTCCGACGACCGCAGGATCGCGCCGTTGTTGGGGTCCCAGCTGTTGGTGTACATGCCCGCGGCCACGTACACCCGGTTCGGGTCGACCGAGTCGGTGGCGAGGCTCGCGACGCCGTTGAGGCCCCAGTCCGCCTCGCCGACGTGGTCGAGCAGCGGGATCCACCGGCTGGTGGCCTGGTTCCAGCGGTACGCGCCGCCGATGTCCGTGCGGGAGTAGATGAGGTTCCGCTCGGTCTGGTTGAAGATGATGCCGGGGACGAAGCCGCCGCCCGCGATCTCGACGTTGCTCCACGTGGTCGCGGCCTGCGCCTCGGCGGCCGTGGTCGGGCCTGCCGCGTGCGCGACGGCTACGAGTCCCGCGGCCGTCACGGCCGCGAGCAGTCCGGCGAATGCTCTCCGCATGGCGGATCCTCTCGAGAGGTGGACGTGCCGCGGTCCGCAGGGAGACAGATCGGACCGCGGCACGTGCTCAGCGGGCGTAGTGGACGTCGGGCCAGGGCGGGGTCGTCATGCCGTCGCCGAGGAAGAAGCTCGGGTGCGGAGGTTGGTTGTAGGCGGTGTTCTGCCAGGCGATCGCGGTCCGGTACTGCGGGTCGTGCATCAGCGTCGGCAGCTTCCGGGTGGTCTGGATCGGGGTGGAGTAGATCCGCAGCGCGGAGTTGTCCGCAGTGCGCCAGACCACTTCCTCGCGCCAGTCGCCGAGCAGGTCGGCGCTGAGCGCGGGCGTGGCCTTGGTGCCGTTGTTCGACGCCACACCGGACGCGGTGAGCAGCCGGGTGTCGCCGTCGGTCCCGTACTTGTCGATGCGGGTCTGGTCCAGCAGTTCGCGCACCGGGTCGGCATCCCACCAGACCAGGAAGTTGATCGACGACGGCTCGCGGCCGACCGAGAACCCCCTGGTGTTGCGGAGGGTGGTGTCGGACGCGGACCAGGACTCGGCGCCGGGACTGCCCGCCCAGATGTCGGCGGAGACGCCACGCCCGTTGTCGCCGCCGGGTACGGTCTGCCAGAGCATCTGGCCGGTGCGGGCGTCGGCGTACCAGGAGCCCGGCTTCGACCCGTCCTCGGAGACCTTGAAGTACTCCAGCCCTGGCCGCGTCGGGTCCAGGTCGCCCAGGTGGGCGGCGTCGCCGTGGCCGAACCCGGTGTTCCACAGGCCGCGGCCGTTGTCGTCGACGGCCATGGCGCCGTCCAGGTACGCGGTGCCCGCGAGGAACCGGTCGACCCGGTTGCCGTAGCTGTCGCCCCACGA
>JBDSAJ010000549.1:0-4322 GCA_039922235.1 Umezawaea sp.
AGCGGCGCAGGGCGTCGCGCAGCTGGGCGTAGTTCATGTTCGCCCAGGCCTTGGGCGGTTTCTGCACGCCGACGGAGTTCCACGTGTCGCCGAAGTGGAAGCCGAGCAGCACCTGCATGCCCGCGTCACGGCAGCGCTGCGCCATCCTGACGGTTTCCTGGATGCCGCAGTGCCCGTCGGTCGGGTGGTTGGACGGGTTCACCCAGGTGCGCAGGCTGATCGCGGTGATGCCGTAGCCCTTGAGGATGGTGAACAGGTCCTGCCGCTGCCCGGACTTGTCGAGCCAGTAGTAGCCGTTCGCCTCCATCTGCGGCATCCAGCTGATGTCGGCGCCCTTGACGAACGTCGCGGCCGACGCCGCCGGGGCCAGGTCGCCCGCGCCCATGGCGAGCGTGCCGGCCCCGGCGGCCGCGCCGATGAGCAGGCTGCGTCGTGATAAGCCACCAGGGCTGGTCGTTTCCGCTTCTGCCATGACGAAGTTCCTCTTCCGTGGTCGCCGGTGAGCCCGTCGCGGTCGTGCCGAGCACAAGAGCTGTGGCCGTGCGGGAGGGGACGATGACCGATGACGGCCGTGATAGGGGGAACCGCCTGCGAGGTTCCCCCTACCCTCAACGCCGAGCCCACCTCTGACCGGCCTGCCCGTTGCAGGTCCCGAGCACGATCCGGGTGCCGTTCGCGGTGCCCTGAGCCGAGACGTCCAGGCACAGCCCCGACTGCGCGCCCTTGATGGACCCGTCGGACTGCGCGGTCCACTTCTGGTTGGCCTGGCCGTTGCAGTCCCAGATCTGGATGGTGGTGCCCGCGCTCGTGCCCTGGCCGGTGGCGTCGAGGCACTTGTCGCCGTACACCCGCAGCTCACCGCTCGACGTGGACGCCCACTGCTGGTTGGTGCTGCCGTTGCAGTCCCACAGTTGCGCCGCGGCGCCGTTGGTGTGGCTCGCCGAAGCGACGTCCAGGCACCGGTTGGACTGCGCGCCGACCAACGAGGTGCCGCCGGACTGCTGCCCGATGCCGAAGAAGCGGATCACCTCGTCGGCGAGGATCTGGAGGTTGTGCGGCTGCCCCTGCTCGCGGATCGCCTCGACCCTTGTGCCGTAACGGGTCCGGGTCCACGTGCTGCGCGGGGTGTTGTTCTCGGTGGAGGTCGGCGTCGTGCTCACGCCGTGCACG
This sequence comes from Umezawaea sp., assembly GCA_039922235.1. Lineage (GTDB taxonomy): Bacteria > Actinomycetota > Actinomycetes > Mycobacteriales > Pseudonocardiaceae > Umezawaea. The sequence goes on from JBDSAJ010000549.1 coordinate 1,171, forward strand.
TTCGTCCACTGCTCGATCGCCTCGCCGAAGTTGGCGAAGCGCAGCACGTCGTCCTCGGTGCCGTGCCAGAGCTGCACCCTGGGGCGCGGGCCGCTGTAGCCGGGGTAGGCACCGCGCACCAGGTCGCCCCACTGCTGCGCGGTCTTGTTGACGCGACCCTCGGCGCAGGCGGTGTTCCAGGTCGCGGAACCGGCGAAGCAGCCGAAGGGCACGCCCGCGAACGATGCGCCCGCCTGGAACACGTCCGGGTAGGAGCCCAGCAGCACGTTGGTCATCATGCCGCCCGAGGAGTGGCCGGTGACGAAGGTGCGGCTCGGGTCGCCGTTGTAGCGCTGCTGGACGTACTTGGCCATCGACACGATGCCCTGCGCGTCGCCGCCGCCGTTGTGCGTCAGCACCGACTGGGAGTGGACGTCCCAGCAGTGGTCGGAGCTGACGGCCGAGGGGTAGACCACGATGAAGCCGTACCGGTCGGCCAGCGAGGCGTACCCGGTGCCGCCGTAGAAGTCCTGCGCGGTGCCCGAACACCAGTGGACGCCGACCACCACGGCGGGCTTGGCCGCCACGGTGGCAGGCACGTACACGAACATCTTGATGCCGCTGGGGTTGTAGCCGAAGTCCCTGATCTCCTGCAAGGAGGCGGCCTGGGCGGGGGAGGGGAACAGCAGCGCCGCCAGGCAGGTGAGCAGGGTCGCGATGAAGGCCGCCGCCGTCCTCGAAGTGCCGTGTGCCATCCGAACCGCCTTGCCTCGTCGATGAGTGCGGCCGAGCAGTGACACGACATTGTTAAGTTTCCGACGAAACAAAGTCAAGGAGGGCGTCTCGACAGGTCCAGAGGCTTGACTTTGTTTCGTCGGAAACCTAAGAATCCCCTGGGCCGCTCCTGCCGCCGCCCCTGTCGCAATGATCAAAGGAGATCAGATGCGTGCTCTACCACGTCTGGGCAGAGCTCTGCTCGCCTTGGCGCTGACCGCTCCGGCCCTGCTGCTGGTGACCGCACCCGCGCAGGCCGCTCCCGCTCCACTGGTCGGGGTCGGGTCGAACAAGTGCCTGGACGTCACCGGCAACTCGGCGGCGCCGGGCGCGACGTTGCAGATCTGGGACTGCAACGGCCAGGCCAACCAGGCGTGGGAGGCCACCTCCTCCGGCGAGCTGCGCACCTTCGGGGGCTCGGTCTGCCTGAACGTGCCCGCACCGGCCGCGGGCACCCGGCTGACGATCGCCACCTGCACCGGCGGTGCGAGCCAGAAGTTCCGCTTGAACAGCGACGGGTCCATCACCGCCACGCAAACCGCGCTCTGCCTCGACGTCGCCAGCGCGGGCACCGTGAACGGGACCGCCGTGACCACCTGGACCTGCAACGGCCAGAGCAACCAGCGCTGGACCGCCGGCACCGGCACACCCACCCCGCAGTGCTCGGTGAACCCGGTCAGCCCCAACGCGTCCCCCCAGGCCCGCAAGTTGCTGTGCTACGTGTACTCGCAGTACGGCAACCACATCCTGTCCGGGCAGCAGGAGTCGACGTGGATCGGCGGCCCGGACTACGAGATGAACTACATCCGCAACAACACGGGCAAGTACCCGGCCATCCGGGGGCTGGACTTCGGTGACTCGAAGGACCTCGCGCCGCGCGCCATCGCCTGGTGGAACGCGGGCGGCATCCCGATGATCGGCTACCACATGGGCGCGCCGACCAAGCCGGACACCTACGAGGGCACGATGATGTCGGTGTCCATCAACGCGGTGCTGACGCCGGGCACGGCCGAGTACAGCTCGTTCATCAACCGGCTCGACCAGGCCTCCGCCATGTTGCAGCAGCTGGAGAACGCGGGCGCGGCAGTGATCTGGCGGCCGTTCCACGAGGCGGGCGGCACCTGGTTCTGGTGGAGCAAGGAGGGCGGCGGCCAGTACAACCGGCTGTGGAACTTCATGTTCGACTACTTCACCCGCGTCAAGGGCCTGAACAACCTGGTGTGGCTGCACGGCTACAACGGCCAGCCGCAGAGCTCTTTCTACCCCGGCAAGTCCGTTGTGGACATCGGTGGCGCGGACACGTACGCAGGCGACGGCAACTACGACCCGCAGAACGCCATGTACAACTCCGTGCGGAACGTCGTCGGCTCCACGCTGCCGATCGCGCTGCACGAGAACGGGCCCATCCCGGACCCCGACCGCCTGCAGTCGACCGGAACGCGCTGGGTGCTGTTCGGCACCTGGCACGGCAACCACCTGACCGTCAGCAACAGCGTCAGCCACCTGCAGAAGGTCTACAACCACAGCTACGTCGTCACCCGCGACGAACTGCCCAGCCTCAAGTAACCGTCCTGCGGTGGATGCCGGGACCCGACGCGGTCCCGGCATCCACCGTGAGCCGAGGTGTCGCCCGCGTACGGAACGGAATCATCGTCTCGCTCGGAAGGTGTCCCATGAGAACGCGCTCAACGCTGAGCAGTGTGATCGTCGCGGTCCTGGCCGCGTTGTTCCTGACCGTGCCGCACGCATCGGCGGCCACGCCCACGAGGATCATGGCGTTGGGCGACTCCATCACCGGTTCACCCGGCTGCTGGCGGGCACTGCTGTGGCAGCACCTGCGCAACACCGGTTACACCGACATCGACTTCGTCGGCACGCTGCCCGCACCCGGCTGCGGCTTCGCCTACGACGGCGAGAACGAGGGCCACGGCGGGTTCCTGGCCACCAACATCGCCAACCAGAACCAGCTCCCCGGCTGGCTGTCGGCCACCCGGCCCGACGTGGTCCTGATGCACCTTGGTACCAACGACGTGTGGAGCAACATCCCGGCGGGCACGATCCTCAACGCCTACACCAAGCTCCTCGGGCAGATGCGCGCGAGCAACCCGTCGATGAAGGTCATCGTCGCCAAGATCCTCCCGATGAACCCCTCCAACTGCTCGGCCTGCTCCCAGCGCGTGGTCGCCCTGAACAACGCCATCCCAGGGTGGGCAGGGGCGAACACCACGTCGCAGTCGCCGATCACCGTGGTGGACCAGTGGAGCGGCTTCAACACCTCCACCGACACCTCCGACGGCGTGCACCCCAACGACAGCGGCACCCGCAAGATGGAGTCGCGCTGGTACCCGGCGCTGACCACCGTGCTCACCCCCGGCGTCCCGACGACCGGCAACGCCTAC
>JBDSAJ010000550.1:0-7945 GCA_039922235.1 Umezawaea sp.
GCCGGGCGCTGCGCAACCCCAAGGCCGTCAAGGCCTTGACCGCCATCGGTCCGGACCCGGCTGCCTGGGACCTCAGGGCATGGGAGGCCAAGATGCGCTGGAGCATGGACAACAAGGTGCTCGGCAAGCTGTTCCTGCCGCTGGTGCTGGGGCGCGAGGTCTACGGCTGGCGCGACCTGCGGCACCTGCTCGCGGGGTTCGGGTACTCCAAGAAGGCGCTGTTCAACGACTTCATGAGCTTCCGCGCGGAGTCCGAGTTCCAGGTACCGGTGGTCATCCTGCAAGGTGCGGACGACGACGTCACCGTGCGCTCACTCGCCGAGGACTACTTCGCCTGCGTCAAGGCACCGAGCAAGCGCATGGCCCTGATCGCGGGCGCGGGCCACTTCGCCGCGTTCACCCACCCCGACCAGTTCCTGGCCCTGCTGCTGGAGAAGGAGGAACGGCCCTAGCCCGAGGGGGGAGGGGACCAGGGCCGTTCCGGTACCGGGGTGCGATCAGCTGGGGTCGACCAGCGCACCGAGCTCCACGTTGGAGGGATCTTCGGTGTTGTCGTAGCCGAGCAGCGTCGCGCCAGGCAGGCCAGTGGCCCCAGCGTCGATGTTCTCCACGAGCGCCTTGACGTCGAAGGCGTCGAAGTTGATCGCGTCGATCTTGCCCGCGGGGTTGTTCGTGTCGATGCTGGCCAGGTTGCCTGCGTTGGCCACCTTGCCCAGTTCGAGGTCGAGGTTCGGGGTTGCCGCGGCGTTGCCGTCGACAGCGGCGTTCGCCGTGCCGCCCAGGCCGAGCATGACGGTGGCGCCGCCGAGCGCAATAGCAGCGCCAGCGATGGTCTTCCTGAGGTTCATGGGCGCGAAAGTGTCAAATCCAGGCCATCCGGAGCAAGGCGCGTAATCCGTATGGCTTACTTCATTCACCCGCGAGAGGGGCAAATCCAGTCTAGTTTCGCCGTGCACACCCGAACGTCAGACCGCCACACGACGACCACGTAGGTACCGGATTCCGCCCTCACGCGATCCAGGTATTCGGCCGCGCAGCCCCGCGTGTAATGCGCCTTCCAAGCATCACCCCGAACCACGTACCAACCGTGGTCGTCGACGTTCTCCACGTGCTCGCACACCAACGAACCGCCAGGCTGCCGCCTCTTGTACTCGATCCGGTGGTGGTAGTCGTCCATGGGCCAAACGGTCCACACCGCCGTCAAGCGGTGAGATTCTCACCGCTTGCATTCCAAGCCGTAACGTCATGTGGTCAGGCGATCACGGGGAGGTGCGTGGTGGGCAAGAACGCCGAACCCACGTTCCGGCAGCGGAAACTCGGCGAAGCGCTCCGCGTGCTGCGCGAACGCGCTGGGCTCACCCAGCAGGAAGCCGCGCACCGGCTCCGCTACGACCACCGCAAGCTGAGCCGCATCGAGAACGGCCAACGGCCCGAGTACCACGGCCTGCGGGCGATGCTCGACGAGTACGGGCTGGCCGTCTCGGAGTGGCAGCCGTACCTGGACATGTACGAACGGGCCATCGAGAAGGGCTGGTGGCATCCCTACGGTCTGGAGGAACAGGGCTTCATCAGCCTGGAGAACGACGCGAGGGGGGTCAGGGACTTCCAACTCAGCTACGTGCCGGGTCTTTTGCAAACGGAGGACTACATCCGCGCTGTGTTCGCGGGTGCTCGGGTCCAGCGGTCGAACAGGTGGGTCGACAACCAGGTATTCGTGCGGATGCGCAGGCAGGAGCGGTTGTTCAGTGAGTTGCCGCTGAAGCTCCACGCGATCATCGCCGAGGCAGCCTTCGCTCAAGCCGGACGATCTCAACTACTCCACATCAACGACCGAGGGCGTCTGGACCACGTGACCGTCCAGGTCTTGCCAAATGCGGTCGGGATGCACGACGGCCACAACGGCACCTTCACCCTGCTGGACTTTCCTGATGCTCGGGACGCGCAGGTCCTCTACGTTGAGCACGCGGTCGGGTCGGTCCACGTTGAAGACCCGGAGAAGGTGAAGGCCAGTAGACTCGTCTTCGCCCACCTCTCGAAGCTGGCGTTGAGCCCGGACGGGTCCGCGGCGTGGATCGAGAGCCTGGCCGCCGAGCGATAGAGATCGAGGTAACCACTGTGTGGCGCAAAAGCAGTCGCAGCAACAACGGTGGGGGTGGAAACTGCGTCGAGATCTCGCTGACCGGTGTCGCTGCGGCCGTCCGAGACTCGAAGAACCCGGCAGGTCCGACCATCTCGCTGCCGAACTGGTCCGCGTTCCTGATCGCGGCCAAGCGCGGTGACTTCGACTGACCACCGGCTGTCCCCACGGCTGGTCGAAGTCGGACTTGACCTGCCTGGACGACTCCGAGGTCGTCATCCGGTGCGAGGACGACCTTTCGGTCGAGGCGCGGTTCACCGAACGGCACGTGGGTGACCGGATCATGTACTTCGCCGTCCGGCTCAGGGCTCCTGGACTCACCGCGGATCTGGAAGCCATCACCAACGTCGTGGATGGGCGGGGGCTCTCCCGGTTCGTCGACGGCCTGGACTTCCGCGGCTGGCAGGGCGCGAAGACCTGGATCAGCACCGACGAGGACCTGGCCGTCAGCGCTGTCTTCGAGTCGATGGGCCACATCTCCCTGACCTGGACCATCAGTCCCTGGCGGATGGCGGGCGGTCGTTGGTCCGCCTCCGTCACCACCAGGATCGAAGCCGGTGCGGCCAAGGACGACCTCGCTACCCAGCTCCACCTCTTCCTGGTCTCCGAGTACGACTAGGCGGAGTAGCTTTGTAGGACAAAATGTTCTACATTTTTCCCATGGCGGGTATCCCGACTGACCACGGGCCCGGTGACTCGACAATCGGGGTGCGCGAACTCAACCAGCGGACGAGCGCGGTCGTGAAGCGCGTCCGCGACGGCGAGTGCATCACGGTGACCGATCACGGCAAACCGGTGGCGTACCTGGTGCCGGTCCAGCCGAATGCCGGCCTCCTCGACCAACTGGTCGCCTCCGGTAGGGCTGTGCCCCCGGACGCGGTCGACCCGTTTCCGCTTCCTCCCGTTATCGGGGATCCGGCCGTCGACGTGGCCGCCGAACTCGCGGCTTCGCGTGACGAAGAGCGCTGGTGATCTACCTGGACTCCTGCGCACTGGTGAAGTTGGTGCGCCGGGAACCTGGCAGCGTGGAGTTGGTCGGGTGGCTCGCAGCCGACCAGCAGGCAGGTCTACCCCTGGTGACCTCGTCGTTGGTCGAGATCGAGGTTCCCAGGGCACTGCGGCGATCTGCTCCTGACTCACTGGCCGGTGTGCCGTCGACGTTGGCGAGGTTGTTCCGCCTGGAGATCGATCAGGTGATCCGGCAGACGGCGGCGGCCTACACCGATCCGATGCTGCGCTCCCTGAACGCCATCCACCTGGCGACCGCGCAGATCCTCGCCGGCCAGTTGTCGGTCTTCGTCACCTACGACAAGAAGTTGTTGGACGCCGCGAAGGGCATTGGGATCGCCACCGCGTCGCCGGGCGCGTACGACTCCTGACGTACGCCCCCAAGCCGCCTCAGCACCGACGCCGACCGCCCCGTCCTCCCGTACGGTCGAGGCGTGTTCCTGGTGCCGTACGTCTGGGCCGCGGCGACGGTGGGGTTGTTGTTGCTGCGCAAGCGCTACCCGGTGGCGACGATCGCGCTCACCGGGACTTCGACGTGGCTGTACTACGTCACCGGTCACTGGGGGCCGTTGGTCGCGGTGCCCGCGCTGGCCGTGTTCAGCCTCGGGCGGCGGCGGGCGGTGGAGCGGCGGCGGTACCAGTCGGAGCAGGAGCGGCTGAGGATCGCGCGGGAGGTGCACGACGTCGTGGCGCACAGCCTGGCGATGATCAACGTGCAGGCCGGGGTGGGGGCGCACGTCGCCGATCGGAAACCCGAGGAGGCGGTGAAGGCGCTGCTGGCGATCAAGGAGGCCAGTCGGGCTGCCCTGGTGGACCTGCGGGCAACTCTTGGAGTGCTGCGGAGTGGTGAAGGCACCGCTCCGGCGCCGAGTCTGAAGCGACTGGACGAGTTGCTGGCCCCGGTGGGCAAACCGGTCGAGGTGCTCGGTGAACCGGGTGATCTGCCCGCGCCGGTGGACGTCGCGGCTTACCGCATCGTGCAGGAGTCGGTGACGAACGCGCTGCGCTACGCGCCGGACGCCACCAGGATCACCGTTCGGTTCGAGCGGACCGGTGGTCAATTGCGGGTGACCATAAACGACGACGGGCGGATGACGATGCCGAGCGTGGGAGCGGGCACGGGGCTGGCGGGGATGCGGGAACGGGCGGAGGCGCTCGGCGGGACGCTGGAGGCGGGAGGATTGCCCGGCGGTGGGTTCGAGGTGCGTGCGGTGCTGCCGCTCGGAGGGGGATGCGGATGATCCGGGTCGTGTTGGCCGATGACCAGGCGCTGGTCAGGGCCGGGTTCCGGTTGTTGCTGGAGACCGAGGACGGGTTCGAGGTCGTCGGGGAGGCTGGGGACGGGGCCCAGGCCGTGGCGCAGGCGAAGGTCCACAAGCCGGACATCGTGGTCATGGACATCCGGATGCCGGGTACCGACGGGCTTGAGGCGACTCGGCTGATCTCGGCCGATCCGGAGCTGCGGGACACGAAGGTGCTGGTCCTGACGACGTTCGACGTGGACGAGTACGTGTTCGCCGCGCTGCGGGGCGGGGCCAGCGGGTTCCTGCTCAAGGACGTCGAGCCGGTGGAGCTGCTGCACGCACTCCGCGTAGTCGCTGCGGGTGATGCCCTACTTGCACCGAGCGTGACGAGGCGGCTCATCGCGGAGTACGCGTCACGGCCGGAGAACCGGCGCCTTCACCCGTCCGCGCTGCGGGAGCTCACCGATCGTGAACGGGAGGTCTTGGCGCTGGTGGCGGGTGGCCTGTCGAACGACGAGATCGCGGAACACCTGGTCATCAGCCCTGCGACGGCCCGAACGCACGTCAGCCGCATCATGACGAAGATTGCCGCCAGGGACCGGGCACAGCTCGTCGTTCTCGCCTATGAATCGGGACTGGTGACCCCGAAAAGATTATGAGTAATTCATGAGGCCGTTACCCGCTGTATTGGTCGTATTGGTCGCGCCGTCATTATTTACGGAGTGCGACCGATTCAACGCTAAGCGATAGCGCCGGGCGGGAAGTTCAACTTGAGCGGCAGCGTCGTCACCACGGCGAGATCCGACGCCGTTCCCCTCATCAGGGTCGGCGCGTTGCGGGCGCCGGGCTCGGGCAGGTGCAGCAGCCGATCGACCGCTTCGACGAGCTGGCCCTCGTAGATCCACACGGCCTGTGCGGGACGCGTGCTGTCACGAACCGCAGGTAGACGGCCTGCGCGTGCTTCTGTCTCAGACCAGAAGAGGATCGAGTCGATGAAGCCCCTGCGTTGCTTGAACGCCATGATCCGATCGAGTTCGCCGTCGCCGTCCCGCAGGTGCAGGAACTGGAAACCGCTTTCGCGCAACTCGATGACCTTGCTCAGTGCGAGATCCATGACGCACCTACCTCTGTGAGGTCCCCGGTCAGGCGTAGGCCGACCCAATATCAACTCAAATGGATCGTACGGCAACCAAGGGAATCCGACATAGACCTGTGGGTTGGAATTTACGTCTCAATCGGGGATGGGGGGATGAGTTTGTCCTGCTCTTCTCGGACCCTCTTGGGTACGGCTCGGAGCACCCGGAAGGTTCGCGCCAGGAATGCGACACTTGCCAAAGTGACCAGAGTCACATGCAACCACATCGCATCCTCCATCGAGCGTTCGGGGCCCGGATGGGCTCGACACCCACATAGACGTGTAGCACTCGTGTGAGGTTGCAGATCCATCCGACTCGCCGCAGCGCCGCTGGATACCCTGACCCGGTGACCGCCAACCGGCTCGATTCCTCGACTCCACCCGGAAATGGTCTACCGCCGTTGCCGGAGTCGTGGCTGCCGCGCGAGCACCCGCTGCACCGGCCGAGGCACGGCATCCGCCAGAGGTCCGCGCGCGTCGCCGCGCTGGTGTTCTTCTGCGTCCCGATGCTGTTGCTGGTCGTCGGCGTGCGCGCACCCGAGTTCGAGAACCGCAAGCTCGCCGGATTCCCGTCGATCACCGACGGCTTCGGCCTGTTCACCGGGCTCGACCAGTGGGCGACCGACCACCTGCCGCTGCGCGACAAAGCCGTGCTCGCCGAGGACGCCATCAGCCGGGATCTCTTCGGCGAGCCGCCCGCGCTGGGGGAGAAGCCCAACGTCGCGGGGCCGGTGCAGGCGCCGGTCCAGACGCCGAGCGCGTCCGACGAGGACCGCGACAAGCTGCGCGCCAGCGGGTTCCCCAAGGTCATCGAGGGCTCGAACGGCTGGCTCTACCTCGGCTACGACGTTCTCGGCGCGTGCTTGCCCCAGCGGCCGATCGACGACGTGATCGGCGGGATGAAGAAGCTGCGCGAGGCCGTCGAGTCCTCCGGGCGCACGTTCATCCTGGTCGTCGCGCCGGACAAGACCACGATGGCCCCCGAGCACCTGCCTGCCGACTACGTCGGCAAGGCGTGCTCGACCGAGGCGCGGGACAACTTCTGGAAGCGGGCCGTGGCCGACGCGGGCGTGCTCGACGTCCGACCGGCCCTGCGCACCGCAGGGGAGAGCGCCCCCGTCTACTCAGCCCTCGACACGCACTGGACCCACGACGGCGCCCTCGCGATGGCCCGCCTGATCGCCGAAAAGGTCCAGGCGGGTTCGACCGCGACGTGGAAGGTCACACCGGGGAACGTCGTGCAGCGCGAAGGCGACCTGTCGACGCTGCTGGGCAAGCCCGCCGAGTTCCCGTTGCAGACCTACGACCTGGCGCCGGACGGCCTGACGGTGCAGAGCAAGGTGGTCGACAAGGCGTTCCGCGACCCGCTCAAGCTGCCCAGCGCGACCGGGAAGGGCGTCGTGCAGGCCAAGGTCAGCATGGTCGCCGACTCGTTCACGCTGCCTGCCGTCCCGTACCTCAGCGGCGGGTTCGCCGACCTGACCGTGATCCACAGCGACACCGCGGGCACGGACATCGCCAAGGTCGTGAGCACCCTCGCGGACAGCGACGTGGTCGTGTTCGAAGCCGTCGAGCGCAGCCTCACGGCGGGCATCAACCCGATGGTGTCCGACTCGGTCGTCAACGAGGTGAAGGCCGGACTGGCCAAGCGGCCCCGCTAGGACTTCCGCTTCTCCCGAGCCTTCTTCGCCACCGCGCCCGCCAGCCGCACCGGCGCGCTCACCTTCCACGACGTGGAGCCGCGCAGCTCGGCCAGCGCGTAGTGCGCGTTGGCCGACACCTGCTCGGTGTTCGCCAACAGCGTCCGCACGGCCGCCAGCTCGGTTTCCAGGGCGTCGACGTTCCGCTGCAACGCCTCTTCGCGCTCCAGCCTGCGGTCCAGCGCCCGCACCGACCCCGGCGGCAGCAGCAGCGGCTTCTCGTCCAGCGCCACGTGCACCATCGACCGCATCACCAGCCACTCGTCGGTGGCCACCGCGTGCGAGGACGACTTCTCCGACCACTTGTTGTAGATCGAGGTCATCTCGTCGGTGTCGTGCACGCCGCAGAACGACGCCGCGCGGACCAGGAACTCCCAGTCCTCGCACACCGTCAGCGACTCGTCGAACTGGAAGCCCAGCTCGACCAGCACCCGCGGGAACGCGAAGCAGTGGAACGGCGTCTCGTTCTGCCGGATGTGCCTGACCAGGTCGAACCGCGTGGCGTACGTGGGTGTCAACGGGCCGGTCGCGGTGTGCGTGGCGAGCTGACCGCTCGGCGCCCACTCGCGGTGCTGCTCGGCTGCCCACCAGCGGACCAGGGTGCCCGGCGAGGCTGCTGCCCCCGCCTTGATGTTCTCCACCCAGTTCGCGGTCACGAGGTCGTCGTCGTCCAGGAACACGACGTACTCGCCGCGCGCCGCGGCCAAACCCACGTTCGCGG
>JBDSAJ010000551.1:0-6988 GCA_039922235.1 Umezawaea sp.
TCCGGGCCGCCCCGACGGGACACGGTGCGCGACAACCGCCCCAGCTTGCGGCGGGCGGTGTCGTAGTGCCGGGGATTCCCGACCGCTGGTCGGCCGTCGGAGAACACCGCCAGTGTCCTGATGCCCAGGTCGACGCCGATGACCGCGTCCGGCCGCGCTGGTTGCCGGTCCTGTTTGTGCACCTGGACGCAGAAGGACACGTACCAGCGGCCTGCCTCGCGTTTCACCGTCGCCGAGGTGATCTTCGCGGTCCCGTTGGCGATCCGCCGGTGGAGTTTGCGGGTGTTCTCATGGGTCTTGAGCGTCCCGAGGACCGGCAGGGTGACGTGCTTGCGGTCGTCCTCCAGCCGGATGGCGCCTGTGGTGAACCTGCAGGACGGGGTGGACCCGCGTTTGGATTTGAAGCGGGGGAACCCCATCGGGGGCCCTTTGCGCTTGCCTTTCGTCGAGTCCGACCAGTTCTTCAGTCCTCGGGCCAGGTTGTCGATGCCGGTGGCGTAGGCCTCCTTCGAGTTGCCCGCCCACCAGGGCGCGACCTCGCCCTTGACTCGATTCCAGGCTTTGCGCATGGAATACAGCGACCACCCGAACATCGGGGTCAGATCGGCCTCGGCGATGCGGTAGGAGTGTTCCGCTTCCCGCTGATCCAGGTTGGCCTTGACCTGCCCCAGGCACCAGTTGTGGGCGACTCGCGCCGCCCCGGCGTGCGCGAGCAGTGCACCGATCTGACGCGGGGTGGGGTCCAGGGCGAACCGGTAGGCGTGCGTGACGAGCATCAGACCCAACCACCCGACACGACGACCACGACGTGGACACCGGGCGCACAACTGTGCGCCACACGCAGCCCACGCGGGCGGATACCCGACCGGACAACCTCCGGGCACTCGCCCCGGACACGGGCGAGACGGTCACGACGCTCCACGAGCGGGAGGGTAGCGGCAAGGTCCGACACCACTGCGGTGGACTCGACGACCGGCCACATGCCCTGGGATACCGGGACACCGCACACGGCCTTGGCGCTTCCCCGCACACGGCCCAGCGGCGCGCACCAGCACACGCCAACCACTCACCCACCCGGAACGGTCCAAATGATCATGACATCCGCAGAGAAAACCGAAGTTCACTGATAGATCGCGCAACAGTTGGTAGCCCCTTCGTCGTTCGTGTTCGCTGCTTGTGCCGGGGCGACGGTGGGGGAGGTCGTGGACCGGCAGGTCGCCGGGTTGTCGGGCGAGACCGGTCTGGTGACGCTGACCGTGGGCGGGAACGACGTCGGGTTCGCCGACGTGATGACCACGTGCACGGTGGGGTCGGATCGCGGGTGCGAGCGGGCGGTGGAACGGGCAGGTGGGGTTGCTCGGGAGGAACTGCCCAGCCGGTTGGCGGGGCTGTTCGCGGCGGTGGCGGAGCGGGCGCCGGGGGCGAAGGTCGTGGTGTTGGGGTATCCGCGGCTGTTCGAGGCGCGGTCCTGCGCGGGTGGGCTGTCGGCGGCGAAGCGCGCGGCGGTGAACGGTGGGGCCGACCTGCTGGCCGAGGTGACCGCGGCGGCCGCGGCGGCGGCCGGGGTGGCGTTCGTGGACGTGCGGGAGGCGTTCGCCGGGCACGGGATCTGCGGTGCGGACCCGTGGGTGCGCGCGGTAACCGCGCCGATCGGGGATTCCTACCACCCGAACCGGTTGGGGCAGATGGGATACCTGCGGGCGTTGGAGTCCGTGGCTCCCAGCGGGTCGTGAGGCGGCTGCGGGTTCCGGGCAAACCGGTTGGCGGCGGGTGCGTGGTCCCGACCATGATGTTCCGGTGGAATCAACGAATGGGCTGCGGAAGGTGTCGGCCACCCGCTACGTGACCCCCTTCCGCGAAGGTGGGTCGTTGCCGGGACTGGTCGAGGCCGACGACCTCGGGATGTACGTGCTGAAGTTCCGCGGTGCCGGGCAGGGGGTCAAGGCGCTCATCGCGGAGATCGTGGTGGGGGAAGTGGCTCGTCGGCTCGGTTTTCGGATGCCGGAGATCGTCCTGGTCGACGTCGACCCCGAACTGGCGCGGTCCGAGCCCGACCAGGAGATCCAGGACCTGCTGCGGGCCAGCGGAGGGCTCAACCTCGGTCTCGACTACCTGCCCGGCTCGTTCGACTACAACCCGGTGGTGCGGGAACCCGAGGTCGAGCCGGCCACGCGGCTGCTGTGGCTGGACGGGCTCGTGCTCAACGTGGACCGGAGCTGGCGGAACCCGAACACGCTGCTGTGGCACCGGCAGTTGTGGCTGATCGACCACGGCGCCGCCCTGTACTTCCACCACGGCTGGCGGGCGGATCGGTTCCCCGCCAAGGAGTACCGGTTCGACGCTGCCGATCACCTGATGATGCCGTTCGCCGGGCCGCTCGCCGCCGTTGACGCCGAGTTGGCCGCGCAGGTGACCCCGGAACTCCTGCGCGAGGTGCTGGCGCTGGTGCCCGACGAGTGGTTGGCGCAGGACGAGGTGTTCGACGGCGCGGAAGCGGTGCGCGAGGCGTACCTGGCGTACTTCGCGGCTCGCCTCGCCGGTCCCCGCACGTGGGTGGACGCGTTGGAGGTGGCTCGTGCCGCACGTGTTTGAGTACGCGGTGCTGCGTGCCGTGCCACGTCCCGAGCGCGGCGAGTTCGTGAACGTCGGCGTGCTGCTGTACTGCCCCGACCTGGACTTCTTGTGCGCCAAGACCTTTGTGGACGCCGCGCGGGTCAGGGCGCTCGATCCCGGCGTCGACGTCGAGTTGCTGGAGGCCGCCCTGCGGCACCTCGGGGTGTCGTGCGACGGGGCCGCCGAGGCCGGGCCGGTCGCCGAGACCTCCCGCGGGAAGAGGTTCCGGTGGTTGACGGCGCCGCGGAGCACGGTGATCCAGACGTCGCCGACGCACACGGGCTGGACCTCCGATCCCGGCGCCGAGGTGAACCGGTTGCTCGCCGCGCTCGTGCTGCCCGTGAATGGCTAAGGTGGCAACCTCTCCGCGTGCGCCGCGTCCTAGGTGCAAGAGGTTGACCAGAAGCATCCATCCAGATCGGGGTTGGCGAACATGAGCGCTGGATACCAGCAGGGGTACCAGCAACCGCCCGCGCGCAGGCCCGTGCCGCCCGTGCCGCAGCGGCGCAAGGTGAAGAAGGGCCGGGTGGTCCTGGCCGTTCTCTTCGTGTTGTTGCTGGTACTGGTCGGTCTGTACTTCTACGTCGACTCGTCGTTGCGGCGGTCGAACGCGCTGCCGGACTACGAAGGCCGTCCGGCGGACACGGCAGGCACGAACTGGCTGCTGGTCGGGTCCGACGCGCGTGACGACCTGACCCAGGAGCAGAAGGACGAGCTGTCGACGGGTGACGCCGGTGGCAAGCGCACGGACACCATCATGCTGCTGCACATCCCGGACGGTTCCGGGAAGTCGACGCTGGTGAGCTTGCCGCGCGACTCCTATGTGGACATCCCGGGCAACGGCAAGAACAAGATCAACGCCGCGTTCTCGCTGGGTGGCGCGCCGCTGCTGGCGCAGACGGTCGAGGGTGCGACGGGCATCCACCTCGACCACTACATGGAGATCGGCTTCGGCGGGTTCGCGGGCATCGTGGACGCGGTCGGCGGTGTCGACATGTGCATCGACGAGCCGATGCAGGACCCGCTGGCGGGCCTCGACCTGAAGGCGGGCTGCCAGGAGCTGAACGGCACCCAGGCGCTCGGCTTCGTGCGCACCCGTGCGTTCGCCACGGCGGACCTCCAGCGGGTGCAGAACCAGCGGAAGTTCCTGTCCGCGCTGTCGGAGCGGGCGACGAGCGTGGGCACGCTGATCAACCCGTTCCGGGCGTTCCCGCTGCTGTTCGCCAGCACGGACGCCATCTCGGTGAACGAGGACGACCACCTGTCCAACCTGGTGGGCCTCGCGACCGGGATGGGCGGCGGCGTCGACACGGCGACGGTGCCCATCGGGGGCACGCCGACGCTCGACGGCGTCGGGTCGGTCGTGCAGTGGGACCGGGAGAACGCCCTGCGCCTGTTCGGCGCGCTGGAGAAGGACGAGCCGGTCCCCGCGGACCTGCTGCAGGTACCGAGCTGACCTGAGGTCAGTCCGCGATCGGGCCGTCGAGCTTCTGCTCGGCGGCCTTTTCGTTCTTCTCGGCTGCTCGCTTCACCCGGCTGGCCTCCATGATGCCGTCGAGCTCGCGCATGAGGTCGTCGTAGATCGGTGTCAATGACATTGAGTTACCCCCAAGTACGTGGTTATCCCCCGAACGGCTCAACGAACTGTACTCATGGGCGAACCCGGATTTCACCAGTTATTGGTCAATCCGATGGTCACATCGCCCACTGTCGGCTGACCACATGGGCCGATACGGCGTTATGTGCTGGTCACACATGTGCTGACCAGGAGACCGCTCGCTAGCGTCGAAGGCATGAACAGTGGGCTCCGTCACATCACTGACGACCTCGCGGGCCGCACGGCACTCGTCACAGGTGCGGGCGGCGGCATCGGCCGCGCCTGCGCCGTGGCGTTGGCCGAGGCGGGGGCGAAGGTCCACCTGGTCGACCGGGACGCCGCCGCGGTGCGCGCGGTCGCCGACGAGACCGGTGGCACGGAGCACGTGGTCGACCTCTCCGACGCCGACCCGACCCGCGATCTGCCGCGCGAGGTCGACATCCTGGTCAACAACGCCGGGCTCCAGCACGTGGCACCGATCCACGAGTTCCCGCCGGAGCGGTTCGAGCTGATCCAACGGGTCATGCTCACCGCGCCGTTCCTGCTGATGCGGCACTGCCTCCCGCACATGCGCGCCCGCGGCTGGGGCCGGATCGTCAACCTCACCAGCGTCCACGGCCTGCGCGCCAGCGCGTTCAAAGCCGCCTACGTGGCCGCCAAGCACGGCCTGGAGGGGCTGAGCAAGGTCGCCGCGCTGGAGGGCGCCGAGCACGGCGTCACGAGCAACTGCGTGAGCCCCGGCTACGTCCGCACCCCGCTGGTCGAGGGACAGGTCGCCGAACAGGCCCGCGCGCACGGCATCCCGGAGGACCGGGTGCTCGCCGAGGTGCTGCTCCAGCGCACCGCCATCAAGGCGCTGATCGAGCCCGAGGACGTCGCCGCGACCGTGCTCTGGTTGTGCGGCAAGCACTCCGGGCACGTCACCGGCACGACCTTCACGATCGACGGCGGCTGGACCGCCCAGTAGCAGCCCCTGCAAGTCCGCCCCGACGAAGTGGTGATCTCATGGCCGAGACTTCTGCCCCCACAAGAAAACCCATCATCAAGGTGGTCGCCGCCAGCCTGATCGGCACGACGATCGAGTGGTAAGAGGTACCGACTTACCTATGTAGGATGGTTTCGTGAGCAACCCGATTTTCCCAGGTCAGGGCTCTAGGGTACAAGTGCGCGCAGTCGTGACCTCGCGCCTCTCCCGTGTCCACAAGCACGCGACCGGTGACGAGTCGCAGCTACTCAACGCGCACGAGTACGCGACGGCCCGGCGGTGGGCCGTAGTCGGTGAAGCATCCGACTTGGACGTCTCGGCAATCAAGATCCGCCCGTGGGATCGGCCCGAACTCGGTCACTGGCTGCGCAATCCGCACCTGTACGACGCGCTGATCTTCCGGTCAATCGACCGGCTAGCACGCAAAATGACGGACTTTTTCGACCTCATGAGCTGGGCGGACAAGCACCGAATCCGCCTGGTCTGTCTGGAGCTGGGCGAAGGTGTCGACTTCTCCACTCCGGAAGGCAAGTTCGTCGCTATGGGCCTCGCCTACGCGGCCGAGGTCGAGGGCAAGAAGATCACCGACCGGGCCCTAGGTTCCCGCAAACACATGAGGCCGCAAGGGCGTTGGGCGTCAGGGAAGACCCCTTACGGTATGCGGACGTGCCCCCATCCGAGCGGCAAGGGGTATGCGCTGGAGTTGGAGCCTGAAACTGCCGATGTCGCGCGCCGGATCGTAGGCCTGTTCATGGGTGAGGACGAGAACGGGCGGCCGACCGGCGAACCTGGCATGTCCCGCAACGGCATCGCGGACCTACTCAACGCGGAAGGCATTCCCGCCCCTCTGACCATGCGACTGACCGAGGAGGGCCGCGCCAAACGCGCCGAAAAGGGCCGCACAGACCCCCGGTGGTCCTCGCAGGCTATTACACGCATCCTGAGCAACCCCACGCTCATGCGTGGGTTCGTCACGTACGCGCCACCGGACGAAAATGGCAAGCGCTCACTAGCGGCTCGGCGGGTCGTCCGGCACACCGAGGGGGACCGCGCGGGCCAGCCGGTCACCTACACGGACAAGCCACTCATGACCGACGTAGTCCAGTGGGCGCGTTTGCAACGGCTACTAGAGGAAACCAGCACTTCCGGTGATTACGACCGTCCACCGACACGCAGCCACGAGGACGCATACCAGCTACTCGGCGTCGCGTTCTGCGGCATCTGTAAACACCGGATGTACGGATCATGGGTGCCGATCAAGAAGCGAATCCCGGTGCTGGACGCTGCGGGCAACCACGTGGTCAACGAACGGGGCCGCCTGGCATACGAGATTGAGCGCGACGACGCCGGGAACGTCGTCAAGGACAAACGCGGCCTCCCCAAGTTCGCGCGGATCGAAGTCCGCACCCGCGTGTACCGGTGTGTGTCCAAGCGCGCCAAGGGGGCCGACTGTCCCGGACATTCGATCACCGGCGATGACTTGGAAGCGTGGACCATTGACCGGTTCCTGAGCCGTGTAGGCCACCTCTCCACGGTCGTCACCACCGTGGACCCTGGAGAGAACCACGCGGTGGAACTGGACGACGTAGAAGCCGCCCTCACCGAACTGCGCGGGGACCGCAAAGCAGGCCTCTACAGGGGTGAGCGCGGGGACCAAGAGTTCCGCACGATGTACACCGAGCTTGAAGAACGGCGAGAGCAACTGAGCAGTAGGCCGTACCGTCCACCGACCGTGACCACAGTGGAAACCGGCATCCTGTACGCGCACGAGTGGCAAGTGTCCTCACGAGGCC
>JBDSAJ010000552.1:0-7458 GCA_039922235.1 Umezawaea sp.
ACTGCGGCCGGGTCTTGGCCAGTTGGCGTTCCAGGATGGTGATCTGGTGTCGTAGCACCAGGATCTCGACGTCCTTGTCCCGGTCGCTCATGGGGAGCAGGCGTAGTAGGGCGAACGCGTTGGTCACGCTGAGGTAGGCCAGCCGAAGCAGCATGACTGATCATCATGCCGTGCTCATCCGCAGCAGCGTGAGCACGACTGCATCCGCGCACGGGTCTCTGCAGACTCTCTGCCACCTGCATGGATGAGGTTTTCGGCAAGCACACGGTCGCACTCCGCGCACTGCGCGGCAGGCTCCGCAGGGCGACCAGGAAAGTTCGGTAGCCGAAGACATCGTATTTGAGCATCTGCTCAAATCCCGCTACCCTCCCGTTTGAGCAATCGCTCAAACGGGAGAGGGCCGTATGGCACAACGACGAACGCTCTACGTGGAGACGCTGATCCAGGCCGACCTCGACGAGTTGTGGCGGCAGACCCAGGAACCGCACCTGCACCAGCGGTGGGACCTCCGGTTCACCAGGATCGACTACCTGCCGAAGGCGGATCCGGCAGCGGAACAGCGCTTCCGGTACTCGGTCCGCGTCCTGCCCGGTCTGACGGTGGACGGGACCGGCGTCAGCGTCGGTGAGCGCACCAAGCTCAACGGCTCGCGGACGTCAGCGCTGCGGTTCAGTTCGGCGCATCCGTTGTCCTTGATCCGCTCCGGGGCCGGCTATTGGCAGTACGTGCCCACCAGCGCGGGGATCCGGTTCCTCACCGGGTACGACTACCAGCCCGGCTGGGGACGGCTGGGGCTGCTGGCCGATCGTCCGTTCCGCCTCCTGATGGGGTGGGGCACGGCCTGGTCGTTCGACCGGCTTCGGCTGTGGCTCGAGCGCGGCGTACCGCCGGAGGTGTCGCTTCGGCGTGCGCTGCTGGACGTGGGAACCAGGGTCGCCGCCTGCGCCGTCGTCTGGTGGGCAGCGCCGGTCGTGCTCGCCGTCGCCCTCACTCTCGCTGCCGTGCTGGCGCCGCCGTTGCCGTCCACCCCGGCCGCCAGGAGGTGCCGGCGGAATCCACCGGACCGCCGTTCGTCGGCGGCGCCATCGACCCTGTTCACCTTGGAGCACCCATGACGTCGATCTTCCAGCGCGCCCTCGGCGGCGACTTCGACCGCCTGCATCCGCAACTGCGACGCCGGTTCGGCTTCGCCAGTGCCGATGGCGTTGCCTGCGTCGGCACGGGCACCATGGACCGGGTGTGGCACGGCCGCGGTTTCACCCGGCCGTTCCTCTGGCTCGGAGCCAAGCGCCACATCCTCCTCCCAGGCCACGGCAGCGACATACCGTTCACCATCGAGAACTACCCCTACCGCGACCAACTCGGCCGGGAGACGGTGACCTTCGTCCGCACCTTCGCCTTCGACCAGGCCCGGCGCTGGGACGCCACGATGATCTACAGCCCCGAGCGGGGCTGCGTGGTGGACTACCTGGGCACGCACCAGCACGTCTCCGTCGACCTGCACCTGTCCGTGGACGAACGCGGTGGGCTCCTGATCCGCAGTGGGGAGCAGCGTTTCCACGAAGGTCCGCTCCACTTCCGCATCCCCAGCCTGGTGACCGGCACCGCGGAGGTCCGCGAGTCCTACGACGAGGATCTGGGCCGGTTCCGCATCAACGTCGAGGTCTCCAACCATCGGTTCGGGCCGCTCTTCGGTTATCACGGCACCTTCACCTGCTCCTACCCCGAAGGCGATCTCGTGCCGGCCGCGGTCAGGCCGGTCCGGGAGCAAACCAGGGTCTGACAACGTCCGAGACTCGCACCGCCCTCAGCGCCGGACCGTGTCGCCGACGTCGACGGTGCACGTGAAGGAGCGGGTGATGGCGGGGTTGCTCTCGGACCTGGCGGTCAGCGTGGCGGTGGTGGTGCGGGCAGCATCCGGGTCGCGCAGGACGTACACCGGGACGCTGACGGTCCGCCCGGCCGTGGCGGTGGTCAGCGCGTTGTCCAGTTGTGCGGTCCAGCCCCTGTCGCTGGACGCCACGGACAGCCGGTAGACGTCGTTGTCCAGTTTGGACGCCGCCGCGGGACTGGTGTGGCCACCGGTGTTCGTGAACACCGTCCAACTGCCCTGGAATGCTTGCGTAAGTTCGCAGCTGTACGTGTTCGAGCACGGACTCGTGCGCGCACAGCTGCGAAGTTACGCAGTATCTGCGCAAATTCACGGATCAAAACTAGCGAGGCCGATCATTGACTACCAAGTCGACCCCAGGTGGATGAGGCCAAGGGGTGCGGTTCCCTGGTGAGCGCAGACAGCGCCGTAGCAACCTCCTCCACCGACGCCCGGACGTACGTGGTGGTGGCTCCAGCATCTCGCGCGCTGGAGTGCCCCGCGAACGCGCGCGTGCCACGGCGTAGCCGAAATTGCGTTCCACCCACGTCAACGCGTCCAGTTCCGGATCAGGGCTGGGCTCCACGGCGGTGAGGTTGCGAACCATGAAGTGCGCCACGTGCGCCTGGTGCCCCAGGTGCCAACCGGGCGGCAGGAACCCGCGTGCCGGTCGTGGACACGACCAGTTCCTCCCCATCCTGGTCGATCCCGGCCACGGCCTCGTTCAGGCGCACCGTGCCGGCGGGCAGTCCCGCGGTCAGCGCGTCGGTCAGGCTCGCGGCGCCGGTGCCGTACCGGCCCGCGGGCACGCCGATCGGGTTCCCGTTCAAGCGCACGACGCCGTCCGGCCCGTCGTAGCGCCCCGCTCCGTCGAGATACTGGCTGAACACGGCGAGCCCGTGCTCGCCGACCAGCCGCTTCACCCGCTGTTCTCCCGGCCAGAACCAGGTCGCGCCGAGGTCCAGCGCACCACCCTCGGCCGGTACCGACAACAGCCGTCCACCAGTTCGGCCGCGAGCCTCCAGGCAGACGACATCGACACCGCGTTCGGCCAGAATCCTGGTCGCGGTCAACCCTGCGGCGCCCGCGCCGCTGACGACGATGTCGTGTCCAGCGGACTCGATCACTGTGGACGGTCCGTTTCCGAACCGGAGCATGGTGTTGCGGTCATGACACCATGGTCATCGTGACCAGCGCAGGCCGGAACCCGGAACTCGCGCATGTGGGACATGCCTGCCGTGCATGACCCACATGCGCCCCGCCGGGGCGTCGCGGAGCTGCCGAATATCGAGCCGAAGGCCACTGCGGGGTGTCATGAGCGTACGAGACGCGGCCTGCGGAGAGTCGCCGCGAGCATCGATCGGCGTCCGTCGTATGACGAGCTTGCCGAGCTGGAAGCCGTGCGGGCACAGGTGACTTCGCCGCGATCCGTTCCTGCCTCGCCACTGCCGTCAAACACGGCATCGGATTCCTGCACGTCCACGCCGAACTGGTCGCGGGCCGCTCTTGGCTGCCCATCACCGCATGAGCCGACCAGTTGCCGTCGGTGTTGGCGTCGCCGCAGGAGGATGAAGTGGAAGCGTCAGATCAGACCGCGCTGCCTCGCGACCACCACGGCGTCGCGGCGTTGGCTCACGCCCAGCTTGCGGTAGATGCCGCGCAGGTGCGTCTTGACCGTGTTGACGGACACGTACATCGAGCCGGCGATCTCCTCCGCCGTGCGCATGGACGGAAGCTCCACGAGCAGGGCGCGCTCACGGGTCGTGAGGCTTTCCGGCTCGTTGCCGACCGCCGTGGGGACCGTGGTCATGACCGTCGTCGCGAAGCGGTCCAGGCGGCCGAAGCGACCTGCTCCCCTGGCCAGCAGGTCGCGGACCGGCTTGCCCGCGTTGACGAACGGTCTGAGCGCCTGACGGGGTTCGGCCACGGACAAGGCCTTGCGCACGGCCTCGTGCGCCTGCTGCGCGTTCCCCTCCCGGTCCAGCACGGTGGCTTCGAGGAGCCACGCGTCCACGCGCGTGCAGGGCACGACGGAGCGGACCTCGCCGCGCAGCACCGGCTCGACCACCTTGCGGGCCTGTGCGGCGCGCCCGCGGTGGGACAGGACGATGGCCTGCGCCATGGCGTTCTCGGCGGACGGGCCCAGCAGCGCCTCCAGTTGTGCCGCCATGTCTGCGGCCCACTGCGGCTCCCCCACTCGCAGCGCCATGCGCTGCGCGGTGGGCACGACCTCGGCGGCGACGTGGGGGGCGACGTGGCCGTCGGCGAACCTCAGCCACTGCTTCCGCAGCGCCGAGACGACCGCGTGGGGGTCGTCGGCCTGGTCGAACGCCGTGATCGCGTCGACGGCGGCGACGATCAACTCCACGGTGCGGTCCTGCCGGTCCCCCAGCACGCCCACCGCCAGTCCCGCCATGTGCCGCGCCGGAGCGTCGTCGAGGCGCCGGTGGGAGTCGGCGGCGAGCACCGCGTACAGCAGCGCGCACACCGGCCGGCGTTCCCACCCGTGTCCGGTAGCCAGTTCCAGCGCCCGTGCCGCGTACTCCGCCATGGCGATCGAGTCGCCCTGCGCTGCGGCCACCGCGGCCAGGTGGACCAGGCAGCCCAGGGCCGCGTAGTGGAACCCTTCCCGCTCGGCGGCCTCCAGGGCTTGGCCGAGTTCTTCCGCGGCGCGGTCGAGGTGGCCGCGCCACAACTCCGCCACGCCTCGCTCGGCCCATACCAGGACATCCAGGGCGGGATCGCCGGTGCCGCCCGCCGGGATGGCCGACAGCGCGCGCAGGGCGGGCTCCAGGCGACCGTGGGAACGGGCGCGGCGCAGGCGGGTCGTGGCGTTCAGCGCCCGGATCCACTCCGATCGCACGGTGCGCGCTTTGTCGTCCACGTGTTTCAGCAACCAGTCCGCAGTGGACACGTCACCGGCTTCCAGCGCGGCCAACGCGCCGACCAGCGCCATCACGGGCTGCGCCGCCATGTGCTGGGACAGGGGTTTCAGCAGTTCGTAAAGCCTGTCCCCGTTGCCGCACAGGATTTCCCGCACTCCGTGGGTGTCGACGAGGTCTGCGGCCAGGTCGAGCCGGTCGGCGTGCACGGCGTGCTCGATGGCGGAATCCGCCTGACCGTTGTCCCGGAACCAGAGCGCCGCGGCCTGGTGCAGGCTCGCCCGGTCGCGCGGTCGGGTGCGGTCGAGCTCATCGGACAAGTGGTCACGCAGCAACGGGTGGTAGCGGAACCAGCCCTCCGCGGTGTCCGAAGCCGACACGAGCGCGTTGGTGCGGTGCAGGTCCTGGAGCATCCGGCCTGCCTCGGGCTCCTCGGCCACGGCGGCTGCCAGGTCGCCGGACACCACGTCGCACACGCTGGTCGCCGTGAGCAAGCGGCGCACCTGCTCGCCGCGCTGGTTGAGGATCTCCTCGGTGAGGTAGTCGGCGACGGCGGGCAGGGCTCCGGAGAACGCGGCCGGCCGCACGGGTTCCGGCGAGCCGGGTGCCAGTGACAGCGCGGCCAGCCGTAACCCCGCCGTCCAGCCCTCGGTCCGGCGCAGCACGTGGTCCACGTCCTCCGGCGTGAGCCGCAGGGCGTGGCTGATGAACAGCGCCTCGGCCTCGTCACGGGTGAACGCGAGGTCGCGCTCGTCCACCACGCGCAGTCGGCCCTCCAGCCGCAGGCGCGACAGGTGCAGCGGTGGCACGTGCCGTCCGGCCAGCACCAGCCGCAACGACCTCGGCGGGTGCCGCACCAGCATCTCCAAGCCCCGCAACGCGGCGCGGTCGTGCAGCAGGTGCACGTCGTCGACCACCAGGCACACCGGTGACATCATCCGGTCCAGCGCCGCGATCACCAACGCGGGGAACTCCGGTTCGAGCGCGATCTCGGGCGGCGGCAGCTCCGGGGCGTCCTCTCGCGCGTGGATCCCGATCACCAGTGCCTCGCGCACCGCCGACCACAGGTAGGCGGGCGTGTTGTCGTGGACGTCGAGGGTCACCCAGCCGACCCCGCCGGATGACGGTTGCGCCGCGCGCCGCCTGGCCCACGCCGCGAGTGCGGTCGTCTTGCCCGCACCGGCCGGACCGGTCACCACGGTCACCGGTGGCACGGTCGACGTCGTGGAGGTGTGCTCGTCCAGCAGGCGGGACAACCGCTCCCGGTCCACCATCGGTGCCTCGCCGGGGGGCACGCGCAACTTGGGCGGCGCGATCGGGTGGCCGGGCCGCTGCCCGTCGCTGATGACCGATCTGCAGTGCCGCTCCGACATTTCGCTGCCTCTCCTGGTCCGAACAGGTGTCCAATGTGCTGCGAACGCCTGCCGACCCACCCCGTGGGCTGGTCGACGACGCTCGGCAGCGGCGGTGCGGACGATCATCGACCCAGTGGCACCAAATGATCCTCACCCCCCACGGGTGACGGGACCGTTCGTCACGGGCAACCGTGATCGTGGCCCGAATCCGGTCGCGCACCGCCAGGACGACGTGGACCGAACGGACCTCGGCGCGGTGGTCTGGACCTACCTGTCGTGGACCGTCCATTCGGTTGCGCACACGGGCCGGACGGACCACTCGAACCCGCTCCGGCGGGATCTCCGGTGCGCCGGCGACCACTGCCCCGGCCCGAAGCACGGCGATCACCGGGTCAACGGTGCGGCGGACCGCCGCGGTCGTTCACCGATGTCACGGCCAGGCGCAGGGCGGCGGCGAACCCCCGCGTCCGGTGCAGCAGCTCGTCCACGTCGCCGGTCCGCAGTGGCACCCCGTGCGCCCGCAGCAGCTCGACCGCCTCCGCCGGGGTGAACGCCAGGTCCTCGGCGCGGATCTCCCGCAGCCTGCCCCTCGCCCGCAGCCACGGCCGCAGCGGCGCCGAGCGCCCGGCCAGCACCAAGCGCAGCGGCGCCTGTCGGGCCAGCATCGCGACCAGGTACGCGGCGGGCCGCCCGGTGAGCTCGTGCGCGTTGTCCAGGACCAGGCACACCGGCGGCACGGCGACGCTCGACCGGCGGGGCCGCGGGACGAGCCCGATGTCCGACGGTCCGAGCGCCTCGCAGACGGCGTCGTACAGTGCCGCGGGATGCCCGTGCCAGGACTGGAGGCTCACCCGCACGACCCCCGGCGTGTCCGGGTTCCCCACGCGGCGGGCGCACCACGTGGCCAGCAGGGCGGACTTGCCCGCGCCCGTCGGCGCCTGTACCAGTGTCACCGGCGGTGGCCTGCCTGCCGCGGCGACCGCCCCGTCCAGGAGGGCGAACAGCCTTTCGCGCGGGATCAGGGGTTTTCCGCCGGACACGGCTCGTCCTCCCGCCGTTGCGGTGCGGGCTCGACCAGGCCGATCTCCTGGCCCGCGATCACCAGCCGCGCCAGGCGCAGGGCTGTCCACGGCACGGTCGCGAGCAGCAGTGCGACGCCCATCGAGGCGGTGTCCACGCCGCACGGCAGCTTGCCGTCGGCGCGCTCGACCGTAAGCGGTACGAGTACGGCCAAGGCGCAGAACAGGGCGAGTCTGCCCCGGTGACGGCCTTCGTGCTTTCGTTCCATGCGGGCTCCTCCTGGGGAATCGTCGTGCGGCGGAGCCGGCACGCCGCCCGGCCCGAGGTGCTC
>JBDSAJ010000553.1:0-5551 GCA_039922235.1 Umezawaea sp.
GTTGGCGGCCCTGGCCAATTGGTTGAGGTTGCCGCCGACGTTGGCCAGCACCCGGCGCTGCTCCTGCACAGCGGCGGTCAGCTCGACGATCAGATCGCGGTCGAGTCCGATGGCGCTGTTGTGGTAGGCGGCCTGGGCGAAGGCCAACCCGGCGATCCAGGCGCCGGGCCGTCTGCCCTCGGTGGCGGCGGCCACGACGATCGCGGCCCACTCCCGATCGGTGAACAGCACCGCTGTCCGGGCTCGTCGTGGTCGGGTGCCCGCAGGCACGGGTTCCCGGTTGCCCAGGCGCACCACGGTGCCCACTTCGTGTTCTCGACGCTTCCCGACCACATCTGCCCCCATTCCGCTCCGGCCTTCCGGCCGGAGGCGTGCGTTGGGGGGCTGCCCGCCAAGGGCAGCATGTCAGGTCGCGTGGCGACCTGATGGCGAACTGTTAGTTCGCCTATATCTTGCTCTCCCGAACCGCTCGTGTTCGACGTCGGCGGTGGACGGCAAAAGCGGGCCCGCCCGGTATCGGACGGACCCGCTCAGGACGACTCAGGGCTCAGGCGTGGCGCAGTCTGGCCCCGGCCACTCGGGGCAGATCCCCGTCGCACCCGAGGGCCCGCAAGCTCCACACGGGACCGTGGGGATCGTCGGTGACCGCCTCGACCCGGTAGACCGCGACCCGGTCGGGGTCGTCGAGGTCGCGCAGCAGCTCGCCGTTGTCGGCGGCCAGGTGCACGCGGACATTGACGGGAAACGCGGCCAGGTGGGCACGGCGCTCGGCCGCCAAGTGGGCCACACGCTCCCGCTCGAACGTCGCGGGGTCGTCCTCGAAAGTCGTGTCGATCACTGCTGTTCTCCGTCTCGAAGGTCGTCGGGTACTCGTCGTCGGCCGCCCGTCCGCGCGGCCGACCGGTCGTTCGCGGGGCGGTGGGTCAGCGCCTGCCGGCCTCGTGTTCGTCCTCCCACCGGCGCACGGCCTCGATGGACGGCCGGGCGTAGCGAGCCAGGCTGCGGATGTCGCGGTGCCCTGATTTGGCCATGAGCATCGGAGCGGACATGCCGTCCTCGGACCGGTGGGTCAGGCCGCTGTGGCGCAGATCGTGCAGCGTCCACCCGCCCGTCGCGGCCTTGAACAGGTCCAGGGCCTGCCGGTAGGACAACCGATTTCGACCGGCACCGGCAGTGGACAGGAACACCGGCCCGCTGCTGCGGCCGTCGACCAGGGCCACGATCAGGGAGGTGGTGGCGCGGTCCCAGGTGATCGCGTCGGTCTTGCCGCCCTTGCGGATCACCTCGGCGTAGCCGTCGACCACGTCGAGATCGCGCACGTCCAGCGACAGGACTTCCTCGGCCCGGGCGGTGGAGGAGTAGAGCATCGACCACAAGGTGCGCTCACGCAGCCCGTGGGACTGCTCGGCCAGCAACGCGGCGATCCGCGTGCGGGACCGGGCCCGAGGTTTCGGCGTCGGCGCCCTCCGCGCCGGAATCCCGTCCAGGGGGTCGCCGGTCAGCCACCCCCGCATCCGCCAGTAGGACACCGCCGACACGACCGCTGCACGACGCGCGTTCCACGTCGACGTCGCGCTCGAGTCCCACCGGTCGGTGAACGCCTTGCGCAACCGGGCGGCCCCGGTCTTGGTGTCGAGCACCGACAGCGGCGTCGCCTCGTCGAGCAACGTCCGCAACGCGGTCTCGTAGCTGCCCACCGTCCGCGGCGAGATCAGTCCGTCGCGCTGACGGCGGGCCGCGAGGTCGGCCAGGTACTCCGCGATGGCCTCGCCGGTGCTCGGACTCTGCCCCCGACGGACCGGTCGACGTGCGACACGAGCAGCGCTCACCAGGACCTCAAATCCACCCAAAACGGACACAATTGGCCGCTTGTCCGCGTGATTTCCCCCAAACAGTGGGTCTGACCAGCGTACCGCAAATAATTGTTTATTATTTGCGGTCCAAATCGAGGGTCCGGACACCTCGAACACGGGGCGATGTCGAGGACCGCCTCGACGGTCTTGACGACGACCATGCCTCGCGCCATCGAGTTGCAGAAGAAGAACACCAACTCGGATGACACGAGGTGGCGCCGCCGAGCAGGTAGTCGATGAGGTCGAACCTCGGGGGTCCCGAACCGCTGTGGCCCAGGACCCCTGGAGGGGACGATCAGCGTCGGCGGCGCCGGACGGCGGTGACCCCGGCCGCGGTGGTGCTGACCGCGCCGATCCACATCGGCCCGTACTGGCCGGTGGTCACGCCGAACACGATGAGCGCGACCAGCACCGTCACCAGGACCAGGTACAGCCGCCAGAAGTGGTGCGTGAGCAGGTGCTTGACCAGCGCCGATCGCTCGGACGAGTGATCATCGTCCGGACCGGTGGTCCCGGAATTGTCGTTGTCGGGTCGTAGGCTGGGCACGCAGCACCGTCTTTTCCTTGCTCATGACTCGGGTGGGGATTCGAGCCGCTGCGACCAGTGAGGCCTCCGGCGCCAACCGGGGGCCTCGTCGCATGTACGGCGTCTCCCCGAAGCCTAGAACCAGGCACCGACAGTTACGTTTCCCTGCCTGACCTGCCGGTTTACCTGTTTACGCAGGTCAGGGCCTCGCCACCTGGACTACTTCACGCGCCCCGAACGGCCTAAGGTGCCAGGTGTGACCGCAGCCCCGCACCCTCGACACAACCGGACCGGACGGTCGTTCGCCGACGCGTCCCCGGCCGAGGTGCGCGCCGCGCTCATCCCGGAGGAAGCTGCCGAGTTCGACGCGGCGTGGCGCGAGGTCATGGCCACGGCCACCGAGACGCTGGACCTCGGCGAGGTGTTCGCGACCCTGGACTCCTGGCGCCGCGTCGCCCGCATCACCGCCGCGACCGGGGCAGCGGCCCACCGCGAGATGTACCGCCGAGCCGCGTCCGCGCTGACCGGCCAGCAGATCCCCGCGGACGAACCGCTGCCCGAGACCAAAACCCGGCTGGGCTTGTAGCCCCCTTGTACGAGGTCACCACCGACAACGAGTCGGAGCAGCAGGTCGCCGCACTCCCACCCGACGCGCTGGCCGCGTTCGCCGAAGCACGCGCGACGCTGGAACTGGCCCCGTGGAACGGGACCGCCTACAACAGCGCGAAGCCCGAGAGCCCCATGCGCGCCCTGACGTTCGGGCCCGAGGGCCAGGGCGACATCGTCTACTTGATCCTGGAGGACCAGCGGCGCGTCGACCTGCTGGTCGTGCTCTGGATGAGCTGACCTCCGACAGGGGCGTCGAGCAGGACGTCGCCGTGGGCCTGGTGGTCGTCGACGTCGACCCGCCGCGCGCCGACCTGCCCGCCTCGGCGGTGGACCACGACGCGCTGCTGGAGCTGCTGGGCCTGGCTCCCTGGCAGTGGCGGGTAGCGCGACGACGTGGGCTGCTGCACGACGCGGATATCGAGGACACATGGTCGCCTGGGCTGGTGGTGACGTTGCTCGGCGAGGTCGACGCGGTCCGGACACTGGTGGGCACGCAATGGCCGGTCGGTCTGGAGAAGACCGCGTACCGCCTCCTCGAGCGCACCGGCGCGGCGGTCACGATGGGCGACGTCGAGGAACTGGTGGCCCGCGGGCTGCTGGTCTCGTGCGACACCTTCCACGGCCGCAAGAAGGCGTTCCCGCTGTACGCGGCGGTGGATGTCGACGAGATCGACCAGGTCGTGGTCGAGCAGGTCGTGGCCGACCGCGTGGACTGGGCGGCGGCCAGCGTCGCGGACAAGTGGGCGGCGGCCGAGCACCTGGGGTGAAAGGTCCGCGAGTTCGAGCAGGTCACGCGGGAGCGGAACCTGGCGGCGGGGCGTGGTGGCCGGTGGGCGCTGGCCGACCTCGCCGCCTTGGCCGCCGACGCCGAGCTGGTGGCGCGGGTCGAGCGGGACCGGCTGCTCGGGTCGGATCAAGCCGCCGCGCGCTTGAAGATCCGGCCGTCGGACTGGAAGTGGGTGCGGCCGGCTGGGTGGATCGCGCCGGTGGACCACACGTGGATGAAGGTCGGCCGCGATCGGCACGTGAAGTGCGACCTGTTCCGCACCGAGGACGTCGATGCGCTGCTGGAGATCCCCGATGTGGACTGGGAGGCGGTGTGGGCGTGTGGGAAGGGTGAGGCGTCCCCGCTGCGCCGGTACGCGCCGAAGCTCGCACCGACCAGGGCGGAGGTGATCCGTCGGTGGATCGCCGAGTACGGCGACCTGGCCGGGGTCGACGTGTGGGCGCGCTACGACGGCCGCCACGACACCTGGACCCTGGATTGGGACACCGACGACGAAGGCCTGCCCACCGTCGCGCAGGTGCGTCAGGCGGTCGCGGACGACCCGGTGATCGCCGCGCACCTGAAGGCGTTGGTGTTCGGGTCGGCGGCCGGGGACGTGACCCGCTGGGCGCGGGCCATGTTGGAGCCGGACGTCGCAGTGCTGGTCGACGTCGAGACGACCGGCTTGGCCGGGGCGGTGATCGAGGTCGCGGTGATCGACGCGGCCACCGGCGCGACCCTGTTGGACACGCTGGTGCACCCCGGCGACATCGCGATCGAGCCGGGCGCGCGGGCGGTCCACGGAATCACCCTTGACCACCTGGCCACGGCTCGGACCTGGGACAAGATCGCGCCGAAGATCCGCAAGGTCACCAAGGATCGCATCGTGCTGGCGTACAACGCCGAGTTCGACAGGGGCCGGATCGTGGCGGACTGCGAGCGGTACGGGCTCCGGCCGATGCACCTGGCCGACCCGCACAACTGGGGATGCGTGATGAATCGCAGGTCGGACTATCTGCGCACTCGCCGGTGGGTAGCGCTGGGTGGCGGGCATCGGGCGTTGGGAGACTGCCACAGCGCGCGGGACGTCCTGATCGGCATGGCACGTCTCGACGAGGGCACGGCGCGTAAAGCCTGACTAGGGGGACAGTCGGGGCAGAGGAAAAACCCGCCGAATGAGTCGAGTAGGGCCTGTTCGGGTGTCGGCGAGGTGGCGCGGCAGGCCGCAACTGGTCAGCGATCGACTTGTCGCGTCACCCTCGGCCGTGGCTCTTCATCCACTCCAGAGCCTCACGAAGCACGGCTGGGTCGGACATGGGGTCGAGGTCCTCGCCCCCTGCCGACATGCCCGGCAGTGTGGCGCGCCAACCGCCATACCGGTTGAACGGGTGCTCGGTGTCGTGCCAGCCGAACACGTAGCCCGCGGCCGCCAACGCCTCGCAGGCTTCCAGGGCGTCCACGCCGATGTCGACGTCGGTCACCAGCGTCAGCTCGACGCCCTTGCGGTAGGCAGGTTTCCAGTACCGGACGATCGCGCGGACGCGGTGAGCGGTGTCGGTATCCGGCGCCCACACCCAGGTCGTCCGCGGGCTGGTGGAGAGCAGCAACGGTGCCGTGCCCGACAGCGTGGGCGTGGTGGGCGAGGGCAGAGCGGGGTCAGCCACCTGTTACCGCCGATGTCGACGTCGTGATCGGCCCCATGACCGGGGGCGACGCAGCGGGACTGCTGCTCGGCGTGGCGCTCGCCGACGGGTCGCCGGGGACAGGCTTGGGCTTGCCCGACACGCACGAGTCGAC
>JBDSAJ010000554.1:0-11056 GCA_039922235.1 Umezawaea sp.
CGGTGGTGTTGGGTGAGCGCAGCGAGGTCCTGGACATCGGCCGGATGTCTCGCCGGTTGACCCCGAACCTGCGGCGGGTGTTGCGGCAGCGGGATGGTGGGTGTGCGTTCCCGATGTGCGATCGGCCTCCGAACTGGACCGACGCGCACCATATTCGGGAATGGCAGCATGGTGGGGAGACCGCGCTCGATAATCTGGTGCTGCTGTGCCGTCGGCACCACGTGCTGATTCACCGCAGTGAATGGGAAGTCAGAATGACCGGTGGATTTCCGTACTTCCATCCGCCGGCATTCATGGACCCACAACGCAAACCACTGCGCAACGAGATGCGAAGACTCGCGAGTTAGAGGGCGTCTCACGTAGGGAGTTGCTTGAAACAAGTCAACGCCGCGACAAGGGCGATAAAGACATAGTAGTTATCGCCTTGTCGTTTGCGTTGACCTACGTGAGACAGCCTCTTGGTCACGCAGCTTTGGTGTGATGAACGCTGTCCGGGTGGCAGCGCTCCGGCCGGTGGGCGATCTTGTCCGCGCTCAGGCGTAGCGGACCTGGAACTCCTTGATGCCGTTGAGCCAGCCGGAGCGCAGCCTGCGCGGTTCGGCCAGCTGGCTGATGTTCGGCATCTGGTCCGCGATGGCGTTGAAGATCAGGTCGATCTCCAGCCGGGCGAGGTTGGCGCCGATGCAGAAGTGGGCTCCGCTGCCGCCGAACCCGAGGTGCGGGTTGGGGTCGCGGGTGATGTCGAAGCGCTGCGGCTGGTCGAACACGTTCTCGTCGAAGTTGGCCGAGCTGTAGAACATGCCGACCCGCTGGCCCTGCTTGATCTGCACGCCGCCGAGTTCGGTGTCCGTCAGCGCGGTGCGCTGGAACGACATCACCGGGGTAGCCCAGCGGACGATCTCGTCGGCGGCGGTCCTCGGCCGCTCCGCCTTGTACAGCTCCCACTGGTCGGGGTTGTCGAGGAACGCCTTCATGCCGTGCGTGATGGCGTTGCGCGTGGTCTCGTTCCCCGCGACGGCGAGCACCAGCACGAAGAAGCCGAACTCGTCGGACGCCAGCCCGGCGCCGTCGATGTCGGCCTGGACGAGTTTGGTGACGATGTCGTCCATCGGGGTTCCCCTGCGGTCTTCCGCCATCTTCCAGGCGTAGCCGAGCAGTTCGGTGGCGGCCGCCATGGGGTCGCCGTCGAAATCAGGGTCGTCGTAGGAGATCATCTCGTTGGACCAGTCGAAGATCTTGCGCCGGTCGGACTGCGGGATGCCGATCAGCTCGGCGATGGCCTGCAGCGGCAGCTCGCACGCCACGTCCGTGACGAAGTCGCCGCTGCCCTTGGCCGCGGCCTCCTCGACGATCCGCCCGGCCCGCGCGTCCAGCGCGGCCCGCAGGTTGTTGATCGCCCTCGGCGTGAAGCCCCGCGACACGATGCCGCGCAGCTTCGTGTGCGTCGGCGGGTCCATGTTCAGCAGCACCAGCCGCTGGACCTCGATCCGGTCGCGCGGCATGTTGTCCTCGAACCGGATGATCGCCGTGTTCTCCCGGCTGGAGTAGACGTCGCTGTTGCGCGACACCTCCTTGACCTCCGCGTGCCGCGACACGACCCAGTACCCGTCGTCGTCGAAGCCACCTCGGCCAGGCGGTTGGGGATTCCACCACACCGGGGCTGTCCGCCGCAGTTCGGCGAACTCCTCGACGGGAATCCGACTCGTGTACATGTCGGGGTCGGTGAAGTCGAAGCCCACCGGGATTCGGGGCTCGGTCACGGCTACCTCCTGCGCCCAGATATGTAACACGTTCTAGTGGATTCAAGCACAGGCGCAGCGTTAACTGAAGCCCTGAACAGCTGATCCTTGCTCAGATCAAGAACGTGTTCTAACTTCAATCCGAGCGCTAGGAGAGGAGACCCACGTGGGCAGTCCGGTGATCGTGGGGGCGGTTCGCACCCCCATCGGCAAGCGCGGCGGCCTGCTCTCCGGCCTGCACGCGGCCGTTCTGCTGGGCGCCGCCCAACGCGCGCTGGTCGAGCGGACGGGTGTGGACGCCGCCGCTGTCGAGCAGGTCATCGGCGGCACCGTGACCCAGGCGGGCGAGCAGTCCAACAACATCACCAGGACGGCGTGGCTGCACGCGGGACTGCCCAGCACGACCGGCTGCATGACCGTCGACTGCCAGTGCGGCTCCGCCCAGCAGTCGGCACACTTGATCGCGGGCCTGATCGCGGCAGGCGCCATCGATGTGGGCATCGCCTGCGGCGTGGAGGCGATGAGCCGGGTGCCGCTGCGCAGCAACATGGGTGGCGACGCCGGGATGCCACGACCGGATGACTGGGGCATCGACCTGCCGAACCAGTTCGTCGCGGCCGAGCGGATCGCCACCAGGCGGGGCATCAGCCGCGAGGAGGTCGACCGGTTCGGGGTCCGCTCCCAGACCAGAGCGGGTCGTGCCTGGGCGGAAGGGCGGTTCGCACGGGAGGTCGTGCCCGTGGACGTGGGAGGCCACGTCGTCGACCGGGACCAAGGCCTGCGGGACACCAGCTTGGAGGCCTTGGCGACCCTCAAGCCCGTACTGGAGGACGGCGTGCACACCGCGGGCACGTCCTCGCAGATCTCCGACGGCGCGTCTGCCGTCATGCTCGCGGACGAGGACTGGGCACGGGCGCACGGACTCCGCCCACGGGCGAGGATCGTGGCGCAGTGCCTGATCGGCGCCGAACCGTACTACCACCTCGACGGCCCGGTCGAAGCCACCGCGCGCGTGCTGGAGCGCAGCGGCATGAAAATCGGCGACCTCGACCTGTTCGAGGTGAACGAGGCGTTCGCCTCGGTCGTGCTGTCCTGGGCCCAGGTGCACAAGCCCGACCCGGACAGGGTGAACGTCAACGGCGGCGCGATCGCCATCGGCCACCCGGTGGGCAGCACGGGCACCCGCCTGATCACCACGGCACTGCACGAGCTGGAACGCCGGGACGCCACCACGGCCCTGATCACCATGTGCGCGGGCGGCGCCCTCTCCACCGGCACGATCATCGAACGCCTCTGACGGCCGCGCCGATCGTGGCCGTCTCAGCCCCCTCGCCCCAGCCGTGAACGAATCGGCCGTCCGCATGGCTGTGGTTCACTCTCTGCGGAGAGGAAATCCAGTTGCAAGAGGACATCTCAACGTTGCCGCCCGGTACCAGGGACATCACGTTCGCGACGCCGAAATCGGTGTCGGTGCTGATGGCTCTGCTACCAGCCGATGACGAACGGTCGAGCGAGCTGTTCGACAGTCATGACATCGCTGTGGAGGACATCGTCGCCTGGCTGGGAAAGGAAGCGGCCTTCGCCCGCAGCGGACCGGCTCTCCTCCATCCACTCGACTGGACGGCGGTCGATCATGCGATGGTGGCCGCTCCCGCCATCTACCTGGCCAGACTGCGGCGTGAACTGGTGAACAGGCTGGGTGTGACCTGGTCCCGTGATCACCGTGAAAGCGAATGGGAGATCGAGGGGATCCCGGACCGGTTGCTCGCCGAGTGGTCTGACACGACGTGCGTCCTGCCAGGCCTCCCCCAGACTGTCGCGGTAGGTCGATCGGCCCGATGAACTCGGACAACGAGAAGAAACTGGAACGGCGCATCGCGACCGCGGCCGAAGCCGTACTCATGGAACGAAGGTTCGTCACGCCGATCGACGTGCTCGTCGGCATCGACTGGCTACCCGCGTCCCAGGTCGAGCACTGGCGGCGAGGCCGCGTGCCCTACCTCGAACGCTCGATAGTGGCCAACCTGAAGAAGCTCGGCACGACGCTGCGGGTGTTCCGGCGATGGGCGGAAGCCAGAGGCCTGCGGCCGAGCGAAACCGTGTACACGACATGGACGCCGGATCGGCGACGACTCCGCTTCACCAAGACCGGTGACCCCAACATCGAACGTGCGTACCGGACACACTGGATTCAGCCGGAGAACGGTGTCGGCGGCAGCTGACCACACAACGGCCAGCTGCCGCCTCAGTTCAGCTGAGCTTCGCCGCGTTGCGGAGTCGCGATGAAGTGAAGCGCCTTCAGCCGTATAGGCGGCTGGTCTGGGCAGCGGTGAGGAACTTGGTCGTCACTCCTTGAATGCCCCGCTGCTGATACGGCCAAGGAACGCCTCCCACTGGCTGAAGGCGAACGCGAGCGTTGACCCGGTGGGGTTCTTGGAGTCACGCATGACGGTCCACTCCCCGGCGAACGTCACTTCCACGCAGTTCGTCTGGCCATTGCTGCGACTGCTCTTGCGCCAGACCGCACCGATTGTGTCCGCAGTGCTCATCCGCCTAGCTCCTTTGCTGCTCGCTTAATGAGATTCTTGCTACCCGCGTCGTCGAGCGCGGCGCTCCAGATGTCCTCGAACGCTGTGTCGTATCGCTTGATCTCGTTGGCCTTGTCGAGGTATAGGTCCCCGGTGTAGCCGTTGGCGTACACCGTGGGGGGCTCGGTTTCCTTGCCGTCGCCAGTGGTGGGAAACCTCAGGGTGACGAACGGTCCGGACATGATGCCGAGGTGCAGGCCCGCGTCGAACGCCACGACACGGATCGATACATTGGGCAGGTCGGCGAACTCGGCCAGTTGGTCCAGTTGCTCAACCATCACGTCGAGGCCGCCTACCGGGCGGCGAAGAATTCCCTCGTTCAACGCCACCAGCACCCTCGGTGCCGCCGTGGCACGGGTGATCAGTGACCGTCGAGCCATTCTCAAGGTGACGCGTCGGTCGATCTCGACATCGTCAACATCGGCGTTGTCAGCTTTGAACAAGGCGCGGGCGTAGTCGGCCGTCTGGAGGAGGCCGGGCACGAGTTCGGATTCGTACCAGTGCAGCTCCGATGCCGCTTCTTCGAGTCCGATGTAGAGATCGAAACCGTCCGGGATCACATCGCCGTAGGCGTGCCACCAGCCTCGACCCTTGGTCTCCTTGGCCAGGCCCTTCAGGGCTTCGGCCAGATCGGCGGGAGCGCCGTAAACCTTGCACATGGCCTCGACGTCCAGGCTGCGCAGCGAGGTCTGGCCCGTCTCGATGCGCCAGATCTTGGCCTCCGACCACTCCAGTTCCGTCGCCGCCGCCTTCACGGTGAGCCGCGCCTTGCCCCGCAGGTCCCGCAGGTGCCTGCCGAGTTGCCGCCGGGGCACGGTCGAACCGGTCGTCACGTCACTCACTGCTCACGCTCCTCAAACTGGGTGCACTTTACACCCGAAATGAAAGTGTCTGGACGCTCGATGCGCAATGCTAGTACCAAGTTCGAGCATCTTAGAGTGAATCTCCGATGTGAAGTCTTGCATTTTTGGCGCGAGCGCCCGCATGATCGTGAAGCCGGTGCGCCAGTCGCAGGCAGGGAGCGTTCTGTCATGACCGAAGTGATCACTGATGAAGAAGCGGTTCGCCGCTACCCCGAGTTGGAGGTGTTGATCGCTGTTCGGCAAGCGGGGTGGAACTTTCGGCCACTCCACGAAGACGGTCAGCTCGTCGGCATCGTGGGGAGTCGCAGTCGTGAGCGGTACACGGACGCGATCTTCGTCTTCGATCGCGGCGATATCAGTGCCGCTCGTGTGCTGGATGACGCCGAAGGCGGTGGGTGTGTGTGGATGAAGGCAGGGGATGATCTCCGTGAGGTGGCGGACGAGTTGCTGGGGCTGCCTGAGCCAGGAGAGCGTGGAGCGCCTTCCCTGGTGAAGCGTCCCGGCGGACTTCGGATGCTGTGATGGGCGGATCGTTCCGGTGGCTACCGCACCACGGGCGTCGTCACGCGGTGCCCAACACCCTGATTCCGGGAGATGACGGCACAACCCTCTGCGGGGACTCCGTCTCGGTACCCCGCGATCCGCTGCCCAAATCCCCGCACTGGCTGTGGCCCGAGTGCCCCGCCTGTGACAGGGTCTGGCGAACGCGTGAGGGCATCAGGCTCCGGTCCGGCGAACCGTCTCCGGCGCGGTGACTGGGGCATCACCTGGCTTCGGTCAGGCTCCGTACACGGGCTCGTTCACCTGTCCGGCCAGCAGGTCGCGGACGACCGGCCCCAGCTCGGCGGGGTCCCACCGGTCCCCCTTGTCCACCTCCGGCCCGTGTCGCCAGCCCTGTGCCACGCCGATCCGCCCGCCGTCCACTTCGAACATCCGCCCCGTCACGTCCGCGGATTCCGTGCTGCCCAACCACACCACCAGCGGCGACACGTTCTCCGGCGCCATGGCGTCGAACCCGTCCTCGGGCGCCGCCATGGTCTCGGCGAAGGTCCGCTCGGTCATCCGCGTCCGGGCAGCGGGCGCGATCGCGTTCACCGTGACCCCATACCGGCCCAACTCCGCCGCTCCCACCAGGGTGAGCGCGGCGATGCCCGCCTTGGCCGCCGAGTAGTTGCCCTGCCCGACGCTGCCGAGCAAGCCGGCACCGGAACTGGTGTTGATCACACGGGCGTCGACCGGACCGCCTGCCTTGCTCACCGAACGCCAGTAGGCGGCGGCGTGGCGCAGCGGCGCGAAGTGGCCCTTGAGGTGCACCCGGACCACGTCGTCCCACTCCTGCTCGGACATGCCGACCAGCATCCGGTCGCGCAGGAACCCGGCGTTGTTCACCAGCACGTCCAGCCTGCCGAACACGTCCAGCGCGGTCCGGACCAGCCGACCGGCGCCGTTCCACTCGGCGACATCGTCGGTGTTCGCCACGGCCCGGTCGCCGATTTCCTCGACGACCTCCTGCGCGGGACCGGCGGAGACGTCGTTGACCACCACCAGCGCACCGGCACGGGCGAACGCGAGCGCGTGCGCCCGCCCGATCCCCCGGCCCGCGCCGGTCACGATGACAACCCGGTCAGCGCACAGGCTCACGTCTACTCCTCGTTGGCGTTGGCTGCGGAGAGGAACGCGGGGGCCTCTCCCCCGCCGTGCACGGCCAGGCTCGCGCCCGTGACGTAGGAAGCCAGCGGCGAAGCCAGGAACACCGCGCAGGCGCCGACCTCGTCCGGCTCGGCGAGCCTCCCCAGCGGTACGGTCCGCGACACGGCGGCGATGCCCGCCTCGTCCCCGTAGTGCAGGTGCGACGACTCGGTCCGCACCATCCCCACGGCGAGCGAGTTCACCCGGACCTTGGGCGCCCATTCGACCGCGAGGCTCGTCGTGAGGCTGTGCAGACCTGCTTTCGCCGCACCGTAGGCGGCGGTCCCCGGCGACGGCCGGGTTCCGCTGACGCTCCCCACCATGACGATGCTGCCGCCCGTCTCCTGCCCCTGCATCACCGCGTTCGCGGCCTGGGAGACCAGCAGCGGCGCCAACAGGTTCAGCTCGACTACCTTCCGGTGGAACCCCGGCGATGCCGCGGCGGCGAGCGCGAACGGCGCCCCGCCCGCGTTGTTGACCAGCACGTCCAACCGCCCGTGCCGTCCGACGACCGCCTCCACGAGCCGCTCGACCTCACCTGGGTCGCGCACGTCGCAGTGCTCGAACTCGACGTCCCGCACGGGCACGTCGGGCGCGCGGCGCGCGCAGCTGACCACCACGGCCCCAGCGCGCAGGAAGGCCCGGCTGATCCCGGCGCCGACCCCGCGGCTTCCTCCGGTGACCAGCACGACCGCTCCGTCGAGGTCGAGTTCCACGCGCACCTCCGACCCTATCCCGGCCGCCCGAGCACTGGTAAGTTACCAAGCAATCGCTTGGTTCGGAAGGCGGCGCGATGGGAATCTCCAGCAGCCACACCGAGAACGGCATCACTGTCGTCACACTCGACTACCCCCCGGTCAACGCCGTGCCTTCGCAGGGCTGGTTCGCGATCGCCGACGCGGTGCGCGCGGCCGGGGACGACCCCGCCACCCGCGTCGTCGTGCTCCGCGCCGAGAACCGCGGGTTCTGCGCGGGCGTGGACATCAAGGAGATCCAGCGCTGCGCGGATCACCAGGCGCTGCTGGCGGCCAACCGCGGCTGCGCGGCCGCGTTCGGCGCCGTGTACGACTGCGCGGTGCCGGTCATCGCCGCTGTGCAGGGCTTCTGCCTGGGTGGCGGCATCGGCTTGGTCGGTAACTCGGACGTGGTAGTGGCCTCCTCGGACGCCACGTTCGGACTGCCCGAGGTGGACCGCGGCGCGCTGGGCGCGGCGACCCACCTGTCCAGGCTGGTGCCGCAGCACCTGATGCGCGCCCTCTACTACACGGCCCGGACGATCACCGCGGCCGAACTGCACCACCACGGCAGCGTCTACCAGGTCGTCCCGCGCGACGAGCTCGACGCGGCCGCCCGTGCGGTGGCGCTGGAGATCGCCGCCAAGGACACCAGGGTGATCCGCCGGGCCAAGGAAGCGATCAACGGCATCGACACCCAGAACGTCCACCGCGACTACCGCTTCGAGCAGGGGTTCACCTTCGAGTTGGACCTGACCGGCGCGGCGGACGACGCGCGGCAGGCGTTCCTGGACAGCAAGGCTCGCTGAGAGCGGGGAGGAACCCATGCGGGACAAGCGGATGACACCGGACGAGGTCGTCGCCGAACTCGCCGACGGCATGACCGTCGGCATCGGCGGATGGGGGTCGCGGCGCAAGCCGATGGCCCTGGTCCGCGCCATCCTGCGGTCACCGCTGCGGGACCTGACCATCGTCTCCTACGGCGGACCCGACGTCGGGCTGCTCTGCGCGGCGGACAAGGTCCGCAAGCTCGTCTACGGGTTCGTCTCGCTGGACACCATCCCCTACGACCCGTGGTTCCGGCGGGTTCGCGAAGCGGGCGGTATCGACGTGCTGGAACTGGACGAGGGGATGTTCCAGTGCGGGCTGCGCGCGGCGGCGCACCGGCTGCCGTTCCTGCCCATCAGGGCCGGGCTCGGCTCGGACGTGCTGAGGCTGGCCCCCGAGCTGCGCACCGTGCGCTCCCCCTACGACGGCGAGGAGCTGGTCGCCATGCCCGCGTTGCGCCTGGACGCCGCGCTCGTCCACCTCAACCGCGCCGACAAGCACGGGAACGCCCAGTACCTGGGTCCGGACCCGTACTTCGACGACCTGTTCTGCCTGGCCGCGACCCGGCGGTACGTGTCGTGCGAGCAGGTCGTGGAGACCGCGGACCTCACCGCGTCCGGGCCGGTGCAGTCGTTGCTGCTGAACCGGATGATGGTGGACGGCGTGGTGGAGACGCCGAGGGGCGCGCACTTCACCAGCTGCGTGCCGGACTACGGGCGGGACGAGGCGTTCCAGCGGGCCTACGCCGAGGCGGCGGGTGATCCGGAGCGCTGGCCCGGCTTCGTGGACCGGTACCTGTCCGGCAGCGAGGCCGACTACCAGGGGGCCACGGCATGAGCGACGTGACCAGGGCCGAGGTCTGCGCGGTGGCGTGCGCCGACCTGTTCCTCGGCGCGGGCGAGATCCTGGCCAGCCCGATGGGCCTGCTGCCGTCGCTGGGCGCGCGGCTGGCCAGGCTGACCACCGAGCCCGACCTGCTGCTGTCCGACGGCGAGGCGTTCCTGCTGACCCCGGAAGCCGCGGTGGAGGGCTGGATGCCGTACCGGCGGGTGTTCGACGTCGTGGCGCACGGCCGCAGGCACGTGGTGATGGGCGCGAACCAGATCGACCGCTTCGGCAACCAGAACATCTCCTGCATCGGCGACCACCACAAGCCGACCCGGCAGCTTCTGGGGTTCCGCGGCGCACCGGGCAACACCGCCAACCACCGCACGAGCTACTGGGTCCCTCGGCACAACCCACGCGTCTTCGTGGACGCCGTGGACGTCGTGTCCGGTGTCGGCTACGACC
Organism: Umezawaea sp.; assembly: GCA_039922235.1. Lineage (GTDB taxonomy): Bacteria > Actinomycetota > Actinomycetes > Mycobacteriales > Pseudonocardiaceae > Umezawaea. Next base: position 9,732 of record JBDSAJ010000554.1, read on the forward strand.
ACGCCGCGGGCCAGTACCACGACGTGCACCGGGTCGTCACGAACCTGGCCGTCCTCGACTTCGGCACGCCGGACCACGCCATGCGCCTGCTCTCCGTGCACCCCGGTGTCGAGGTGGACCAGGTGTTGAGCCAGACCTCGTTCCCCCTGGTGCACGACGACGTGGGCGAGACCAGGCTGCCGACCGACGAGGAACTCGAACTGCTGCGCACGGTGCTGGACCCCGGCGGCGCACGCGACCGCGAGGTGCCCTCGTGAAGACCGCGCTCACCGAACTGGTCGGCGTCCGGCACCCGGTGGTGCAGACGGGGATGGGCTGGGTAGCCGGGCCGAGGCTCGTCGCCGCGACCGCCGAAGCGGGCGGGCTGGGCATCCTGGCGTCGGCGACGATGGCGTTCCACGAGCTGGAGAAGGCCATCGAGGAGACCAAGGGGCGCACCGCGAACCCCTTCGGCGTGAACCTGCGGGCCGACGCCGTCGACGCCTCGGACCGGGTCGACCTGATCATCCGCACCGGGGTCCGGGTCGCCTCGTTCGCGTTGGCGCCCAAGCCCGAGCTGATCACCAGGCTGGCCGACGCCGGTGTCGTCGTCATCCCGTCCGTCGGAGCGGCCAGGCACGCCGAGAAGGTCGCCAAGTGGGGCGCCCACGCGGTCATCGTGCAGGGTGGCGAGGGCGGCGGGCACACCGGCGGGGTGGCCACGACGCTGCTGCTGCCCTCGGTGGTGGACGCCGTGGACATCCCGGTGATCGCCGCGGGCGGCTTCTTCGACGGCCGGGGCCTGGCCGCCGCGCTCGCCTACGGCGCCGCGGGCGTCGCCATGGGCACCCGGTTCCTGCTGACCAGGGAGAGCACGGTTCCGGACGCGGTGAAGCAGGCCTACCTGGAACGGGGTCTCGACGGAACGGTCGTGACCACCCGTGTGGATGGCCTCCCCCACCGCGTGCTGCGCACCGACCTGGTCGACCGGCTGGAGCACTCCGGCCGGGTCGGCGGCCTGCTGCGCGCCGTCGCCAACGCGGCCAGGTTCCGCGCGCACACCGGCTTGTCGTGGTCCTCGATGATCCGCGAGGGCTTGGCGATGCGGCACGGGCGCGACCTGCGCTGGTCCCAGGTGATCATGGCCGCCAACACCCCGATGCTGCTGCGCTCAGGCCTGGTGGAGGGCCGCACCGACGCGGGTGTGCTCGCCTCGGGCCAGGTCGTCGGCCTGCTCGACGACCTGCCCACGTGCGAGGAGCTGATCACCGGCATCGTCGAGCAGGCCACCGGGATCATCCGCGGGCTCTGCCAGGACGAACCTCGGGGCTGACGCCGGCCTACTG
>JBDSAJ010000555.1:0-8760 GCA_039922235.1 Umezawaea sp.
GTTCCGCGCGTCGGCCCGGACGTCCGCCAGCGACTTCGCGCAGCCGGGCCGTCCGGTGCAGGCCGTCACGCCGTGCCAGGCGGAGTCGGGGTCGGTGATCAGGCCGAGCCCGGCGAGGTCGGGGGTCCCCGGCAGCACCAGGCTGCGCCACGGCGTGAGCCGGACGGGCGTGCCGAGGGCGGCGAGCGCGGCGGACTGGTGGGCGTCGAGCCTGCCCAGCGGCGCGCCGACGACGAACTTGGCACCGGTCGGGCCGGGCAGCGGGGGAGTGGTGGAGATGGTGAGGCGCTCGGTGGTGGGGGTGCCGAGCGCAGCGGTGATCCTGGCCACGACGTCGGGCACCTCGGCCAGCCGCCACGCGCTGCCGCGTTCGGCGGCGAAGATCCGGGCGGCTTCCACGACGGCCTTCACCGGATCGGCCGGACGCAGCCCGGTGTCCTGGCCCGCGAGCAGCAGGGCGTCGTCCACCAGGCCGATGTCGCCGCCCAGACCGGCTACGGAAGCACCCACCGTGACCAGGAAGCGGCCGGGCAGGTCGGCGAGTTCCGGAGTGGCGCAGATCGCGCTGTCGATGCGGTCCACGACCGCTTGAGTGTCGTCGGAGAGCGGTGCGGCAATGATGTTGCGCACACGTTCGTGTGTCAGGGAGGGCAGCAGGCCCGCTTCCGCCATCCGGTCGCCGAGGATGAACTGGGCCCCGTCAGCCAAGCCGCGGATCTGGAAGTTGGCCCGCGAGGTCAGTTCGAGCTGTCCGTCGCCCAGCTCGGCCGAAGCGGTCACGATGGCCCTGAACTGCACTTTCGTCAGCGTGCCGCCCGGTACGCGGATGCGTGCGAGCCCGCCGTCGGCCGCGGGGTGCACGTCGATCGCGCCTGGACAGGCGTCGACGTGGGTTCGCTCCATTGGCACGCGCCGGATGCTACGGGACGACTGGGAGACGGACGTGCGACGCTTTTTCCGCACGTCCGTCGACCGGGTGCGGGTGTCCCGCAAGGCTCTGTACTGTCAGGCCGAACGGCGAAGCAGCGAGGAAGTCGGTGCGAATCCGACGCGGTCCCGCCACTGTCACCGGAGCGATCCGGGAGCCAGGAACTCCGCTTCACCGTGTGCCGACGACTTGGGGCGAGGACCCCGGAGTGGAGCTTTCGCGTGATCCTGCTGCTGTCGACCTCCGACACCGACCTGCTGTCCGCACGGGCCAGCCGTGCCGACTACCGGCTCGCCAACCCGTCGCGCCTCGGCGTGGACGACCTGCCCGAGCTGGTCGAGGGCGCTGACGTCGTCGTCGTGCGCATCCTCGGCGGTCGCCGCATGTGGGAGGAGGGGCTCGACGCGTTGCTTGCCGGCCAACGTGATCTTCTCAGCGGCGGGCGCGAAGATTTCAGCCCGCGCCCGGTCGTGGTGCTCGGCGGTGAGCAGAACCCCGACGCCCCGCTGATGGAGCTGTCCACGGTGCCCGGCGGCGTGTGCGCCGAAGCCCACGCCTACCTCGCGCACGGCGGCGCGGCGAACCTCGCGGAGCTGCACAACTTCCTCTCCGACACGATCCTGCTGACCGGCAACGGCTTCGCGCCGCCGGTCCCGGCGCCGGACTGGGGCCTGCTCGAACGCCCGGCACCGGAGACCGACGGCCCGACCGTCGCGGTGCTCTACTACCGCGCGCACCACGTGGCCGGGAACGTCGCGTTCGTGCACGCGCTGTGCGACCAGATCGAGGCCAAGGGCGGTCGCGCGCTGCCGGTGTACTGCTCGTCGCTGCGCACCGCGGAACCGGAACTGCTGGCCGTGCTCGGCCAGGCGGACACGCTGGTCGTCACGGTGCTGGCCGCGGGCGGCAGCAAGCCCGCCACCGTCGGCGCGGGCGGCGAGGACGGGGCGTGGGACGTCGGCGCGCTGGCCGCGCTGGACGTGCCGATCCTGCAAGGGCTGTGCCTCACCAGCAGCCGCGTGGCGTGGGACGAGAACGACGACGGGCTCTCACCGCTGGACACCGCGACCCAGGTCGCGATCCCCGAGTTCGACGGCCGGATCATCACGGTTCCCTTCTCCTTCAAGGAGATCGACGAGGACGGCCTGACCGTCTACGTCGCCGACCCGGAACGCGCCGCGCGGGTCGCGGGCATCGCGCTGGGCCACGCCCGCCTGCGCCACACGCCGCCGTCCGAGCGCAAGATCGCGGTGATGCTGTCGGCGTACCCGACCAAGCACTCCCGCATCGGCAACGCCGTCGGACTGGACACCCCGGCCAGCGTCGTCCGCCTGCTGACCGCGCTGCGCGAACAGGGCTACGACATCGGCGCCCCCGGCGAACTCCCCGGCGTCGACCAGCTCGACGGCGACGCGCTGATCCACGCGCTCATCGCGGCTGGTGGGCAGGACCCGGACTGGCTGACCGAGGAGCAGTTCACCGGCAACCCGGTCCGCATGACGGCGGCCCGCTACCGCGAGTTCTTCGCCACGCTGCCCGACGACACCCGCGCCGAGATGGAACAGCACTGGGGCCAGGCCCCCGGCGAGCTGTTCGTCGACCGGTCCCACGACGCCGACGGCGAGATCGTCCTGGCCGCGCTGCGGGCGGGCAACGTCGTCGTCATGGTCCAGCCGCCGCGTGGCTTCGGCGAGAACCCGATCGCGATCTACCACGACCCGGACCTGCCGCCCAGCCACCACTACCTCGCCGCCTACCGCTGGCTGGCCGACGACTTCGGCGCGCACGCCGTCGTGCACGTCGGCAAGCACGGCAACCTGGAGTGGCTGCCCGGCAAGACCGTCGGCATGTCCGCGGGCTGCGGCACCGACGCCGCGCTGGGCGACCTCCCGCTGATCTACCCGTTCCTCGTCAACGACCCCGGCGAGGGCACGCAGGCCAAGCGTCGCGCCCACGCCACGCTGGTCGACCACATGGTGCCGCCGATGGCCCGCGCGGACAGCTACGGCGACATCGCCAGGCTCGAACAGCTCCTCGACGAGCACGGCAACATCGCCGCCATGGACCCGGCGAAGCTGCCCGCCATCCGAGCCCAGATCTGGACCCTCATCCAGGCCGCGAAGCTCGACCACGACCTGGGGCTGGAGGACCGTCCGCACGACGCCGAGTTCGACGAGTTCATCCTCCACGTCGACGGCTGGCTGTGCGAGATCAAGGACGTCCAGATCCGCGACGGCCTGCACATCCTCGGCGAGGCCCCCACCGGTGACGCCCGCGTCGGCCTGGTCCTGGCGATGTTGCAGGCGAAGCAGATGTGGGCGGGCCAGGTGGCCGCGCTGCCCGGTCTCCGCGAAGCGCTCGGCCTGAACGAGGACGGTTCGGAGTCCCGCACCACGACCGACGACGTCGAGACCACCGCGCGCGCCCTCGTGCAGGGGATGGAAGACGCGGGTTGGGTACGGGAAGCCGCTCGCGGGTTGACGGACTCCGACCAGGTGGCGCGGATCCTGGAGTTCGCCGCCGACGAGATCGTGCCGCGCCTGGCCCGCACCACCGACGAGATGACCAACGTCCTGCACGCGCTCGACGGCGGCTACGTCCCCGCCGGTCCGTCCGGCTCACCGCTGCGCGGCCTGGTCAACGTCCTTCCGACCGGCCGCAACTTCTACTCGGTCGATCCGAAGGCGATCCCGTCCAGGCTCGCCTGGGAAACCGGCCAGGCGATGGCCGACTCGCTGCTGGCGCGCTACCGGGACGAAACCGGCGAATGGCCCCCCTCGGTCGGCCTCTCCGTCTGGGGCACCAGCGCCATGCGCACCTCCGGGGACGACATCGCCGAGGTCTTCGCACTCATGGGCGTCCGCCCGGTGTGGGACGACCAGTCCCGCCGGGTCACCGGCCTGGAACCCATCCCGCTGACCGAACTGGACCGCCCCCGCATCGACGTCACGGTCCGGATCAGCGGCTTCTTCCGCGACGCCTTCCCGCACGTCGTGGCCATGCTGGACGACGCCGTGCAACTGGTCGCGGCACTGGACGAGCCCGCCGAGTCCAACTACGTCCGCGCCCACGCCCAGGCCGACCTGGCCGCGCACGGCGACGCCCGCCGGGCCACCATGCGCATCTTCGGCTCCAAGCCGGGCGCCTACGGCGCGGGCCTGCTCCCGCTGATCGACAGCCGCAACTGGCGCGACGACGCGGACCTGGCCGAGGTCTACGCGGTCTGGGGCGGCTACGCCTACGGCAGGGAGCTCGACGGGGTCCAGGCCCGGCCCGACATGGAATCCGCGTACAAGCGCATCGCCGTGGCCGCCAAGAACATCGACACCCGCGAACACGACATCGCCGACTCGGACGACTACTTCCAGTACCACGGCGGCATGGTCGCCACGGTCCGCGCGCTGACCGGCAAGGCCCCGGCGGCCTACGTCGGCGACAGCACCCGCCCGGACGCCGTCCGCACCAGGACCCTGAACGAGGAGACGACCAGGATCTTCCGCGCCCGCGTCGTCAACCCGCGCTGGCTGTCGGCCATGCGCAAGCACGGCTACAAGGGCGCGTTCGAACTGGCGGCCACAGTGGACTACCTGTTCGGCTACGACGCCACCACCGGAGTGGTCGCGGACTGGATGTATGAAAAGCTCGCCGAGACCTACGTCATGGACCCGGAAAACCAGAAGTTCATGACCGAGTCGAACCCGTGGGCGCTGCACGGGATCTCCGAACGCCTCCTGGAAGCCGCGAACCGCGGCATGTGGGAACACCCCAATCCGGAGACGCTGGAAGCCCTGCAGGCCGTGTACCTGGACACCGAGGGCGATCTGGAAGACCGGTGAATCCCGCGGGGCGGGCACTCGCCCGCCCCGTGGCAGCCACTCCTTCGGGTGAACCTCACCCGCTCCCGGCAAGGTCTTTGCCAAAACCTCCGACCTCCCGTGTGCCGAACGCTCACCTCACACCCCCGAAGACCTAAGATGACCCCCATGTCCACCCCGGTGCAGGCGTTCGGTTTGGGTTCCGCGTGACTGACGCGGCCCGAGGTAGACGCCTGGGCGCACGCATCGAGGAGGTCGCCCGTGAAGCGGGCGTCTCCAAGTCGACCGTTTCACGGGTGATCAACGGCGAGCAGTACGTCAGCACGAAGGCGCGCGAAGCCGTGGACGCCGCGATCCTCAGCCTCGGCTACAGCCCGAACCAGGCGGCGCGGACGCTTGCGGGCAGTCGGACCAACTGCATCGCGCTGGTGGTCTCCGAGCAGGGCAGCCGGGTGCTGTCCGACCCGTTCTTCGCGGGCGTCCTGCGGGGTGTGCACGCCGAGCTGACCGGTCACCGGGTGCAGCTCGTGCTGATGATGAGCCAGCTAGACGATGAGAAGGACCTGGTCGGCTACCTCTGCGGTGGCCACGTCGACGGCGCGCTGGTGCTCAGCCTGCACGGCCAGGACCCGCTGCCCCGCACGCTGGCGGACGCCGGGCTGCCGATAGTGGTCGGCGGCAGGCCGCTGGGTGCGAGCGGTGTGCCGTACGTCGACGCCGACAACTTCAACGGGGCGCTGGAAGCCGCTCGCCACCTGGCGACCATCGGGCGCCGGAGGATCGCCACCATCGCGGGTCCGAAGGACATGGCGGTGGGCATGGACCGGCTCAGCGGGTGGCGTCGGGGCTTGAGCGAATCGGGTCTGGACTCGGACCGGGTGGCGTACGGCGACTTCACGCCGGAGAGCGGCGCGCACGCGATGGCGGAGCTGCTGGCCAAGGACCCGGACATCGACGGGGTGTTCGTCGCGGCCGACATCATGGCGCTGGGTGCGCTGCAGGCGTTGCACACCAACGGGAGGCGCGTGCCCGAGGACGTCGCCATCATCGGGTTCGACGACCTGGCGCTGGCCTCGACCGCCGTGCCGCCGCTCACCACGGTCAAGCAGGACGTCGAACAGCTCGGCCGGACGATGACCTGGCGGCTGCTGGCCGAGCTGGCGGGCGAGGAAGGGCTGCCGCCGTCGCTGCTGCTCCCCACTTCCCTGGTGGTCCGGGCCAGCGCCTGAGGCCCCGCTTCGAACGTCTCAGCGCAGGGCGCGCTTGGTCTGGCGGCGCAGCTGGGTGATCCGGGCCGCGCCGATCAGCGCCACCAGCAGCGCCCCGGCGATCGCCGCGAACAACAGAGAGACGCCGAGCGGCAGGGTGAAGCTTCCCGCCAGGAAGGTGATCGTCACGTCGGTCAGGTTCTGCAGGATGAACACCAGCAGGAAGATCAGCACGAAGATCGCCACGATGACGGCGACCCAGGTGCCGCTGATCCGGGTCGGCCTGAGCTTGGTGTGCGACGTCGGCGCGCTCGGCTCGACGGTGGCGTTCGGGTCGGCGGTGGTGTTGGGGTCGACCACGACCGGCGGATGCGTGATCGACTCGTCAGCGGGCGTCGACGGGTCGGTCGGCGCGCCGAGGTCCGGGGGGCGGACTTCGGTGGTGCGGTCATCACGGGGAGTGCTCACCGACTGAGTATCGGCCCAACCGGGTTGTCCCGCAGCACAGTTCAGCCGCACGGCGGAGTGAACTCCAGACCGGGGAAGAAGCGGTCCCAGTCGGCCCGGCTCAGCGCCCCGTCCGCGCACAGCCTGCGCACGGCGCTCTTCTCGTCGAAGTCCCAGCGGTTGGACGACCCGTCACCGCTCGACGTCGTCACCACCAGGTCGTCGGCGGAGCTGAACTCGATGGTGTGCACCGAGGCCGTCGGCCCGGTGATGGTCGCCGGTTCGGCGGGCTTCCGGGGGTCGCTGACGTCCCACAGCCGCACGGTCTCGTCACCGGCGGCGCTGGCGAGGTGCTTGCCGTCGTCGGACAGCGCGAGCGCCTTGATCCCGTTGGCCTGCGCGGACAGCTCGGACAGCAGCGCGGGGTGCCTCGGGTCCGAGAGGTCCCACAGCCGGATCGTGCTGTCCCCACCACCGGTCGCGAGCAGCCGCCGGTCACGGGACAGCGCCGTCGCGGAGATGTGCGGGATGCTCCGGAGCTCCCCGAACACCACCGGCCCGGCGGCCATGTCCAAGCGCCACAGGCTGGTGGTGCTGTCCTCGCCGATCGTGATGAGCACCTGCCCGGTCTGGTCGAACCGCACGTCCCGGCCGCGGGTCGCGGTGCGCGGCAGCGTCGAGACCGACGTCGGCGTGCGCGGGTCCGCCAGGTCCCACAGCCGCACGGCGGCGCCGTCGTCGGCGTCGATCGTGGCCATCCGACCGCCGTCGGGGGTGAGCGCCACCGACCGCATCTCGGTCGGGAAGCTGTGCAGCAGCAGGGGTTTCGTCGCCTCGGTGAGGTCCCAGATCTCGGTGGGGGTGACCGCGAGCACCCGTCCCGCGGCGGTGAACCCCAGCGACGTCACCGAGCCGGGTTCGCTCGACATCTCCGCCACGGCGGGCTGCCCCCGGCGGACGGGGTTCCCGTCGGGGCCCATCGCGGTTTCCGCCTGCGGCACGATCCGGCGGACCAGGTGCTCGTTCCACGTGGCCGTCGAGGTGGTGAGCAGGCCGTCCACCACGTCCCTGGTGGGCTCCAGCCGGTACGCGGCGACGCTGAGCTTCTTGGCGAGCGCCGAGTTGTTGTCGCGCATCCGCACGGCCGCGACCGCGCTCTGCTGCGCCACGGCGATGTTGCGCTGCTTGTCCGCCAGGTTCTGCGCCCGGATCGTCTGCACGATCGCGCCGCCCGCGAGCACCAGCAGCACCAGCAGCAGCGCGACGAGCTGCCGCAGCCTGCGCGTCCGGCGCACCGCGAGCGTCTGCTCCCGGTCGCGCGCGGCGACGCTCGCGGTGAGGAACGCCCGTTCGCGGGTGCTCAGCCGCACCTCGTCGCGGGCCGCCCACTCGGCGGCCGCGTCCAGCCGGGTACCGCGGTAGAGGGCGTCGGGTTCGCGGGCCAGCAGGTCCCACGTGGCGGCGGCCTCCGTGAGCTGCCGCCCGGTCCGCAGGCCGTCGCGGTTCTCGTTGAGCCAGGCGCGCAGCCGGGGCCAGGAGCGGATCAGCACCTCGTGGGCGATCTCGACGGCGTCCTGGTCCAGCGTCAGCAGCCGGGCGTGCGCGAGCCGGTCCAGCACGACCTGCGTGTCCACGTCGTCGGTGTCCAGTTCGGCGCGCGCGAGCCTGCGCTTGGTGTCCTCGGTGCGGTCGCCCAGCGCGGTGAGCCGCAGGAAGATCTGCCGCGCCACGGCCCGCTGGTCGGTCTCCAGCGCCGTGTAAGTACGTTCGGCGGTCTGCGCGAGCGCGTGCTGGATGCCGCCCGCCGCCTCGTACCCGGCCAGCGTCAACGCCGTCCCGCGTCTTCGCCGCCACGTCTCCAGCAGCGCGTGCGACACCAGCGGCAGCACACCGGGCTGGCCGGTCGCGTCCGCGACGAGCCGGGTCACCAGCGCGGTCTCGACCGTGCAGCCGAACTTGGCGGCCGGGCGCATGATCGCCTGGCGCAGCTCCTCGGCGGACATCGGCCCGAGCAGCACCTGCGCGTCGCGCAGCGCGTCCACCAGACCGGGGTGCGCGGCGCAGTGCCCGTAGAAGTCGGCCCGGACGCCGATCACGACCCGGCATCGGGTGCGGGACGCGTCCAGCAGCGCGTCGATGAACGCGGCGCGCGCGGCCAGGTCCTGGCAGAGGGTGAAGACCTCCTCGAACTGGTCGACCACCAGCACCAGCGCGTCCACCTCGACGCCGATGACCCGGTCCAGCACCTCCGGCCTCAGGTCCAGTTCCGCGGGCGTGACGACGATGGACGAGGTGCACTCGAGCGCGCCCTCGGCGATCCTCGGCACCAGCCCGGCCCGCAGCAGCGACGACTTGCCCGCGC
>JBDSAJ010000556.1:0-17644 GCA_039922235.1 Umezawaea sp.
GCGCCCACCACAGCCCGGCGGCCGATCCGTTCGACGGCGTCACCGAGGCGGGCCTGGACCGCAAGCCGAACCGCAGCAGCAGCGCCGACAGCCCGAACGTCACGGCGTCGACCGCGAGCGCGCCGGACGTGCCGAGCCCGGCGACCACCAGCCCGCCGCCCGCGAAGCCGAGCAGCAGCCCGACCTGGTGGGTGATCAGGTGGATCGACTGGCCCGCCTCGTAGCGCCGCTCGCCGAGCACCAGCGGCAGCAGTGCTCCCTGGGCGGCGGCGAACGGCGGCTCGGCCAGCTGCACCAGCACCAGCAGGCCGACGACCAGCGGCAGCGGCGCTCCGGGCAGCGCCATCACGGCCACCAGCACGGCCCGCACGACGTCGCTGCACACCATCACCGCCCGGCGCGGGTAGCGGTCGGCGAGCCCGGTGAGCAGCACGCCGGACAGCAGGCCGGGCAGCATCGTGAGCGCGTAGGTCAGCGCGGTCCACGCCGGTGAGCCCGTCCGCTGGAACACCAGGATCGACAGCGCGAGCCGGGCGAGCTGGTCACCGACGATCGACGCCAGCGACGCGCACCAGAGCACGCGGAACTCCGCGACGCCGAAAGCCGCCCGAAAGCCGTCCCCCACGTCCCCGCGCATGGTCATCACCGTGGCAGACCCGGCAGGCCGGAGCCAGCGGTTCACCTGCGTGAACGTCGATCAACAGGGTGAACTCGCACCACGCCGGCGCCCGCAGGGGCAACAACGCCCGGACTTCAAGGTCAGCATGGCCAAGCCGCAACCGTGACGGGCACTCCCGGTCAGGTGCTCGGCACCGCGACCGGCCTGGCCAGCACCTGGTCCAGCACGTCGGTGAGGAACCGCGCCGGGTCCGGGACCGGTGCAGCGACCCGCATCGCGACGATCGTGTCCGGCCGCACGAGCACGGCCCCGTCGTCGGACAGCCACGGTGCGGAGACCCGGTGCGCCGGTAGGCCGACCTCCGCCGCAGCCGCGAGCCACTGGTCGCCCGCGGCGCCCACCAGCAGGGTCCACCGGGACGCGACCAGGTCGAGCGTGGAGACCCCGTCGACCCACGCGTTGGGCACCCGTGAACCCGGCGTCCCGTCCAGCACCGCGGCCAGGTCCACCGTGGACGGGAGTTCCGGCTGCGGGTCGACGACGGCGGCCGAGTCGTACCGCTGGCCGAGGTGCACGATCGGCGCCGCCCACACCCCCGCGGCCGCCCTGGCCGCGTCGGCTTCCGGGCCTCGCCCCCAGTGCAACTGCGGGTCGCCGAGCCTGAGCATCGCCTGGTCCAGCGTCGCCGCGGCCACCGGCTCGCGCTCCTGCGCGTAGGTGTCGAGCAGCCCGGCGCCCGCCTCGCCGTGGTGGACGGCGGCCAGCTTCCACGCCAGGTTGTGCGCGTCGGCGACGCCGGTGTTGAGGCCGAACGCGCCCAGGGGTGACACGGTGTGCGCGGCGTCGCCGACGAGGAACACGCGGCCGACGGTGAAGCTGTCGGCCAGGGCGCTCCGGGGCCGCCACGGGAGCACGCTGCGCACCTCGACGTCGAGGTCGGGATCGCCGACCGCCGCGCGGATGACCGTGACGCACCGCTCGGGCGTGAAGTCCTCGGGGCGCTCACCCCCGTCGACGTCGCAGGCGACGTGGAAGACCCAGTTCGTCTCGCCGTCCACGGTGGCCAGCAGGCCGGGCGCGTCCGGCGTGGTGATCGTGCAGGTGGCGAAGGACATCCCCTGCAGGTGGGGTCGGAGGTCGGCGCGGAACAGCATGTTGATCATCGACTTGCCCAGGTCACCCGCCCCGGAGGTGCCCACGCCGAGCGCGGTCCGCACGGTGCTGTGGGTGCCGTCCGCGGCCACCAGGTGCGCGCAGCGCAGCGAGTAGCGACCGTCCGGCCCGTCCAGTTCGACGTCGACCCCGTCGGCGTCCTGCGCAAGACCGACCAGACGGGTCGACCAGCGCACGTCGGCTCCACGGCGGGCCAGGTCCGCCGCGACGACGGCGTCGAGCCGGTCCTGCGCGCAGACCCCGCGCAGCCGGAACGGCGTCGTGTCCAGTTCGACGGGGGACGGGGTCGGCATGGGCACGGTCACGACGTCGCCCGCGCCCATCTCGACGACGGTCCGCGCCACCGCCTTGCCGACGGAGCCCCGGAGGTCGACCGCGACGGCGTCGACGGCGGCGTCGAGCCCGAGTTCGCGGAGCGCCTCGACGGTGCCTGAGCCGATGCCGGTGGCGCGCGGGTGCTCCGACGGCCCGGCCCGGCGTTCGACGAGCACCGCGGGGACGCCGTGGTGGGCGAGCAGGGCCGCGGTGAGGAGCCCGACACTGCCGCCCCCGACCACGAGCACCGGCACTTCTGGATACGCTGTTTCCGTCATGGCTACACCGTAGCCAGAGGATAGGATGCCGGTCAACGAGGAGAGGAACCACCCGATGCCAGACCCCGCCCCCGCGTCGGTGTGGACGCGACCACGCCCCGAACCGCGCCGGCGCGCGCCGGGGGTGGACCAGTTCGTGGCCGCCGCGCTGGCCGTCGCCGACGCGGAGGGCTTGGCGGCGGTGTCGATGCGCCGGGTCGCGGCCGATCTCGGTTCCGGGACGGCGTCGCTCTACCGCTACATCACCAACCGCGACGAACTGCTGGACCTGATGGTCGACGCGGCGCAGGGCGAGGACCCACTCCCGGAGTCCACAGAGGACTGGCGCACCGACATCGGCGCGGTCGCGCGCGGGTTGCGCGCGACCATGTTGCGGCACCCGTGGTTGGCGGGCGAACTGGCGGGCAGGCCGTCAGTCGGCCCCAACTCGTTGCGACGGTCCGAATCCGCGCTGCGCGCCGCCGTCGCGCTCACGCCCGACATCACCATGGCCTCGCAAGCGCTTGGCGCCGTGCGGGCGTACGTGCTGGGCTCGGTGGCCGCCCAGTTGGCCGCTGGGCACGCCGAGCAGCGCTCCGGCCTGACCAAGGAGCAGTGGCAGCACAGCATGGGCCCCTACATCAGCGAGGTCATCGCGGCGGGCGAGCACCCGATGCTCGCCCGCCGCGTCCTCGAAGCCGAAGAACTGGACCCCGACGTCGAGTTCGCGTTCGGCCTGGACTGCGTACTCGACGGACTCGCGGCCCGGCTCACCCAGCGCTGACCGCGCGGTCCCAGCAGGGCAGTCGCTCTAGGCCTTCACGGCGTGGTTCTGGTCCGCACTGAAGTCACTGCGCATCAAGCCTCGAATGTGGTCGACGAGGGCGGGCGGCGCCTTCTCGAGCGACCCGCAGTCGTAGGGCGGCTCGGGGTCGTACTCGATCGCCAACTGGAGGCCCATGGCGACGTCGTCGCCCCACAGGATCCCGGCCAGCGTCAGCCCCATGTCGATGCCCGCGGACACCCCCGCCGCGGTGATCACCGACCCGTCGCGCACCACCCGGTCGGTGCTCACCTCCACCCCCTGCCCGGCCAGGTGGTCCCGCAGCCCCCAGTGCGTGGTGGCGCGGCGTCCCTCCAGCACCCCCGCGTCGGCGAGCAGCAGCGACCCGGTGCACACCGACGTCGTCCAGGTCGCGGTCGGGTGGACCTTGCGCAGCCACACCGCCACCGTTCCCTCGGCCAGCACGCCGAACGGTTCGCCGCCGGGCACGACGATCACGTCCGCGCGGTCCAGGTCGTCGAACGTCGTGGTCGGCACGAGCAGCATCCCCGCGTCGGTGCGCACCGGGTCGAGGGTCGCCGCGACGAGGTGCGGGGTCACACCCGGCGCGTGGCAGAGCACGTCGTACGGGCCGACCAGGTCGAGCGCGGTCATGTTCGGGTAGAGCACGAAAGCGATGTCCATGAGATCCCCTCAGCAGGTGGTGCGGAAGCGTGACCGGTAGCCGCCTGGCGACACGCCGATCACGCGCTGGAACGCCCTGCGCAACGTCTCGGGCGAGCCGAAGCCGCTGCGCCGGGCGACGACTTCGAGCGCCTCGTCGCCGGAGTCGAGCAGTTCGGTGGCGAACTCGACGCGAGCCCGTTCGACGTACTGGGCGGGTGGCAGGCCGACCTCGCGCGGGAACACGCGGGCGAGGTGCCGGGTGCTCATCGCGGCTCGATCGGCCATGTCGGCGACCGTCCACGCCGCGGCCGGGTCGGCGGCGATGGAGTCGAGCAGCACCCGCAGGCCGTCCGAGCGGACCGCGGGCACGCGGGAGCGGACGCTGAACTGCGACTGGCCGCCGGGCCGTTGCAGGAACACGACCAGCCAGCGGGCGATCCGGCGGGCCAGGTCCTGGCCGTGGTCGTCGGCGACCAGCGCGAGCGACAGGTCGATCCCCGCCGTCACGCCCGCCGACGTGGTGACCCGGCCGTGCCGCACGAAGATCGCGTTCGGCACCACCTCGACGGTCGGGTGCCGTCGGGCGAGGTCGGCGCAGTACGCCCAGTGCGTGGTGGCCCGGCCGCCGTCGAGCAACCCGGCCACCGCCAGCACCCGAGCCCCCGTGCACACCCCGGCGACCCGGCGCGCGGTCGCCGCCAGCCGCCGCACGTGGCCGATCAGCACCTCGTCGACCGCCGCCGTCTCGGTGCCGAAGCCGCCGACGACCAGCAGCGTGTCGACCGGGCCGTCGATGTCGGCCAGGTCCTCGGCCAGCACCTGGAGGCCCGCGGTGGCCCGCATCGGCCCGCCGCCCACCGTCGCCAGCCGCACCCGGTAGTCGGCCCCTCCCGTCTGACGGGCCCCTTCGAACACCTCGACCGGGCCCGCGACGTCCAGCAGCGCCACCCCGTCGTAACCGACCACCACCACCTCGCGCACCCGTCCACTGTGCGTGTTCCGGTCGATGGCGGCAATGACGCGCGCCCCTCGGATCCCGCCACCGGGAACGCCGACGACCGGAACTCGCCGGTGATCTTGCTGCCGCTCATTGCGCCGTCGTACCGTGGCCGCGCTCGCTCGCCAGGGTGCCGCCGTCGGTCCTACGCGTACGAGGAGATCGGCATGAGCAGGTTCAGCACCGGCTGGCGGGCGACCGTCGGCGCGGTCACCGTGGTGGCCGCGGTGGCAGGCACGACCGGGGTCGCGCTCGCGGCACCGTCCACGGCCACCATCACGATCGACACCGCCCACCCCGCAGGACGGCTGGCGTCGGACTTCGTCGGGCTCTCGTTCGAGATGCGCGAACTCGGCATCGGCAACCTGGACCCGGCCAGGGGCAACGCGGCCGCGTTGTTCACGACGCTGGGCCGCGGCAACGTCCGCATCTCCGGCAACACCCTCGACCGCGACACCCGGTGGGTCCCGGACGGCCAAGTGCCGCCGAACCCGTTGCCCCCGTGGGTGAACGACGTCGTCACACCCACGGACATCAAGCGGCTCAACAAGTTCCTCGCCGTCACCGGCTGGAACACCATGGTGGGCATCAACCTCGGCCGCTGGGACGAGGCGCTCGGCGCCGACCAGGCGAAGTCGATGGGCGCCATCCTGGGCCGCAGGCTGGTGGCCGCCGAGTGCGGCAACGAGCCGGACCAGTGGGTGGGCAAGGGTTTCCGGCCCACGGGTTACGCCTACGCGGACTACCGGCAGGACTGGCGGAAGTGCGCCGGCGCCGTCGGCGGCAAGCGCATCGCCGGTCCGGACACCGCGGGCACCTCCTCGTCGTGGGCCGCTTCGCTCGCCGCGGACGAGAAGGACCGGATGTCCATGGTCACCGTGCACCAGTACAGCGCGGGCCCGGACGCCACGATCGCGACGCTGCTCGCGCCGTCGACCGTGACCGCCCAGCTCAAGTCCGTGTCGAAGAACCTGGCAGCCGCCAAGGCCAACGGGCTGGCGTTCCGGGTCGACGAGGCCAACTCCGCCTACTCCGGCGGCGTCGACGGCGTGAGCAACAAGTACGCCTCCGCGCTGTGGGGCCTGGACTACGCCCTGCAGATGGCGCAGGCAGGCGTGGACGGCATCAACGTCCACGGTGGGCTCGGCGTGTGCAACGAGCCGATCTGGAACGGCAAGTTCCAGCGCTACACCCCGATCTGCGCCGCGAACGCGGCCGACGAGCAGGCCGGGGTGTACCGGGCCATGCCCGTCTACTACGGCCTGTGGATGGCGCGGCAGCTGAAGTCGGGCGCCTTCCTGCCGCTCACCCTGACGACCGACCGCAACATCACCGCTTACGCGATCAAGGGCGACGACGGCCGCACCCGCGTCGCCGTGGTGCAGAAGGACGAGACCAGCGCGGCGCCCGTGCACCTCGACATCGCCGTGAACACCCGCGCGCACGGCGCCGACGTCCTGCGCCTGACCGGCACCGCGCTCGGGGAGGAGGCGACCGCCGTACAGGGCGCCACCGTCGACCGCCAAGGCCACCTCGCACCGGGTCGACCCGACCGGGCGCGCGTCCGCGACGGCAGGCTGGGCGTCGACGTGGCAGCAGGCAGTGCCGTGGTCATCACCCTCGACGACTGCTGACGGGCAGGCACACGGTTCCGCTTCCGTGAGCGGAACCGTGTGCCAGGCTGGCCGCGTGCGATTCGGCGTTCTCGGTCCCCTGGAAGTGCGGTCCGCCACGGGTGAGGCCGTCCACGTCGGCGGGCCGAGGCCGCGGGCGCTGCTGGTGATGCTGCTGCTGGACGCGGGCCGGGTGGTGGACGTGGAGCGGCTGGTCGCCGGGCAGTACGGGGACTCCCCGCCCGCTGGGGCGGCGAACGCGGTGCAGGCTCAGGTGTCGCGGTTGCGGCGGGTGGTGCCCGTGGAGTTCCACGGTGGTGGCTACCGGTTGTCGGTCGATCCGGACGAGGTGGACGCGCACCGGTTCGAGCGGCTCGCGGCCGAGGGCGGGCAACTGCTGGCCGCGGGTGGGCGGGCCCAGGCGGCCACCGTGCTGCGGGAGGCGTTGGAGTTGTGGCGGGGGCCCGCGCTGGTGGACCTGCCGGACTCCGCGCGGGCGGCGCGGCTGGAGGAGTTGCGGCTGACCGCGACCGAGGACCTGGCCGAAGCGGGTGGCGGGTCGGTCGCCGACCTGAGGGCGTTGGTCGCCGCGCACCCCCTGCGGGAACGGCTGCGGGCGCAGTTGTTGCGGGCGTTGGAGGCGGCCGGGCGGCGCGGTGAGGCGCTGGCGGAGTTCGAGTCCGCACGGCGGCTGCTCGCCGACGAACTGGGCGCCGACCCCTCCCCCGAGTTGGCCGGCGCGCACCTGGAGGTCCTGCGCGCGGACCGGCCCGCGCGGCGGCGCGTGCCCGCCCAGCTGACCAGTTTCACCGGCCGGGACCGGGAGCTCGCGTGGTTAGCGGAACTGCGGGACGCGCGGCTGGTGACGATCACCGGGCCCGGCGGGATCGGCAAGACGCGGCTGGCCGTGGAATCGGTGGCCCGGCGGGACGCGTGCTTCGTCGACCTGGCTCCGCTCACCGACGGCGACCGGGTGCCGTGGGCGGTGCTCGGCGCGCTCGGGCTGCGGTCCGGCTCGCAGGCGCCCGAACAGCGGCTGGTGGCCGCGCTGGGCCGGGACCTGCTCGTGCTGGACAACTGCGAGCACGTGGTCGACGCCGTCGCGGTGCTGACCCGGACGCTGCTGGCGGAGTGCCCCGAACTGGCGGTGCTGGCGACGAGCCGCGAGCCGCTGGGGCTGACCGGTGAGGTGCTGCTCCCGTTGGCACCGCTGGACATCGCGCCGCCGAACGTCCCCGATGCCGTTGCCTACCCGGCGGTCCGGCTGTTCGCCGACCGGGCGGCGGCGGTGCGGCCCGGTTTCGCCGTGGACCGGGAGAACGCGGACTCGGTCGTGGCGATCTGCGCGGCGCTCGACGGGCTGCCGCTGGCGATCGAACTGGCCGCCGCCCGGCTGCGGCAGTTCACCGTCGCGGACCTCGCGGCCCGGCTGGCGTCGGAGGACCGGTTCCGACTGCTGTCGCGGGGCGACCGGACGGCGGCGGCCCGGCACCGCACGCTGACCGCGGTGGTGGAGTGGAGCTGGGACCTCCTCGGGCCCGAGGAGCGGGAGTTGGCGCGGCGGTTCGCGGTGTTCACCGACGGCGCCCCGCTCGACGCCGTACTGGCGGTGTGCGGCGGCACGGAGGACGTGCTGGCGGACCTGGTCGACAGGTCGTTCGTGGAGACCGACGGCGAGCGCTACCGGATGCTCGACACCATCCGGCTGTTCTGCGCGGACCGGCTGACCGACGAGCGGGCGCTGCGCCGAGCGCACGCCCACTACCACCTCGACCTGGCCCGACGGGCCGACCCGCACCTGCGCGGCTCCGACCAGCACGCGTGGCTGGCCCGGCTGTCGGCCGAGAACGGCAACCTGCTGGCCGCGCTGCGCTGGGCCGTGCGCGAGGACCGCGAGACCGCGTACCGGCTGGTGGCGACGCTGTCGGCGTACTGGTGGCTCAGCGGTCGCAGCAGCCAGGCGGGTGAGGTGGCCACGACGTTGCTGACCGACGTTCCCGCCGGGTTGGAGGAGGAGTACGTCGCCTGCGTCGTGCACGCCGTGCCGCGCGCGGCGCCGGAGCACTGGCACGGCGCGGACGGGATCGTCCGCGCGTTGGGCTGGAACCTGCGGTACCCGTTCGGTGTGGCGCGCTGGGGGATGGCGGTCGGCCCGTGGGGCGAGGCCCCGGACGACCCGCCGCCGCTGGGCGTCGATCCGTGGAACGCCGCGCTGGGCGAGTTGAGCGTCGCGCTGATGCGGCTGCTGTGCGGCCGTCCCACCGAGGGTGAACGCGTTCTGCTCGCGGTGCTGGCCCGCTTCCGCGCGCTGGGCGAGCGGTGGGGCACCGCGCAGGCGCTCGACTGGCTGGCGCAGGTGGCGAGCTGGCGGGGTGAGTGGGCTCGCGCGCACGTGTTGTGGGCCGAGTCGCTGGCGAAGTTCGGCGAACTGGGCGCGCCCGAGGAGCGGGTGGACGTGCTGTGCCGCCGGGCTCGGTGCCTGATCCGCCAGGACGATCTCGACGCGGCCGCCGCCGACTACCGGCTGGCCGCCGCGTTGAGCGTCGAAGCGGGCCACCCGCACACCCCGGCGGCCGTCGACCTCGGGCTCGGTGAGATCGCCCGCCTGCGCGGCGATCCCGGCGAGGCCCGGCGCAGGTTCGACGCGGCACTGCCCCACGCCAACCCCAAGGCCGGCGTCCTCACCGCTCTCGCCCGGCTGACCGGCGCGGTCCACCTGCACGCCGACGCCCTCTCGGCCGCCCGCGCGTCCCCGCTGGCGGATCTGGCGGCCGCCGCCGATGGCCAGGCCGACGCCGCCCTGCTGACCGGATCGCCCGACCGGACCGCGCTGCTGCTGGGCGCGGCCGTGGCGATCCGCGGCACCACCGTCGCGGGTGATCCCGACGTGGCCCGGATCGCCCGCGCCGCAAGCGAAGCGCTCGGCTCCGCGGGGTTCGCGGAGGCGTTCGCCCGCGGCGCGGCCCTGCTCCGCGAGGAGGCGCTGACAGTGCTGGACGGCTGACTGTCAGCGCAGTGCGCACGAACTGTCAGCGCCGCCGGACACGCTGTCGTCCATGAAGAACACCACCGTCCTCATCTCCGGTGCGAGCATCGCGGGCCCCGCTCTCGCCTACTGGCTCGACCGCTCGGGCTGCACCGTCACCGTCGTCGAGAAGGCATCCGGCCCCAGGCCCGGCGGCCAGGCCATCGACTTCAAGGGCGCCACGCACCTGGCCGTCCTGGAGCGGATGGGCATCCTCGACGAGGTCCGCCGCCGCCAGACCGGTGGCCAGGACGTGATCGTCGTCGACGCGAACGGCAAGCCGCTGACCGTCATCCCCGGCGAGTTCACCGGCGGCGAACTGGAGATCCACCGCGGCGACCTGGCCGAAATCCTGCACGACCGCACGGCCGGGACGTGCGACTACGTCTTCGGCGACACCATCACGTCGCTGACCGAGACCACGGACGGCGTGCACGTCACGTTCGACCGCGGCGTGCCCCGCACGTTCGACCTGGTCGTGGGCGCCGACGGCATCCACTCGAACGTCCGCCGCCTGGCGTTCGGCCCGGAAGCCGACCACGTGAAGCACCTCGGCTACTACTACGCGCTGGCCTCGCTCTCCGACTCCCCCGGCGATGCCCTGATGTACAACGAACTCGGCCGCATGGCCACGGTGGGCGGCCCGAAGGCGACCGCGTTCTTCGTCTTCGCCTCCGCTCCCCTGACCTACGACCGGTACGACCCGGAGGAGCAGAAGGCGTTGCTGCGACACGCTTTCCGCGACGGCGGGTGGCGCCTGCCGGAGCTGATGGCGGGCGTCAGCGACGTCTACCTCGACTCGATCAGCCGCTCGGAGGTGGACAGCTGCTCCCGCGGTCGGGTGGTCCTGCTCGGCGATTCCGCGTTCGGCAACACCCTGGGCGGCTTCGGCAGCGGACTGGCAGTCGTCGGCGCCTACGTGCTGGCAGGCGAACTCGCCGCGGCCGACGGCGACCACCGCGTGGCCTTCGCCCGCTACGAGGAGAAGTTCCGCCCGTACGCCAAGGTGTCCAGGAACGGCAACGCGGGCCAGTTCCTCGCACCGCGGACCAGGACGGGACTGCGCCTGCGCAACCGCCTCTTCAAGTCCCGCCCGCTGCTGAACTCCATGCTGTGGATGACCGACCGCTTCGCCACCGGCATCGACCTGGTCGACTACCCGGCGTTGAAGCGTTAGGTGTCCTTGCGCGCCAACACTTCCTTCCGCCGGGTTTCCAGGACCGCGAAGCGCTGTGGCAGATCGCCGCCGAGCGCGGATTGGAGACGGCGAGCACGACGTGGTGGGCTGATCAGACCATCCACTGGGGACACCGGGCCGGCGTCATCACGGGGTTTCACCCGCCATCAGGAAGGCGCCGCCCTCCAGTCGGCGGATGAGGCGGCGGGTCCACTCGGCCCGGCTGTCGGCGGTGTGCAGCCAGAGGCCGAGGACTTCACCGACCGGGCCCCAGGTGTCGAGGTCGGTGCCGGCCGGCAGGTCCGCGGTGACGCTCGCGCGCCACTCGTCCATCGCACGGGCGCGCCTGCGCAGCAGGTCGATCGCCTCGGCTCGGGTGAGGTCCTCGATGAGGCCGACCGCCGCGGCCTGGACGTCGAGCTTGGGATCGCGCTGGGCCAACGCGGCGCGGAGCAGGGTCAGGTAGGCCTCGTCGCCCGCGGCGGTGACCTCGTACTCGGTGCGCGGCGGTCCGCCCGCCGCGCTGGGGCTGGTGTCGTGCGCCACGAGCAGGCCTTCGGCGGTCATCGCCTTGAGCGCGTGGTACACCGAACCCGACTTGACACCCGCCCATTCGTTGGCGCCCCAGGCTTCCAAGTCGGTGCGGACCTGATAGCCGTGCGCCCGTGCTCGGCGCCGAACGGCGCCGAGCACGAGGAGTCGAACCGCGGACATGGTTCTCCCGTTCTCGCCGAATGGCCTCAGGCCGCGGTGTTCACCCACCACAGGGCGCCGAACGCGATGAAGCCGCCCATTCGGCTGCCATCATCCTGGGTCACGACATCCATGACCGGAGTGGCCCCACCGGCCGCCGCCCGCGCGTAGGCGGCTTCAGCGTCCGGCACGGTCATCCACAGCTGGATGTGCGCGGGTTCCGCGGGGAAGCTCCGGCACTGGCAGCCGTCCGGGCCGGAGTCGGCGAAGAACAGCGTCCCGGTCCCGATCCGCGCCTCGGCGTGCAGGACGCGGTCGGGGTCCGCGGGCAGTGCGACGACGTTGGACACCTCGGCGTCGAAGGTGTCCCGCAGGAAGTCGACGAACGGACGAGCGCTTTCCACCATCACGTACGGCGTCACGGTCGACATGAATCGAATCACCCCTCGGTTGACTAACCAAATTTGACTACCCGACTGAGGCTAGCGCCGGACCCGTGGAATAGCTAGCCAAATTTGACTAGGAGGGCGTGCACCCGATCGACCGCCCGCGCCGCCCGTGACTCGTCGGGCGCCTCGGACAGGAACACCAGCGCGAGCATCACCGCCGCGTCCAACCGGTACACCAGGAACGACGGGTGGTCGGTCCCCGGCACGGGTCCGTAACCCGCGAGGATTCCGGGCAAGTCCAAGCCGTTCTCCGGCAGTGCGGCGAACTCCGTGAGCCGGGCCAGTTCCAGCGCCGGGTCGCCGACCAGCGCGTTGGACCAGTCCAGCAGCGCCAGCACCTCGCCGTTCGCGCAGCGGAGGTTCGGCGCCCGCACGTCGAGGTGCAGCAGGCTGCCGGTCGGGCGGCCCGCCAGCCGGGCGCGCAGGCCCGGTGGCGCGGGCGGCAGGCCGTCGACCAGTGCCGACAGTTCCTGCCACCGGCGCGCGATCCGTTGCGGCAGAACGTCTTCCGCCCACTCCAGCGCTGGTGCGGGCACGCGGTGCAGCCGGGCGAGCAGGGCGCCGAGTCGGGCCGGGTCGGCGCCACCGCCGTCGTCGGGCACGTACCGGCTGACGAGCACGTCCGGTGCGCCGAGGACGAGTCGGACCGGCTCGGCCACCGGCAGGCCCGCCGCGGCGGCGTGATGGGTGATCAGTTCCTCGCGCCGCAGCAGCGCCCTGGTGTCGACATCGGGATCGTTGGCGTTGGACTGGAACCGGCCGCACAGCGGCACGCGGAGCACCACTCGCGCGCCGTCGGAACCAGTCGCCAGGTAGGCGGCGAACTCCAGGCCTCGCGCGAGCGGGCGGACGTCGGTGAACCCGAGCGAGCGGGCGACCTCGAAGACCGTCACACCGCGGGCGGGCGGTCCTCGTACGGCGTCGACAGGACCACGGTCGTCCTGGTCGACACGTTGGCGGCCTCCCGGATCTGCCGCAGCAGGTCCTCCAGCGCCGACGGCGACGCCACCCGCACCCGCAGCACGTACGAGGCGTCGCCCGCGACGGAGTAGCAGGCCTCGATCTGCGGCAGGTGCTCCAGCCGCTTCGGGTAGTCGTCCGGCGCGGCGGGGTCGATGGGCGTGATCGAGATGAACGCGCTCAGCGGCAGCCCGATCTCCTCGCCGTCCAGCCGGGCGCTGTAGCCGAGCAGCACGCCGCGCTGCTCCAGCCGCTTCACCCGCTGGTGCACCGCCGACACGCTCAGCCCGACGCGTTCGGCGAGGTCGGTGAAGCTGCACCGCCCGTCGGCGGCGAGTTGGCGGAGGATGGCCCGGTCGATGGGCTCCAGGTTCGTCACGCGGGGAGCACCACCAGCTCGTGCGGCTGGTTGTTGACGCTCTCCACGCCCGTCCCCGTGACCACCACGATGTCCTCGATGCGGGCACCCCAGCGGCCGGGCAGGTAGATGCCGGGCTCGATGCTGAACGCCATGCCCTCTTCCAGCGGCAGGTCGTTGCCGCCGACGATGTACGGCTCCTCGTGCACGTCCAGCCCGATGCCGTGGCCGGTGCGGTGCACGAAGTACTCGCCGAACCCGGCGTCGGCGATCACCGAGCGGGCGGCCGCGTCGACCTCAGAGGCGGTCACCCCTGGGCGCACCGCGTCCACGGCCGCCTGCTGCGCGGCCTGGAGCACGGCATAGGTGCCGCGCACGTCGTCGAACCGCGGCTCGCCGACGGAGTACACGCGGGTGGAGTCCGAGCAGTAGCCCTCGGCGACCGGGCCGCCGATGTCGACCACGACGACGTCACCGGCCTCGATCACCCGGTCGGACAGGCCGTGGTGCGGCGACGCGCCGTTCGGGCCCGAGCCGACGATCACGAACTCCGCGACGGTGTGGCCCTCTTCGACGATGGCGGCGGCGATGTCCGCGCCGACCTCGGCTTCCGTGCGGCCCGCGCGCAGCCACTCGCCGACGCGGGCGTGCACGCGGTCGATCGCCGCGCCCGCCTTGCCCAGCGCCGCGATCTCCACGGCGTCCTTGCGCATCCGCAGTTCGCGCAGCACCGGCCCGGCGAGCACCTGCTCGCCCGCGATCGCGTCGCGCAGCGCCAGCGTGTGCAGCGCGGGCATCATGTCCGACACCGCGACCCGCCCGGTGGCCCGCAGCGCCTGCGTCACCAACCGGTACGGGTCCTCGCCGTCGACCCACGTGGCGACCTCGACGCCGAGTTCACCGGTCGGCAGACCCGCGTACCCCGGCTGCTCCAGCTTCGGCACGACCAGCACCGGCGTGCCGCCGACCGGCAGCACCAGGCAGGTGAGGCGTTCGAAGGACGTTCCGCCCACCCCCAGCAGGTACGCGAGGTCCGAGCCGGGTGAGATCAGCAGGGCGTCCACGTCGGCCGCGGCGGCGGCCGTGCCCGCGCGGTCCAGGCGGGCGCGCAGCGCGTCAACATCGATGGGGCCAATGCTCGTCGACATGCCGCCGAGCCTAGTGGCCCCCGATCTGGCAGTCTTGCCGCCGTGGCCCAACCCCTCGTGCTGCTCGACTCCGCCAGCCTGTACTTCCGCGCCTTCTACGCGCTGCCCGAATCGATGACCGCGCCGGACGGCACACCGATCAACGCGGTGCGCGGCTTCGTCGACACGATCGCGCGCGTCATCACCGAACGCCACGCGGGCAGGCTCGTCGCGTGCATGGACGCCGACTGGCGCCCGGAGTTCCGCACCACCGCGCTGCCGTCGTACAAGGCGCACCGCGTGGCGGCAGAGGCGACCGACGGGTCCGAGGAGGTGCCGGACACGCTGACCCCGCAGATCCCGATCATCATGGACGTGCTCGCCGCGGTGGGCATCTGCACCGCTGAGGCCACCGGCTACGAGGCCGACGACGTCATCGGCGCGCTCGCGCACCACGAGAAGACCGACCCGGTGGAGGTCGTGACCGGCGACCGCGACCTGTTCCAGGTCGTCCGCGACTCCCCCACCGAGGTGCGCGTGCTGTACGTCGGCCGCGGCTGGGCGAAGGCGGAACTGCTGGGCCCCGAGGAACTCGCCGCGAAGTACGCGCTGCCGGTGGAATCCGCGGGCACGGCGTACGCGGCCATGGCCGTGCTGCGCGGCGACCCGTCCGACGGTCTGCCCGGCGTGGCGGGCATCGGCGAGAAGACGGCCGCGAAGCTGATCACCGAGTTCGGCTCCCTGGAAGCCGTGCTCGCCGCCGTCACCGACCCCCGTGACCGCAAGCTGACCACCCGCGCCCGCAACAGCCTGATCGCCGCCGAGTCGTACTTGGCGGCCGCGCCGACCGTGGTCAACGTGGCCGTCGACGCGCCGGTCGTCCTCGACCGCCCCGACACCATCCCGGCCCAGCCGGTGGACCCGGACCGGGTGGCGGAACTCGGCAAGCGCTGGGGCCTGGGCAGTTCGCTGCCGCGCCTGGTGTCCGCGCTGGAACGCCGGTAGCGCAGGCCCACGCGTCACGAGGGGCGCAGGTGCTCGATCGGGACGCGGTGCCGCTCGGTCAGCCGCTGGGCGATCAACGAGCGGTGGCAGGCCTCCGGGTCGCGCTCGACGCAGAGCAGTGCCGCGGTGCCGTCGCTCGGCAGTGCTGACACGATCGGCGTGAGGTCCGCGCGGTCCGGGACCGCGGCGGTGTAGCGGCCGGCCTACTCGGCGGCGAGCTCATCAGGAGCGTGGGCCGCTGCCTCGGCGCTCGTGGTGCGGCGCGGCGCCGTCATGCCGCTCCGGGTTACCGAAAGCCCCCAGCCAGGGTGTCGAACATGTGCTTGACGGCGGTGATGTGGTCGGGGGTGATCTCACGGGCCTTCTCCCCGGCGAGCATCCGCCTGGCCCGCTCGCTGTACACGGCGCGGAACGCGGCCAGCACGACCGCCGCCGTCAGCCGGGGGTGCGGGTCGATGCCGGTGAGCAGGTCCGTCAGGTGCGCCTCGAACTCCTCGATCGCCTCGCGGACCCGCGCACGCAGGGCGGGCGAGTCGAGGACCGTGCGCCAGAAGTGGATGTACCGGTCCTCGAAGCCGCCGAGCGGGTGCCCCTGCTCGGCCAGCTCGACGAACAGCCGCCGCAGCGCGGCCAACGGCGTCTCGTCGGCGCGCCGGTCGCGGATCGCCGTGGTGAGGAGTTCGCGTGCCTGCGGGAAGCGGTCGAAGAAGATGTCTTCCTTGCGCGGGAAGTAGTTGAACACCGTCACCTTCGACACGCCTGCCGCCTCGGCGATCTCCGTGATGGGGACGTTGTCGAACCCGCGCTCGACGAACATCACCGTCGCCACGTCGGCGATGCGCTGCCGTGTCTCCGCCTTCTTCCGCTCCCGCAAGGACGTCACGCAGATCACTGTACCCGACTAAAATTTGAGTCGGGTACAATTTTCTCCATGACCTACGACGTGATCATCTCCGGGGCCGGTCCGACCGGCCTCATGCTGGCCTGCGAGCTGCGGTTGCACGGGGTGTCGGTGCTCGTGCTGGAGCGGCTGCCCGAACCGGACCCGACGATCAAGGCAGGCGCGATCAACACCCCGTCCGGCGAGGCGTTCTACCGCCGTGGCCTGCTGCCGAGACTCATGGCGGAGCAGGAGAAGAACATGGGCGCCTTCCGGGCGTTCCAGAAGGACAGGTCGGCCGCCCCGCCGCCCAGGTTCGCCGGGCACTTCGCCGCGCTCTGGATGAAGGGTGAGCTGCTCGACGAGTCCGACCCGGAACTGGCAGGCCACGGTCCCGTCGACAAGCTCGGCTTCGTCCTCCAGCAGCAGCTCGAGGCGATCCTCGCCGACCGCGCCGCGGAACTGGCCGTGGAGGTCCGCCGTGGCGTGGAACTGACCGGGTTCGAGAGCGACGACGACGGCGTCACCGTGCACGCCGGCGGCGAGACCGTGCGCGCCGGATGGCTCGTCGGCTGCGACGGCGGCCGCAGCGCGGTGCGCAAGCTGGCAGGCTTCGACTTCCCCGGCACGCCACCGGAGATCACCGGGCACCAGGCGATCGTGGAGATGGAGGGCGCCGACCAGCTCGCTCGTGGTTGGACGACCACGCCGACCGGCATCTACGCGCACGGCCCGCAGCCAGGGCGCATCCTCACCGTCGAGTTCGACGGCCCGCCGGAGGACCGCACCGAGCCGATCACCACGGCGGAGCTGGAGAAGAGCATCAGCACCGTGTCCGGAGTGGACGTTCGGGTCACGGCCGTCAAGTCCGCGACCAGGTTCACCGACAATGCCCGCCAGGCCACCACCTACCGGCTCGACCGCGTCCTGCTGGCAGGCGACGCCGCGCACGTGCACTCGCCGTTCGGCGGCCAGGGGCTCAACCTCGGCATCGGCGACGCGGTGAACCTCGGCTGGAAGCTCGCCTCGGTCGTCCTCGGCAGGCTCCCGAAGAGCCTGCTCGACACCTACACCGCCGAGCGGCACCCGATCGGCGAGTGGGTGTTGAACTGGACCCGTGCCCAGATCGCGTTGATGCGCCCGGACTCGCACGCTCGTGCGCTGCGCGCCGTCGTCGCCGACCTCGTCGACACCACGACCGGCACGACCTACTTCGTGAAGAAGATCTCCGGTGTCTGGCAGAGCTGCGAACTGCCCGGCGACCACCCGTGGGTCGGCCGCAGCGCACCGGACCTCGAACTGGCCGACGGCACCCGGCTCGGCGACCACCTCCACGACGGCAAGGGCCTGCTGCTCGACCTCGGCGGCCTGACGTCCGCAGTGGACGAGAAGCGGGTGCCGGTGCTCGGCGCCTGCTGCGAGGCCCACCCGGACCTGCCCGGCCTGCTGGTCCGCCCGGACGGCATCGTGGCGTGGGCGGGCGGCGACGGCCTCGCCGAGGCACTCACGACCTGGTTCGGCGCCGACTAGGGCTCACCGCCGCAGT
>JBDSAJ010000557.1:0-10414 GCA_039922235.1 Umezawaea sp.
GTCTCGATCTCGGCCGCCCGTGCCGTCAGCTCGTCGAAGCTCGTGCGGAGCAGGGCTTCCAGCAGCGACTCCCGCGTCGGGAAGTGACGCAGCAACGTCGCCAACCCGACCCCGGCCTGCCGGGCGATGTCGCGCATCGACGCGTCGACGCCCTGCTCGGCGATGACGGCGCCCGCGACGACCAGCAGACGGTCGCGATTGGCCTGGGCATCCGCCCTCATCTGCATCCCCTTGATTATCCGGATCACTGACCCGTATTATCGGATCAGTGATCCGGAAAAACGGACCTCTGGTTCACTTAAGTTTACCCCGCGAGACGCAGGAGAGAGCCGTGCCCACGCAGACCATGAAAGCGATCCGGATGCACGAGTTCGGCGGCCCCGAAGTGCTGCGCCACGAGGAGGTGCCCGTTCCCGAACCGGAGCCGGGCGAGGTGCTCATCCGCGTGCACGCGGTCGGCATCAACCCTCCCGACTGGTACGTGCGCGGAGGGATGCCCGACGTGCCTGCCGAGCTGAAGCCCCCGTTCGACCTCCCCCTGATCCCTGGGACCGACGTCTCGGGCGTCGTGGCAGCCGTCGCCGCCGATGTCGACGACTTCGCGGTCGGGGACGAGGTGATCGGCCTCCTGCGCTTCCCCACTTCCCTGCAGGGCAGCGCGTACGCCGAGTACGTCACCGCGCCCGCTTCGGACCTCGCTCGCAAGCCGGCTGCCATCGACCACGTGCACGCCGCGGGCCTGCCCATGTCGGGGTTGACGGCGTGGCAGTTCCTGATCGAGGTCGGCCACGACCACCCCTCGCCGTTCCAAGCAGCCCGGCACCGCCCGATGGCGCTCGACAGCGGAACGACCGTCCTCGTCAACGGCGCCGCCGGTGGCGTGGGGCACCTCGCCCTCCAGCTGGCGAAGTGGAAGGGTGCCCGCGTCATCGCCGTGGCCTCCGGCGCCCACGAGGCGTTCCTGCGCGACCTCGGCGCCGACGAGTTCATCGACTACACCAAGGAACGGCCCGAGGACGTCGCCCGTGCCGTCGACCTCGTCCTGGACAACGTCGGGGGTCCCGGCAGCAGGCGCTTCCTGCGCACCCTCAAGCGCGGCGGATCCCTCTACCCGGTCTACTTCGCCGAGTTCGACGACGAGGAGAACGCGAAGCTGGGCGTCACGGTCACCGCCATCCAGGTCCGCTCGAACGGCGCACAGCTCGCCGAGATCGGACGACTGGTCGGGGACGGCACGATCCGCGTGGCGATCGACAGCACCTTCCCGCTCAAGGACGCCCCCGCGGCGCACGAGCGAGCTGCCAAGGGGCACATCCAGGGCAAGATCGTGCTGACGGTCGAGTGAGGGCAGGTCCGTCACCGCTCCGGTTCGCCGAGGTGTCGTTGCAGGTGCTGGTGGCGGAACTGGTGAACGGCGCCGTGCTGGCGGAGCACGCCGCGATCGCGGGCGTCGTCCAGGAACGCCGGCAGCCGCCACGGCAGCCTGCCGCGGGCGGCCAGCACGAGCCGGGCCACGGTGAACCTGGCGTACGCGCTGGACAGAGCCCAAGCGGCGGCGCCGCCGAGAGCTATCCGGACCGCGTACTCGACGCCCAGCACGGCGAACACCGCCGCGATCGCCAGCATCGTCCCCGTGCCGAGCAGGACCACCTGCCGGTCGGCGCGGATCGTCGCGCCGGGGTTCGTCGCGCGGGCGAGGTTCGAGAGGCCGACCAGGCCGTCGTTCCGGTCGGTGCGGTCCCGCCGCACCAGCTTCCGGCCGAACCACCAGCCCAGGAACCCGCTGCCCAGGACCAGCGTCGCCGACACCGGCGAGCGGAAGCTGACCGACAGGCCGATCGAGAGGCCCATGGCGGCCACGACGAGGGCGAGCACACCCACGACGCACGGCAGTCCGCTCGCCATCACCTGGGCGAACTGCCGCAGTTCGGCGCGCAGTCGGGGTGCCGTGGCGTTCAGGCCGTGCGGGGTTTCGAGGTCGACGCCGCCGAGGTGATTCAGGTAGCGGCGATTGCTCGTCACCAGCCCGATCACCGCGGCGGCGGCGAGGCCGGGCACCAAGCCCGCGTTGCTGACGAACCCGAAGCCCATCGACGCGCCTACCAGCGCCCAGCAGGCAGGCGCGACCCACGGGAGGGAGCGATGGAGCCTCCACCACGCGATGTCCGGTGACCCGGTCGTGTCCAGGTTCCCGGCCAGGTGGGCGAGCCAGCGCCGGACGGTGGTGTGGTGCCATCGGGTGGTAGACGACCGGGTTCGGGGGTGGTCCGGGTAGACCGCCGGGACGAGGTGGGCCAGCAGGTGGGCCTCGATCGATGCCATATCGAAGAAGCGCTCCCGGTCGCACAGTTCGCCGGGATCGCGGTCGAGCCCCTGGTGGACCACGCGGATCAGCCACACCACGAACGGCGTCGGCTCGGGTTCCTCCCGCAGCCTGGCGAACAGCGGGCCGAGGCGGAGGGCCCCGTGCGGCACCGCCTCGGTCAGGTAGTCCTCGACGTCGTCGCGGTCGAGGGGCAGCAGTTCGGCACGGGTGAAGCTCGCCAGCCCGACGCCCGCGGCCTCCAACTCCCGGTACTCGTCGGTCCCGCAGGTGACGACCAGCGGGACCGACGAGCCCAGGCGGTTGAGCGCCGCGATCGCGGCGGGCCGCAACTCGTCCGCGACGGTCTCCAAGCCGTCCAGGACGGGCAGCACCAACCCCACTTCCAGCAGCGCGGACGCCAGCGTGGTGCGCCTGCCGTCCACCCAGCGCACGGTCCCGCCGAGCTGGTGGTCGCGGGCGAGCCGTCGGGCGAGCCAGTCGAACGCGTGCAGCTCACCGGGATTCCAGTCGGTGACCGGGACCAGGAACGGCACCGGATCGCCAACGGTCCAGGTGACGAGCACGTCGGACACCAGCCGGATCGCCGAGACGCTCTTGCCCGATCCGGGGCCACCGAGCACGAGCAGCCTGCGGGTCGGCACGTGCTGGCGGAACAGCAGCCCGATCCGGTCGAACGAGGTGCCGTCGGCCGCCCAGCGGGTGGCCAGCGGCCGGGGGTCGTCGAGGCTCAGCCCCTCCGCCTCGTCGCGCCACCGCTTGGTGACCGCGCCCGCCAAGCGCTCGGACGCCTCGACCAGCACGCGGCTCAGGTCAGCGCCGACCGGTGTCGCGCGGAACAGGTCGTCCCGTTCCGGGACGGGCGACGCCAGTTCCGGCCTGATGTGGCGGGGTTGCCCGGTCAGCACGCGCAGCAGCTCGTCCAGTTGGCCGGGGATGACGTAGCGGGTCGCGGAGTACGGCTGGAGGAACGTCGGCAGGTCGTCGGCCGAACACCCCGGCAGGACTACCGGGAGGATCTTCGGCAGCCACCGGGGCCGGTCGGCAGCCAAGTGCTCGCGCAGCATCATGAGCTGGAACCGGGCGTGGTCGTGGGAGTCGCCGTCCGGTCCGGCCAGCCGCTTGTACTCGGGCGAGGCGATCGCCAGCACGAAGTCGCCGTGCTCGATCTGGTCAACCGCCCAGTCGAGCCAGTCCCGGCGTCGGTCGCGTTCCCACAGGTCCAGGCCGACCTCGATGCCGAATTCGCCGTGCAGCCGACTGGCGAACCGGAGGACGACGTCGGTGTGTTCGCCGGAGTCGTCCGCGTAGGAGACGAACACCCTGGGAGGTCGTGTGGGCGGCACGCCCGCCGACCTTAGTGCCAAGACCCTTGGGGTGGCCTACCTGACGATCACCCGAACGGGGTCGCGTCGATAGACTGCCTGATCATGGCATCCTTCGACCGCGCCCGCGCCTTCGTCCGGAACCTGGGCTGGGTCACGCCGGACGAACAGGCGCTGCTGCGGGGCAGGCGGGTCGCCATCGCCGGGCTCGGCGGGGTCGGCGGCTCCCACCTGGTGACGTTGGCTCGGCTCGGGATCGAGCGGTTCCACATCGCCGACCTGGACGTGTTCGAGATCGAGAACTTCAACCGCCAGCACGGCGCGAAGGTGTCGACGCTGGGCCGCCCGAAGGCGGACGTGCTGGCCGAGGCCGCGCGGGACATCAACCCCCAAGTCCAGTTGCGGGTGTTCCCGGACGGTGTGCACCAGGGCAACGTGGACGCGTTCCTCGACGGTGTCGACCTGTACGTCGACGGGCTCGACTTCTTCGCCGTCGCCGCGCGCCGCGCGGTCTTCGCCGCCTGCGCGCGCAAGGGGACCCCGGCGATCACCGCCGCGCCGCTGGGGATGGGCGCGGCGGTGCTGAACTTCCTCCCCGGCCGGATGACGTTCGACGAGTACTTCGGGATGGTGGGCGTCAACGAGAACGAGCAGCTGCTGCGGTTCTTCGTCGGTCTGGCTCCCGCGGGGTTGCAGCAGCGGTACCTCGTGGACCCGAGCAGCATCGACCTCGCCAACCACCGGGGGCCGTCCACCGCGATGGGCTGCGAGCTGTGCGCGGGCGTCGCCGCCAGCCAGGCGCTCAAGATCCTGCTGCACCGGGGCGACGTGCTCGCGGCACCGCACGGCCTGCAGTACGACGCCTACCTGAACAAACTGCGCCACACCTGGCGTCCCGGCGGCAGCCGCAACCCGTTGCAGCGCCTCACCCTCGCGCTCGCGCGGGAGCGCCTGGCCGCCGAACGCCCACCCGCGCCGGTTCCCCCGGACGGGGCCGTGCACGAGGTGCTCGAACTCGCACGGTGGGCACCGAGCGGCGACAACGCGCAGCCGTGGCGCTTCGAGGTGCTGGACGACCGGAGGTTCGTCGTCCACTCCCGACCCGCGGGCGACATCTACGACCTCCAAGGGCACGCCACCCAGGTAGCCACGGGTGCTCTCCTGGAGACGATCTCCATCGCCGCAACGGCTTCCGGGCTGCGCGCCGACATCGCCCCGCGGCCGGGATCAGCCGCGTTCGACGTCCAGCTCGTCGACTCCGAGGTGGACCCGAGCCCGCTGGTCCCCGCCATCCGACTGCGCACCGTGCAACGCCGACCGATGCCCACCACACCGCTGACCGCCCGGCAGCTCCACGCGCTGGTCGAAGCGGCGGCTCCGTTCGAGGTGCGCTTCCTCGGCACGCGGGCGGACCGCGGCCGGGCAGCTCGGGTGAACTTCGCCAACTCCCTGCTGCGCCTTGGCACTCCCGAGGCGTTCGACACCCACGCCGCCGCGATCGAGTGGAACACCGACCGCAGCCAGGAGCGACTGCCCGACCGCGCGCTGGGCGTCAACCCGCTGACCGGGCGGATCATGCGGTGGGCACTGGGTTCTCGACGACGGGCCGCAGGGCTGGACCGGATCGGCGGGTCCGTCGGCCCGGCCGCCGAGATGGACCTCGTGCCGGGTTTGGCCTGCGCCGCCCACTTCGTCCTCATCGCCCCGAGCCAGCCGCGATCCCCGGAGGACTTCCTGGCCGCAGGTCGTGCCGTGCAGCGCTTCTGGCTCACCGCGACCCTGGTCGGCCTGCACCTGCAACCCCAGTACACGCCGCTGGTGTTCCACGAGTACGTCCGCGACGAGGTCGCGTTCACCCGCGACGAGGCGTCGTCACGGCGGGCCCGCGCCGTCTCCGCCAGGATGGCCCGGCTCCTCGGTCCCGACACGCTGGAGCGGACCGTGTTCTACGGCCGCGTCGGCGGTGGCCCGCCCCCGACCGCACGGTCGACGCGGCTGCCACTGGAGCGCCTGCTGGTCGACTAGCCGCGAGCCAGCCGTGCCACCGCACGGGCGAAGGCGGCAGGCGCGTCGTAGCTCGCGAACCGGTCGGCCATCGCCTCCGCACGCAGGCGGAACCACGGCTCGTCCAAGAGCCTGCGGGCGGCTCGGGCGATCGTCTCCGCGGTCGCGTGTTCCGAGCGAACGGGCAGTCCCACCCCGGCTGCCACGGCCGACCGCATGCTCAGGTGCTGGTCCATGTTGCCCGGTAGGCCCAGCACCGGCCGTCCGGCGGCCAGCGCCTGCTGCACGGCCGGGCTGCCCCCGTTGCACACGACCAGCGCGGCACGGCGGGCAACGGCCTCGCCCGGCAGGTAGTCGGCCATGAACACGTTGTCCGGCAACGGCAACGGCAACGGCAACGGCACCGGCACCGGCTCGGCTCCCGCTCGGGCGACCACGACGGTCACCGGCAGCTCGGCCAACGCGCGCAACGCCTGGTCCAGCAACCGGCGCTGCCCCGAGCTGCCCAGCGTCACGTAGACCACCGGCCGATCGGGCGGCAGCTCAGCCAGCCAGTCGGGCTCGGTGACGGCGGGTGACCACAGCACCGGACCCAGGAACTCGTGGCAGGCGGCCAGGGTGTGCGGCGGGGCCAGTTCGGGCGCGTCGGAGAAGAGCACCTGGTCGGCGTCGGTGTAGGTGCGGCGCAGATCCGTGCCGAGCGAGGTCAGGCCGTGCTCGCGGCGCACGCGGTTGAGCGGGATCGTGTGCGCCGCGAAGGCGAACGGCCTGGCCAGCGGGAAGAGCGCGCCTGCCGCGCGCACACCCAGCGTCCGCGTGAGCGGCAGTTCCGGGAGCGGGAACCGCTGCCGGGCACAGGAACTCCAGTACACGTTGGTGATGGTGGCGTACGGAACGCCCGCGAGCCGCGCGCTCGCCGAGAGCGAGAGGCGGAAGTCGCCGACCACGACGTCGGGTTCGACCTCGGCGATCAGGCGCAGGTCCTCGTGGACGTAGCGGCGCAGGTCAGCGGCGGTGTAGACCGGTGCGCCGCGATCGAGCGCGTCGAGGAACCGCACCGGGGTGATCGAGTCCAGGTCGTGGCGGACGTGGCCGAGCGGTCCGATCAGCGCGTCGAACCGGGGCGCGGTGGCGAAGTGGACGGCGAAGCGCGCCGGGTCGAGTCCGGCGGCGAGGGCGACCGGGCGCGCCACGTGCGCGAGCGTGACCGCCTCGGCCAGGATCAGAACTCGGGTGCGTGACACGGAAACGGGTCTACCACGAGCGCGTCCGGACTATAAAGGCGATATGCCACGACCTCCTTCCGACCGGGCCACCACCCCGGCCTCGCGCGACCTCGCCCGCGCGTTCGACGGCGAGTTCGAGGTCGTCGTCGCGGACACGCCGGAGTTGCGCGACGCTTCTTTCGCCCTGCGCCACGAGGTCTACTGCCGGGAGTTCGGTTTCGAGGCCGTCCGCGCCGACGGGCTGGAGCGGGACGCCTACGACGAGCGGGCACGGCACTACCTGCTCGGCCACAAACCGACCGGGGCGTGGGCCGGGTCCGTGCGCGTCGTGTTCGCCGAGGACACCGACGGGGAAATCGGCCTGCCGTTCGAAGCAGCCGGGGTGCGGCTCCACAACCCGGCTCCGATCGACCTCACCACGCTGCCGAGGGCGTCCATCGGCGAAATTTCCCGCTTGGCGGTCGCCGCACCGTTCCGCCGCGGCCGCCACGAACCGTCGGCCCTGCTCGGCACCGCGCTCATCGCCGTCGCCGCGACCGCCCACAGTGGACTCGGCTCGGCCGTGTGCATGATGAAGCCGCAACTGGAGCAGCAGCTCAACACCTACGGGATCCGGTTCACCCGGCTGAGCGGGATCGTCCACCACCGCGGTGACCGCGCGCTGTTCCACGTCGTTCCGCACATCACCTGTCGGGACGTCCGACCCGAGTTCCAGGGAATCCTCACCGCGATCCGGTCACGACTTTCCTGACCGGGTGGCACTGTCGGCACCCCTGCGTACGAAGGCGGACAGGCCACGACTGCGCCCTGCCCGCCTCCCACCGATCGATCTCGGCCAGAGCGCTACTTCGGGTCCAGCACGAACACCGGGATCTGCCGGTCGGTCTTCGTCTGGTACTCGCCATAGGACGGGAACGCCGCGACAGCCCGCTCCCACCACTCGGCCCGCTCGTCGCCATCCACCTCCCGCGCCACGTAGACCTTCGTCACGGTCCCGTCCTGCAAGGGGAACTCGGGGTGCGCCTTGATGTTGTAGTACCAGGTGGGGTGCTCGGCGGCACCGCCCTTCGACGCCACGATCGCGTACCTGCCCTCGTGCTCCACCCGCATCACGGGCGTGTAGCGCAACGCGCCGGTCTTCGCACCGCGCAGCGTCATCAGCACGATCGGAGCCCCAAGGATCCGGATCCCTTCCGTCGTACCGGTCTCCAGGATCTTCTTGGTCTGGTCCTGCACCCACGAGGTGGGGCTGAGTGCCACAGTTTCGTCCGACATGCCCCGCGTCAACAAGCACGGCGTCGCATTTATTCCCGTCCGCTGTCGGACACCACTTGACGACCCACCGATGAGTTTCGCGAACGGCACTGGTCTACTCAGGCATGACCACAGTGACCAGCAACCTCGCGATCTCCCTCGACGGCTACACCGCGGGCCCGAACCAGGACCTCGACAACCCGATCGGCGTGGACGGCTCCCGCGTGCACGACTGGATGTTCGCCACCGCGACCATGAGCGGCGAGGGTGAACGCACCGTCGACGACGACGCCGTCGACGCGATCGTCGCGGGCAACGGCGCCTACATCATGGGCCGCAACATGTTCGGTCCCGGCCGCGGCGAGTGGGACCTGGACTGGACGGGCTGGTGGGGCGACAACCCGCCCTACCACGCCCCCGTCTTCGTCCTGACCAGCCACCCGCGCGAACCGCTGGAGATGCAGGGCGGCACCACGTTCACGTTCGTCACCGACGGCGTGGAATCCGCCCTCAAGCAGGCCCGCGCGGTCGCCGGCGACAAGAACGTGGCCATCGCGGGCGGAGCCGACACCGTCCAGCAGTTCCTCCGCGCCGGCCTGCTGGACGAACTCACCCTGCACATCACGCCGGTGATCCTGGGCAAGGGTGAGCGGCTGCTGGAGAACATCGGCGACACCACCTTCGAGCAGGTCGAGGCCATCCCGTCCGGGCGGGTCATCCACGCGACCTACCGGGTCGTCCGCTGAGGAAAACCCTCACGACCAGGTCAGGCGCGCTGACGTTCTTCTCGCTGCTTGACCAGTTCCTCGACCGCGCTCGGCAGGGTCGTCTCGAAGTCGATCAGCTTGGCCCACGTGGGGGTCACGACGATCCGGACCATGCCGTCGTAGAGGGAGCGCACCTCGGCCTCCCAGACGACTCGTTGCTCCGCCGTCATCTGGTAGGTGCCGTTCATCTCCAGGTACTCGTCCGGGATGCCGTCGACCACGTCCAGTTCGACCTGGCCCCGGATGAGCAGGATCTTGGGCGGGTGCACCTCGGTGTCGATGGTCAGTGCCACGGCCGGGTTCTTGCGGAGGGAGTGGAGTTTCGGGGCGTTCTTGGTGGTGCACATGACGATCTCGGTGCCGTTCCAGCTGAACGCGATGGGGATGTT
The DNA here is from genome assembly GCA_039922235.1 of Umezawaea sp. GTDB lineage: Bacteria > Actinomycetota > Actinomycetes > Mycobacteriales > Pseudonocardiaceae > Umezawaea. The sequence goes on from JBDSAJ010000557.1 coordinate 9,289, forward strand.
GCGGGGTGTGCCGTCCTTGGCCACGTAGGCCAAGCGGGTCAGGTCGCGGGCCAGCAGTTCCTGGCTCAGGGGGCGGTTCAGGATCTCGGCGATCTCCGGCTGCTGCACTGGGTCCTCCTGTGTCGTGGCTTCTTCCGGCCCTGGGACGGAGCCGGTGTCGGGTTCTCGACATCCGGAGGCGTTTTTTCTGCGAGAACGAGCTGTGGATCATCGGCCACCGCGAGGGCCGATGAGCCACAGCGCCGGTTGCGGCAGGATCAGGACACGAGGTACGGGTAGATCGCGTAGTTGCTGTGGTTCCAGGTGCTGGTCGGGAACCCGCCGCCTTCCCCATAGCGGTAAACGCCCGCGTCGGCGCGCACGATGAAGGGCGCCTGGAACAGGGTGCCTGTGTACGACTCCTCGCTCGACTGGTAACCGCCTTCAGGCGTGTAATACGACACGACGTAGTCGGCGTTCGGCTCGACCTGCACCGGGGGGTTGATCGTCCGGTACACGTAGGTGTCCGTCGCCGGCGGCTCGACCTGCTCGTGCAGCAGCACGCCGCCCGGACCCCAGACCCGGATGGTGACCTCACCCCGGTACGTCCCGCGCTGGAACCTGAGCCTGTTCAACCAGCCGGGCCGGTCGACCGCGAACCGCACCCCCAGTTCCACCGGCTGGGTGTCGACGTCGTTGTACGAGGACTTGAACCCGTTGAAGGTGCACTGACAACTGACCGGCGCGAGGGAGCCTGGCGTGCCGACGTGCAACGTGTACGACGAACTCGGATCGCCAAGGTCGCCCTTGTACCAGCCCCGCATGTGGAAGGTGACGTCGCCGGACTGGGTAGGCGTGAACAGGTAGTACCACGAGCCGACGCTGTTGATGTCGCCATCTACCCAGGTCGCCCCGACATCGAAGGTCAACTCGACCCTGTCGGCAGCTGTGCCCTCACCCCAGTAGGCGTACCCGGTGATCAGGACCGGTTCACCCACTTCGGCGCGCGCACCCGCGGACGGCGAGTAGACCACGAACCACAAGTAGATCGACGCCTTCGCCGCCGGCGCGCCGAACACGATCAGGGCGACCACGGCAAGAACCGCCGTCCACCTCGACAACCGAAGCATCCGCTCTCCCCAAGGCA
>JBDSAJ010000558.1:0-15429 GCA_039922235.1 Umezawaea sp.
GATGATCACGGAGGCGTCTCCCGCAGCACGTAGCCGACGCCACGCACCGTGTGCAGCAACCGCGACTCGCCTTCCAGCTCGGTCTTGCGCCGCAGGTAGCCGACGTAGACCTCCAGGGCGTTGCCGGAGGTCGGGAAGTCGTAGCCCCACACGTCCTCCAGGATGCGGCCGCGGGTCAGCACCTGCTTCGGGTGCGCGAGGAACAGCTCCAGCAGCGCGAACTCGGTGCGCGTGAGGCTGATGGCCCGCTCGCCGCGCCGCACGTCGCGCGTGCCGGGGTCCAGTTCGAGGTCGGCGAACTTCAGCGTGGCACGGGCGCGCTCGGCGTCGTCCTGCTCGTTCGACGCCCGCCGCAGCAGCGCCCTCAGCCGGGCGAGCAGCTCCTCCAGCGCGAACGGCTTCGGCAGGTAGTCGTCGGCGCCCGCGTCCAGCCCGGATACGCGGTCCGAGACCGCGTCGCGGGCCGTGAGGACGAGGATCGGCAGGTCGTCGCCGGTGCTCCGCAGCCTGCGGCACACTTCGAGGCCGTCGAGCCTCGGCATCATGACGTCCAGGACCATCGCGTCGGGGCGCGCTGTCGTCACCGACTCGAGCGCTTGCTGGCCGTCGCCGGCAGTTTCCACCTGGTAGCCGTTGAATTGCAGTGAGCGGCGTAGCGACTCACGCACGGCCCGGTCGTCGTCGACAACGAGGATGCGCATGGGCCTAGTCTTGCTCCTCGTCCTGAGAAGCGCCTGAGAGGGACCCCAACAAACCGTGTGAACTACGCGTCAAATCGAGAGTCCGCGTCACAGTCCGCAGTTCTAGGTCAAACACTGGCTACCGGCGCGTTCCACTTCCGCCACAGCGCTAGCAGCCGCACCGCCACTACCAGGGCGGACCCGACCAGTGCCACCGGGCCCTCGGGCAGGCCCAGCACGCTGCCGCCCGCAACCACCAGACCGCCGAGCAGCGCCGCCAAGGCGTAGATCTCGCGGCGCAGGACCAGCGGGATCTCGCGGAGCAGCACGTCGCGCAGGGCGCCGCCGCCGATGCCGGTGGTCATGCCGATCAGGCACGCCGTGTACGGCGGGGCGCCCAGTGCGAGCGCGGTCGACGTGCCCCCGGTGACGAACAGGCCGAGGCCGACCGCGTCCAGCAGCAGTACGGCGCGGCGGAGCTTCGCGAGCTGCGGGTGGAACGAGAACACCAGCAGCCCGGTCACGGCCGGGACCAGCAGGTACGGCCACTTGGTGAGGCTGCTCGGCGGGTGCACGCCGACCAGCACGTCCCGGATGACGCCGCCGCCCAGCGCGGTCGTCAGCGCCAGCACGATCACGCCGAACACGTCGAGCCGGGCCCGGACGGCGGCGATCGCGCCGGACGCCGCGAACACGGCGATGCCGACCAGTTCCAGGACGATGAGCAACACGAGTGGTAACGGTAGGTGGGCTAGAAGAAGTCGGCGAGGTGTGGGCTGCCGGGGGTGGCGACCAGTTGGTCCAGCAGCGGCGCGTCACCGGTCAGCAGGCCCGCGCGGCGCAGCGCGGCCGTGTCCTGCGCCCCGGCGAACCACGGCCCGAGCGCCCTGGCGTGCACCTGGACGGCTCCGCTGCCGCCGGGCTCGATCCACACCTTGTCGTCGCCCACGACGAGGCGCTGCCTGCCCGCGTGCCACGGCGCGTCCTCGTCGACCACGTCCAGGTCGACTGCACCCGCCTTGAGGCCCACCGCGTTCGGCCAGCCGCGGGCGGCGACGGCGGCGGGCAGGTCGACGACCCGCAGCAGCCACTGGAAGGTCGACATGTCGAAGCGCACGGCCTGCGAGGTGAGCAGCCCGGTGAACGCCGGGTCGACCACGCGCACGTCGACCTTGTCCAGCACGCCCGCCCACGACGTCAGTTCCGCCAGCAGGGTGAGCTGGGCGTCCACGTCGACGCCGACGAGGTCGTGGACCTTGAGCAGGCCCGGCTCGCGCTCGGCGGCCAGGTAGCCGCGCAGCCCGCCGACGGCGTCGTGCGCGAGCGTCAGCACGTCCAGGTCGAGCAGCTTCGCGGGCTTGAACGGCGGGTCGTGGCGGTCGAGCAGGCCGTCGACCGTGACCGCGATCGCGGTGTAGCAGGCGTGGATGTCGGCGAGGTCGGCCTCGGTGGCGTGGCGGGTGGCCAGCCGGTGCGGGGCCTTCGGCGACATGAGCAGCCGGTCCATCGGGAACACGAGCCGTTCGAGCACGCCCGAGCGCTCCCAGCCCTTGCCGCGGTAGAGCGCGGGCACCGTCGGGTACAGCGCGGACAGCGACTGGCCCTGCTCGCGCATCGTGCGCAGCGCCCGGTCGAGCATGGTCGACGCGACGCCTCGGCCACGCGCGTGCGGGTCGACCACGACACCGCCGATGCCGCCCATCGGGACCGCGCGGCCGCCGAAGAACTGGGCGAAGTCGTTGATCAGCAGCGACCCGAGCGGACGACCGCCGTCCAGTGCGAGCAGTCCGAGCCTGCCAGGCACGACCAGCTTCTCCGGTGGCGGTGCAGTACCCGCGAAAGCGAGCTGGCGCATCCGCACCACGGTGTCGCGGTCGTCCTCGGTGTACTCCCGAATCTCCACGCCCTACTGCTTACCAGGTGAAGAACCCCTGACCGGACTTCCGGCCCAGCTCACCCCGCGCGACCTTGTCGCGCAGCAGCGCGGGCGGGGCGAACCTCGGCCCGAGCTCGGCGGCCAGGTGCTCGGCGATCGCGAGCCGCACGTCGAGGCCGACGAGGTCGGTCAGCTTGAGCGGACCCATCGGCCAGCCGTAGCCGAGGCGCATCCCCGTGTCGATGTCGTCGGCACTGGCCACGCCGTCCTCCAGCATCCGGATGGCCTCCATGCCGACCGCGACCCCCAGCCGGGAGGTGGCGAAGCCGGGCGAGTCGCGGACCTCGATCACGGTCTTGCCCAGCGCCTCTGCCCAGCCGCGGACCGTCGCCACCACGTCCGGGCCCACACCCGCGTGGTGGACCAGCTCGACCAGTTCCTGCACCGGGACGGGGTTGAAGAAGTGCATCCCGACCAGGCGTTCACCCGGTAGGCCGTCGGCCAGCGAGGTGATCGACAGCGAGGAGGTGTTGGAGGCGAGGACGGCCTGTGGGCAAACGCTTGCGGCCTGGCTGAGGACCCGGCGCTTGAGGTCGGCGCTCTCCGGGACGGCCTCGACGACCAGTTCGGCCGCGGGCGGCAGGTCGGCCAGGTCCGGCACGACGGTCAGCCTCGCCAGCAGGTCGTCGGGGGTCCCGGTCAGCTTGCCCCGCTCGGCGGCCTTGGTGAGGGACCGGCGAACGGCCTCGCGTGCTGCTCCGGCCCGGTCCGCGCCCGCTTCGGCCAGCGTCACGTCGTGCCCGCCCGCGAGCAGGAGGTGCGCGATGCCCGCGCCCATCGTGCCGCCGCCGATCACCCCCGCGATCATTCGGCGACCACCTCGGCGGTGAACATGGCCACCAGTTCCAGGCCGCCGATCTCCGACAGGTTCGCGCCCGCCGCGTGCCACTCGGGTGACTGGAACGCCGCCTTCATGACCTCGGCCGACTCGAAGTACATCTCCGCGATGACGTGCAGGTCGGTGTCCCCGAGGAAGCCGGGAACCAGCACGCGGTCGACCTTGGCCACCTCGGCGCGCACCAGACCTGGGGTTTTCCGCACGATCGGCAGGTGCGAGGAGAAGTACTTCTCGTCGAAGTCCGCTTCGTCAGCGGGCTTCTTGTAGAGGGCGATGTACTTGATCATGTGACGCTCCCTGTCAGATATCGACTCGGACTGTAACAGCGGTTTCCGGTCCACCGGTTGCTCCGGTTGGGCTCTCCCGCAAGATGATGGTGTGCGGATCATCCTGCTGCGACACGGCCAGAGCATCGGCAACGTGGACGAATCGGCCTACTGCCGGGTCCCGGACCACTCGCTCCCACTGACACCGCTCGGCGAGGAGCAGGCCCGCGCCGCGGGCCCGGTGGTGCGCGGCCTCATCGGCGACGGCCCGGTGGCGGTGTACGTCAGCCCCTACCTGCGGACGCGCAAGACGTTGGCCGGCCTGGCGCTCGACGACCTGGTCGACCGGGTGGTCGCCGAACCGCGGCTGCGCGAACAGGACTGGGGCAACCTCCAGGACCCGGTCCAGCAGGAGGTGCTGAAGCACCAGCGGCACGAGTTCGGCCACTTCTTCTTCCGGCTGCCGAACGGCGAGTCCGGTGCGGACGTGGACGACCGGCTCGCGGCGTTCCTCACCGAGCTGGAACTGCGGATGCGGAAGGACCCCCACCACCCGCAGACCGTGCTGGTCGTGTCGCACGGGCTGACGATCCGGCTGCTGTGCAGGCGGCTGTTCTCGTGGAGCGTGGAACTGTTCGAGTCACTGTCCAACTTGGACACCTGCGGGCACCGGGTGCTGGAGCACGACGGGGTCGGGTGGATCTTGGACAGGCCATTCGAGCAGTGGCAGGAGTCGCCGGACGGGGAGACGCAGGCACAGGTGAAACCGCAGTACGGTCGCTGAGAGACCTCTCGGCGACAGGCGTACGAGCGGACCGGACAACGTGGCCTTGGTCGAGTCGCTCGGCGCGGACCACGTGATCGACTACCGCAACCACGACTTCACGAAGAACGCGAACACCTACGACGTCGTCTTCGACGCAGTGGGTCTGAGCACGTTCCGGGGGAAGCCCTCAACCTGGTCAAGGAACTGGTGGAAGTCGTGCTGTTGGTGGCGCACACAACGGACGATCACCGCACTGGGCCCACCGCCGAAGAGCGGTAGCGGCAGGTCCCAGTCCGGCGAACGGGCGGCTTCGATTCACGGGTATCGGTTCCACCACCCCGACGAGCCCTACAGCAGACCGCGCTCGTACGCCGCCACCAGTCGCCTGGGCACCCTGAGCTTCCGGCCGTCCAGTGCCGTGACCTCCACCAGGTCCGGCACCGTCGCCTTCCACTGCGCGCGCCGGTGACGGGTGTTGGACCTGGACGTCTTCCTCTTCGGGACCGCCATTACTTCTGCCGCTTTCCGTAGCGCTGGTTGAACTTCTCGATCCGGCCCGCCGTGTCGACGTGGCGCTGGGTGCCCGTCCAGAACGGGTGGGAGTCGGCGGTGATGTCGACGACCAGCAGCGGGTAGGTATTACCGTCCTCCCAGTCGACGGCCTGGTCGGACGTGGCCGTCGAGCGGGTGAGGAACTGCTTGCCCGTCGAGATGTCGCGGAAGACGACCGGGTGGTAGTCGGGGTGGATGTTCGGCTTCACGATGCTTCTTCCCTGGCGTTGTAGGCGAAGGGGTCTTCGCTGCAGGTGAGGTCGGCGCCCATGGCCAGTTCCTCGTCGGTCAGCAGTGCCGCGCGCAGGGTGGTGGTGATGGCCTCCGGTGAGGCCTCGTGGGCGATGATCACCAGGTCCTGGGCGCGGTCGCCGTAGTGGAAGTCCCAGTCGAGCGAGGCCATCGCGCGGCGTTCCGGTTCGACCTCGGACCAGTCGGCCACGGCGGCCAGCCAGTTGCCCGCGTCGCCGATGCGGAGGCCGCCGCCCGCCGATTCCAGCCACAGCGCCACGTCCGGCTGAGTGGCCACCCAGAGCCTGCCCCTGGTGCGGACCACGCCTTCCAGCAGGACGTCCAGCGCTTCGTGCAGGCGTTGCGGGTGGAACGGGCGGCGCGCGGTGAAGTGAACCGTGGCGACGGCGCCATCGGGTTCCAGCGGGAGGCCGCGCAGCAGCGGGCCGAAAGCGTTGTGCAGGCGGATCTTCGGGGCGGCCAGCACTGCTAGAACGTCCAATGAGGACAGTTCGTGCCTCGGGGTGCCCGGTGCCACGCGGTCCAGCACGGCCGTCGTGCGGATGTCGCCCGGTTCACCGGTGAGCACCAGCGCGTCGGCGAACTCGGCGTGTCCGACGACCACCTGGGCGATGGTGCGCTCGTCGTCGTCCGCCGCACCGAGGCCGCGCTCGGCGAGGCTCATCTCGCCGGTCGCGTCGGACAGCCAGGTCTCGCGGTCGACGACCGCGATGACGGTCTCGACGTGGACCTCGTCCTGCGGCAGCGCCAGGCAGACGGCTTCCGGCTCCAGCGCGGGGTCGAGGTGCAGGACGACGGTCTGGCCCGCCAGTGAGCGCAGGAGCGGGACGAGGTCCTCCCGCAGGGTGCACGAGACGCAGCCGTGCGCGAGGCGCAGGACGGTCAGCGCGCCGTCGACCCAGCGGCTGACGACGCCCTCGGTGATGCGGCTCAGGTCGTGGCGCACCAGGACCGATCCCTCCAGTGCGCGCCACACCTCCTCGGCCACCGGGTGCTCGGTCACACCGGCCACCATGACGACAACGGTTTTCATGTGGGCTACTGTAGATGGAAATGGATGTCATTACAAAGGAGGTCGCGTGTCGTCGCGCCACTGCCAGCTGACGGGCCGCGAGCCGGGGTTCGGCAAGCAGGTCTCGCACTCCAACCGGCGGACGTCCCGCCGTTGGCTGCCCAACACCCAGCGGCGGCGGTACTGGCTGCCGTCCGAGGGACGGCACGTCGTGCTGAACCTGTCCGTGAAGGGGATCAAGACGGTCGACCGGCGGGGCATCGAAGCGATCGTCGCGTCGTTGCGCGCCAACGGGGAGAAGGTCTGATGGCCAAGAGCACGGACGTCCGCCCGATCATCAAGATGCGGTCGACGGCGGGGACCGGCTACACGTACGTGACCCGCAAGAACCGGCGCAACGACCCGGACCGGCTGGTGCTGCGCAAGTTCGACCCGGTGGTGCGCAGGCACGTCGACTTCAAGGAGGAGCGCTGATGGCCAAGAAGTCGAAGGTCGTCAAGGACCAGCAGCGCCGGGTCGTCGTGGCGCGGCACGCGGAGAAGCGGGCGGAGCTGAAGGAACTGCTGCGATCCCCTTCGTCCACTGACGAACAGCGGGCGGCGGCGGTGCACGGCCTGCAACGGCTGCCGCGTGACGCGAGTCCCACGCGGCTGCGGAACCGGGACGTCGTGGACGGTCGCCCGAGGGCGTACTTCCGCGCGTTCGGGCTGTCGCGGATCCGGTTGCGCGAGATGGCACACCGGGGCGAGCTGCCCGGTGTCAGCAAGGCGAGCTGGTGACCGTGGCGAAGAACGGCCGGCGCCCGCTGCCGAAGCGGCGGGTGAACGTCCTGAAGCGCGAAGGGGTGTCCGAAGTCGACTGGAACGACACCTCGCTGCTGCGCAAGTTCGTGTCCGACCGGGGCAAGATCCGCTCGCGGCGCGTCACCGGGCTGACCCCGCAGGAGCAGCGGCAGGTCGCCACGGCGATCAAGAACGCCCGCGAGATGGCGCTGCTCCCCTACCCCTCCCAGGGGAAGTAGCCCCCCGGAGTGACCATCACCGCACCCCATCGCGGTGGTGGTCGCTCCGCGCTCGGGGCACGATCGTCCGAATGAGCACCAGCGAACAGCCTGAGTTCTTCACCGCGCCTCCGGCGCGCGAGGCTCGACCTGGGAATGACGTGGGCCTCTACGAGGTGCTGCACCGCCGCCGCGACACCCGGCGCGAGTTCACCGGCGCCCCGATCCCGCCGGACGTGCTGCACCGCGTGCTGACGGCCGCGCACTCCGCGCCCAGCGTCGGCCTGTCCCAGCCGTGGGACTTCATCCTCGTCCGCGACGAGCGGACCCGACGGGCCTTCCGCGACCACGTGCACGCCGAGCGCAGCCTGTTCAACGCCCAGTTGGACGCCGAGCGCGCGGAGGTGTTCAGCCGGATCAAGGTCGAGGGCATCCTGGAGTCGAGCATCGGCGTGGTCGTCACGTACGACCCGGACCGGGGCTCCCCCGCCGTGCTCGGCCGCCACGCCATCGCGGACGCCGGCCTGTACTCCGTTTGCCTGGCGATCCAGAACTTGTGGCTCGCGGCGACCGCGGAAGGCCTCGGCGTGGGGTGGGTGAGCTTCTACCAGGAGGACGTACTGCGCCGAATGCTGCATATTCCGGCCAGGTTGCGGCCGGTCGCGTGGCTTTGCGTCGGACCCGTGGCAGGGTTGCCTGATCAACCCGATCTGGAACGCGCCGGGTGGCGCCACCGCATACCTGTCGAAGACGTCATGCACCACGAGCGGTACAGGGAGCGCTCCTCCCGGTAGCCTGTTGGGGCCGTGCCGGCAGGGGCGGAACCCCGCGGTTCCCGCTCGGCGAGTCGGAATGGAGTGTCGAGCACGAGTGGAGCAGCGCGAGCCGCTGACAGCGGGACACGTGACGCACATGGACCTGAGGGTCCGGGTGCTGTTGAACGCTGGGCGTTTACCCGAAGCCAACGCCGTGTTCGACGAGGTGGTCACCAAGGCCCCGCCGAGCGCGGACCGCTGGGTGCGCTCGGCCGTCCTGGTGCACCGGGCCGTGATGGCGTGGCGACTGGGCCGGATCCCGCTGGCACTGGAACTGGCCGCCGAGGGCTGGCTGGACGTCGACTCCGAGACCACCGACAGTCCCGCCGCGGCACAGACGATGGGCACGTTGAGCTATCTGCTGGAAGGCATCGGGCACCGGCACGCCGCACTCGACATGGTGCGGCGGGCCGTGGAGGTCGCCCGGCGGGCGAACGGCCCGGACACGCTGGCGCAGTGCCTGCAACGGCTGGGCGGCACGCTGAACTTCCGCGCGGCCTCCGGACCGCCCGCGGCGGCGCCCGCAATCTTCGAGGAGGCCAGGGGCTACCTCGCCGAGGGCTTGACGCTGGACACCGTGGACGACCACGTGCACCGCGGGCTGCTAGGCGCGTACGGCCGGGCGCTCGCCGGGATCGGTGAGCTGGAGCAGGCCGAGAAGGCCGGTCAGCGGACGCTGGAACTGGCGACCGAGGTCAGGGACAAGTGGGGCATCGCCGTCGGCAACTGGGTGCTGGCCACGGTGCGCCGCGACAAGGGCGACATGGTGTCGGCCCGCACGCTGGCCAGCCGGTCCGTCGCCGCCGCCCAGTCCATCAACGACACCTCGCTGATGCTGCGCTTCTCGTTGGACCTGGCGAACATCTGCTCCGAGATGGACGACGCCGTCGGCGAGGCCGCCGCGCTGCGGTGCAGCGTCGCGGCGGGCCAGAAGGCGTCCGAGACGCTGCAAGAAGGTCTGGGTCAGGCGTTGGAGCACCGCCAGGCCGCGTTGCGCGCACAGCAACTCGCCGTGGCCGCCCAGGAAGCGGCGGCGCGGGATCCGTTGACCGGGCTGGCGAACCGCCTCGGGCTGGAAGCACAGGCTTCGACGCTGTTGGAGGGCACGGCGTCCCGCGGGCGTGTGCCGTGGCTGGTGCTGGTCGACGTCGACTGGTTCAAGGGTGTGAACGACGACGCCGGGCACGCAGCGGGCGACGCCGCCCTGCGTGAGATCGCCCAGTTGTTGCGCCGCGAGTGCCGCACGGACGACCTCGTGGCCCGCTGGGCGGGTGACGAGTTCGTGGTGCTGCTGGGCGACAACGGCAACTCGGAGCACGAGGTCGGGCCGACCGTGGCGGAGCGGATCCGCGCGGCCGTCGACGGGCACGACTGGTCGATGGTGCTGGGCACGACCCGGCGACCGACGGTCAGCATCGGCGTGGCGGCCGGTCCGGCGAAGCTGGACCAGTTGTTCGCGGCAGCGGACATGGCCCTGTACCGGGCGAAGAGGCACGGCCGCAACCGCGTCGAGGTCGAGCCGACGGTGCACGAGATCGTGAACTAGTGCGGGGGGCTTGCGGAAGCCCCCCGCACTGGTCTTAAGCGATCAACCCACCGCGGAAGGCCACCAGGGCGGCCTGGACGCGGTTCACCGCACCGATCTTGCCGAGCACCGAGGACACGTAGCCCTTCACCGTGGCCTCGGAAAGGTGCAGCGTGCCACCGATCTCGGCGTTGGACATGCCTTGGCCGATCAGCACGAGCACCTCGCGCTCCCGTTCGGACAACATGGCCAGCAGCCGTCGTGCGGGCTCCGCGGCCCGTTCGCCGTCGGCCACCGCCGCGAGAACCCGTGCCGCCACACCGGGATCGAGCACCGCGCCACCTCGTGCGAGGTCGCGCACCGCCTTCACCAGCTGTTCCGGTTCGGTGTCCTTCAGCAGGAAGCCGCTGGCGCCCAGGCGCAAGGCCTCGCTGACGTACTCGTCCACGTCGAACGTGGTGAGCATGGCGATCTTCGGCGGATCGGGCAGCGTGCGCAGCCTGCGCAACGCGACCAGCCCGTCGTTGGACCGCATGCGGATGTCCAGCAGGACCACGTGCGGACGGTGCTGGCGGGCCAGGTCGGCCACCAGGTGCCCGTCGTCGCACTCGGCCACTACTTCGATGTCACCGGCGCTGCTCAGGATCATGCGAAGCCCGGACCGGACGAGGTCCTCGTCGTCGGCCAGCATCACCTTGATCACGACGCCTCCCCGAGTTGGCGTTTCGTGTTCATACAGGCCCAGCATCGCGCACCAATGCGCAAGCTGGTGTTAATTCGACGTTATCTCACCATGTGGTAGGACGTTTGCCCAGCGTTCGGTGCCGTGGAAAGGCTCTCACCACAACGTTCACAGTTGCCAGGAAGAAACACGGTCAGCCAAGCACTCGCGCGACTTCCTGCCGCAGCCTCGGGAGCATGGCGTAGAGCTTGTCGCCGGGGCACTGCGTGTCGGCGTAGTGGTCGCGGTGGCCGTCGATCTGCGACGGCGCGATGCCGTACTGCTCGCAGGTGTACGCGCAGAACGACACGAGCGAGTCCCACTGCTCGAGCCGCGGTTCCACGGCGGTGTAGAGCCCCTCGTTCTCGATGCCGATCGCGATGTCGTTCTGGCCGGGGCAGTGGGCGCCCTGCACGAGGCGGTCGCCCGCGCGCAGCGCGGCGAGGCTGCCGTGCCTGCCCTCCATCAGGAAGCCGCCACGACTGTTGGTGAAGTGCTGGCCGGAGTCGAGCCAGCCGTTGTCGTCCATGTGGTGGTTCTGGATCCACCGGGCGTGCGCGTACGCGTGCGCCTCGGAGTAGTCGGTGACGTTCTCGGTCGCGGTGTGGTGCACGAGGATGCGCACCGGACGGCGGTAGATCACCGTCGTGGGACTCGACGGCGGGCGGGCGCCCCAGTCGGCGCAGGCGCGGACGGGCAGCAGGGCAGCCCTCGCGGGCGCCGCGCCCACCCCGAGCAGCAGCCCGGACGCGGCCACCCCGCCCAGCAGCGTTCGCCGTCGCATCATGGTGAACTTTTTCCCAGAAGCGGCCCACTTCGGCAACAGGTAACAACAATTTCCAGCCGTTTGGGGCAAAAGAACGTGAAACCCTTTCAGAAAAGTTCCGGGAAACGTAACGTGCGCCACACCAGCCCTGCGTGGAAGGAGCTTCGCGTCATGCGGAGAGCCGCCCTACCCATGGTGGTGGTCGCCCTGCTCGCCACCACCTCCGTCATCACCGCACCAGCGCAGGCAGCTCCTGAGCTGCCCGCGACGGTCGCGTTCGCCTCGAACGACTACTGCCTCGGCCAGTGCAACGACATCCTGCCGCCCGGCAACAACGGCAGCGCCACGTTGGCCGAGATCCTCGGCCACAAGCTGTTCGGCACGCGGCCGGCGCACGCGGCGGACCAGCTGCCGAAGTACGACGGGCTGTCGTCCGGCTACCAAGGGCTGACCAACGAGCAGCTGGGCACGTTCTTCAACGACGCGTCCTTCGGCGTCGCGCCCGACCAGGTCGAGAGCACGATCAAGCCGCGCGCGGACGTGACGATCATCCGCGACAAGGCCATCGGGATGCCGCACATCTACGGCACCACCCGGTCCGGCACCGAGTTCGGCGCCGGTTACGCCGCCGCGCAGGACCGGCTGTGGCTGATGGACGTGTTCCGCCACCTCGGCCGCAGCCAGCTCACCGGCTTCGCGGGCGGCGCCGAGGGCAACCGCGTGCTGGAGCAGAGCTTCTACTCCCAGATCGCCTACAACGAGGCCGACCTGCAGACCCAGATCGACCGGGTCGCCGCGAGCGGACCCCGTGGCGTGCAGGCGTCGCAGGACGTCAACGACTACATCTCGGGCATCAACGCCTACATCACCCAGTCGGTCTCGGCGCGGAACTTCCCCGGCGAGTACGTGCTCAGCGGGCACGCGGACTCCGTCACGAACTGGAACGACATCCAGCCGTTCAAGGCGACCGACATGGTCGCCATCGCGTCCGTCGTCGGCGGCCTGTTCGGCTCGGGCGGCGGCGGCGAGGTGCAGTCCGCGCTGGTCAAGCTGGCGGCGCAGAACAAGTACGGCGCCACGGTCGGCGAGCAGGTGTGGAAGTCGTTCCGGGAGCAGAACGACCCGGAGGCCGTGCTGACGCTGCACGACGGCCAGAGCTACCCGTACTCCGCCAGCCCGGCCAACCCGCAGGGCGTGGCCATGCCGGACGCGGGTTCGGTAACCCGCGAACCGATGGTGTACGACCAGACCGGCACCACCACCGTCACCGACGTCCCCGCCGGCGGCCTGGCCGCCGCCCAGGGCATCTTCGCCGACGGCGTGCTGCCCGCGGACCTGCTGAACAAGAAGCACGGCATGTCCAACGCGCTCGTCGTGTCCGGCGCGCACACCGACACCGGCAACCCGGTCGCCGTGTTCGGCCCGCAGACCGGCTACTTCGCGCCGCAGCTGCTGATGCTCCAGGAGCTCAACGGCCCCGGCATCTCCGCCCGTGGCGTGTCCTTCGCGGGCGTCGGCATGTACGTGCAGCTCGGCCGCGGCCAGGACTACGCCTGGAGCGCCACCTCGGCGGGCCAGGACATCGTCGACACGTTCGCCGTCGACCTGTGCGAGCCGGACGGCAAGCCGGCCACCAAGGCGTCCAACTACTACCTGCTGCGCGGCCAGTGCGTGGCGATGGAGCGGTTGGAGCGCAAGAACGCCTGGAAGCCCACCGTCGCCGACGGCACAGCAGCCGGGTCGTACACGCTCGCCATGTACCGCACCAAGTACGGCCTGGTGCAGAGCCGCGCCACGGTCGGCGGCAAGCCCGTCGCCTACACCGAGCTGCGGTCCACGTACCTGCACGAGGTGGACCCGATCATCGGGTTCCAGGAGTTCAACGACCCCAGTGCCATCAAGTCCGCGCAGGACTTCCAGCGCGCCGCCGAGCACGTCGGGTACGCGTTCAACTGGTTCTACGCCGACTCCAAGGACACGGCGTACTACAACTCCGGCATGAACCCGGTGCGCAAGGCGGGTGTCGACCCGAACCTGCCGATCAAGGCGAGCCAGCAGTACGAGTGGCAGGACTGGGACCCGAACACCAACACCGCGCGCTACACGCCCGCGGCGGAACACCCCCAGTCGATCAACCAGGACTACTACATCAGCTGGAACAACAAGCAGGCGAAGGACTTCACGTCGTCCGGCTTCGGCAACGGCTCGGTGCACCGCGGCAACCTGCTCGACGGCCGGGTGAAGTCGTTGATCGCCAACGGCGGCAAGGTCTCCAGGGCGTCGCTCACCAAGGCGATGTCCGAGGCCGCGGGCGCTGACCTGCGCGCCGAACAGGTACTCCCCGATCTGCTGCGCGTGATCGACAAGGCCGCGGTCACCGACCCCGCGCTGGCGGCGACCGTGCAGAAGCTCAAGGCGTGGCAGCAGTCCGGTTCGCTGCGTCGCGAAACGACCAAGGGCAGCAAGGTCTACAACCACGCCGAGGCGATCCGCGTGCTCGACGCGTGGTGGCCGAAGCTGGTGCAGGCCGAGTTCCAGCCCGGTCTGGGTGCGGACCTGTACACCGAGATGGTCAAGGCCATCCAGGTCGACGAGGCCCCGTCCGACACCCACGGCGCCGCCCCGCACAAGGGCTCGTCGTTCCAGTACGGCTGGTGGAGCTACGTCGACAAGGACATCCGGCGCGTGCTCGGTGACCAGGTCGCCGGCCCGCTGACCGGCACTTACTGCGGTGGCGGCGACGTCAACGCGTGCCGCACGGTGCTCTTGGACAGCCTCAAGGCCGCGGCGGCCGTGCCTGCCAACCAGGTCTACCCCGGTGACGCGGACTGCACCGCGGGCGACCAGTGGTGTGCCGACGCGGTGATCCACCGCGCGATGGGCGGCATCACCCAGGACAAGATCCAGTGGCAGAACCGCCCGACCTACCAGCAGGTCGTCCAGTTCCCTGCGCGGCGCGGCAACACGCTCACCAACACCGCCCAGGGCAAGACCGCCACGGCCAGCAGCTACGAGCGGGGCGCGAACAACTCCCCGCCCGCCAACGCCGTGGACGGCAACGCGACCACCCGCTGGGCCAGCGACTGGAGCGACGGCCAGTGGCTCCAGGTCGACCTGGGGTCGGTGCAGCAGGTGGGACGGGTGTTCCTGCGGTGGGAGACGTCCTACGCGAAGGGCTACCGCGTCGAGGTGTCGGCGGACGGCACCCAGTGGCGGCAGGTATTCGTTACCGCGGAGGGGAACGGCGTGACCGACAACGTGTCGTTCACCCCTACCGACGCGCGGTTCGTACGAATGACGGGTACCCAACGCGGCACTAATTACGGATACTCGCTCTACGAACTTGAGGTCTACCCGCAGTAGACCACTTCCGAGGAAGACCCCGGTCCACCCCCAGGGGCCGGGGTCTTCCGCTTTTCAGCAGGTCAACGAGGTACGAACAGGTAGTTCCGCACGTCGGGCTCGATCTGCTGAACCTGCCGCCACCCACCCTGCCGCCAGATCCGCATGTCATATTCCCGGTCACCGAGCCAAGCCACCACGTCCCGCGCCCGATACCCGAACCGCTCGACGTGCCGCTCCTCGATCTCCAGCAGGAACTTCGGCCGCAGCTTCTCGATCGTGGAAACCCCACCTTCGAGAACCCGCAACTCCGCCCCCTCCACATCCGCTTTCACGAAGTTGAGCCGCCCGATACCCTGCTCAGCCACGAACGCGTCCAACGTCTGCGTCCGCACCACCACCTCCAGGTGCTCAGCGAACTCCACGTTCGACCCAAGCCCCTCAGCCCCAGCCGTGAGGAACGACCGCCCGGTGACCGGCACCCCGTGCCGAACCGGCACGCTCATCACCTCCCGCCCCTCAGCAACCCCCAGTGCGACCGCGTGCCGCACCACGTTCCGCGCCTCCCGCGGCCGCAACACGTAAGACAGCGCTGGATGTGCGAAGACCAGGGGTTCGACGCTGTGGACAGTCCCTTGTGGACCGACGAGCTGCGACAGGGTAACCGTGTACAACCCCAAAGCAGCACCGATGTCCACACAAACATCACCCACCCCAACCACCTCCCGCAACCCCACCAACTCAGGCTCGACGAACGGCGTCACCCTGGCCAGCACGCGAAGACCGGCAGCGACCGCGGCCCCCCGCACATCATCAAATTTCGGCGTCACCCACCCAACTCTAGGCAACCCCCCACCACCACAACCCCCCACACCACGATTGATCAGCGCCCCGCTAAACTACCCACGACGAACGCCCCGCCCTCGTAGCTCAGGGGATAGAGCATCGGTTTCCTAAA
>JBDSAJ010000559.1:0-3066 GCA_039922235.1 Umezawaea sp.
GGCTACGTCACTGAGCTTGCCGGTGACCAGTCCCGGCCACGCCTGCTTGAACACGTGGTCGTTGAGCAGCAGCACCACCGTGGCCCCGACGGTCACCGGATGCGCCACCCAGCGCAGGAAAACCCCACTTCGCATGGGTACAGCCTGCGACCCGACGATCACGACCGTGACACAGCCCAGCCCCAGATCGACGCGCGCAGCGCTGGGAGGTTGCAGTTCGGTCGCGGAGTGAGCAGGTCCACTGCCCCTGCTGAGCGCGGCCGAGCCGGGTGGTGTGGATGGCTGCCCGCGAAATCACCCGCTCACGCCGCTGACCCGTCGCACCGCCAGGGCGGCGAGTGCTCAGGTAGTGCGGAGACCAGCTGCGGATGGGCCGCTCACATCGCGCGGAACCGTCCGGCCGGGACCGGTGGCGCGCGGGCTGATCTGCAGTGCTTCGACTCCGTCCAGTGCCGTCTCGAACCACTGGGGACGAAACAGGTCACCGCTGAGGACTTTCGCGTTGTCGGGAAGCCGGGTCCTGCCGAGCCCGCGAGTGACCGCTGCGACGGCGGTTCCCTCGTGCGGCAGCAGATTCATCACCTGACGTCCCACGACGCCGTTGGCTCCGGCAGTCAGGATCATGGCGGCCGTTCCTCTTGCTCGATGGATGGTTCTGGCCACTGTGGACAAAGCGGTGTTGGGTACTGCTTCGCTGCGGGAAGGCCCGGTCAGTGGCGTGTCACGTGGCGCTCTTCGGCCAGGGTGGTGTGGTGACGACGGGTGGGGAGCATCGATGTCGGGTGGGAGACGCTCCAGGCCGCGATCTTGCAGATCAATTCCTTGATGCGTACGGCCATCCCGCCGGTGACCGCGGACGGTTTGGGCTGGTCGTCGGGGTCACCCACTGCATGATGGCGTCGCGGCGGCCGAGGCTGACGCACTGGCCGGTTGAGGCAGATGTTGGTGAGCACCTTCGTCAGCCACGCCTCGGGCGTCTCGATGAGTTCCCGGTCGGCGGATTGCCAGCGCAGGAACGTGTCCTGCACGACGTCCTCGGCATCGTTCGCCGACCCGAGCAGGCGGTACGCGACCGCCTCCAACCGCGCCCTGGCCCCTTCGAACACCTCGACCTCGTACTCACCCACCAGCATGGGCCAAGTCAACCATCCACGCGTGACGGTGGTCCTTCTCCTGAGCCGACAGGCAAACCGTCACTCCACGGCCTGTCAACCTCGGACGATCGATGACTCGCTGGCGGTCTGAACCTGGAGCACGCGGACGTAGGCTCGAGGAATGCGGATCGGCGAGCTGTCCAAGCGCACGGGCGTGAGTCCGCGCTCACTGCGGTACTACGAAGAGCAGGGCCTGCTGACCAGTTCACGCTCCGACGCCGGGCAGCGGCACTATTCCGATGCCCAGGTCCAGCGCGTGTCGCTCATCCGACAGCTGTTCGACGCGGGTATGTCCAGCCGGGTGATCGAGACTGTGCTGCCGTGCGTGGACATCCCCGATGACCTGGGCGTAGCCGAGGAGACGTTCACGACGATGACGCGCGAGCGCGACCGGATCGACGCCGACATCGCGCACCTGACCGAAGCCCGTGCTGCGCTCGACGTGCTGATCAAGGCCAACAGCAGGCACCGGGCGGAGCTGTCCACGGCCCTGGAACCGGTGGCACGGTCGGCCTGATGCTGTGACCCGCACCTCAGCCGCTTGCCCCTTACACCGATGTCAACGGTGAGGATGGCGACAGCACCCGGAACCACCGGGTCGGTCATCCAGGAGGCGGCAGAAAATGGGGCAGGCATGGGGTTTCAGCGAGCACGGCGGGCCCGAGGTGCAGGAGTTCTTCGATCGTCCCGATCCCGTCCCCGGTCGCGGTGAGGTGCTCATCCGGGTCGAGGTCGCCGGCGTGAATCCCCTCGATCACCTCGTGCGCTCGGGCCTGGTCGACGGGCTCGACGGCGGACGTCCGTTTCCCCGCGTGCTGGGCATGGAGGCAGCCGGAACCGTTCTCGCCCTGGGTGAGGACGTCGATGGGCTCGAGGTGGGTGACGCGGTCTTCGGCTTCGCGCTCACCGGTGGCGGCACCTACGCCGAGACGACGGTGCTGTCCGCGCCGAACACCGCGCGCATCCCGGCGGGTCTGTCCGCGGCCGTGGCGGCAACGCTGCCGGTGGCCGGGACGACCGCGGTGGACGTGCTCGACCAGCTCGGCCTCCCGGCCGGTGCCACGGTCCTGGTCAACGGGGTCGGCGGCGGGGTCGGCCTCGCCGCCGCCCGGCTGGCCACCAGTCGCGAGCTGCGGGTGATCGGCACCGGGAGCACCGCCAAGCGCGAGCACGCCGAAGCCATCGGGGTGCGGTTCATCGACTACACCGCCGAGGACGTCGTCGCCGCGGCACGCGAGCTGGTTCCGGACGGCTTCGACGGGATCGTCGACCTGGCCGGAGGCACCTCGCTGCGGACGGTCGCTCCGCTGGCTCGGGATCCCCGCAACGTCATCGCCGTGGGTGATATGTCGGTGTCCGAACTCGGTGGGCGTTTCGTCGAACGTCGCCTCGACCGCGAGAACCTGGAACGGTCCGCCCGGCTGGCCCTCGACGGAGTCCTCGCACCCGTGATCACCGCCGTCCACCCGCTCTCCGACGCCCCGGCAGCCCTCGCCACCGTCGAGAACGGTCACACCTCGGGCAAGGTCGTCATCAAGGTGGCATGAGAAGTGCCCGACGGCGTCAACCGTCCACAACAGACGGACAAGTCCGCGACCACGAGACCCGGCCGCAGCGCTCGCGGCCACGGTCTGGCGGCGAAGGAGCAGGGCGTGCCCGCGCACGTCCTGCTCCAGGTCGCCGCGCCGACGCCGCTGCCGGAACTGGGCACGGTCAGCGGCGTCGGCGGGAACGAGGTCGTGAAGTACGGACGGCAGGTCCTGGACGCGCTGGCGTCCACGGTGGTCAGGCCGTTATCCCAGCAGGCTCGGCGGGGTGGTGGTCTCGGTGTCGACCTTTCCGTTGGTCTTCGGGCCGGTGGCCGTGTCGGTGCCGCGCATGGCATCCATCAGCTGACGGGCCAGGCCAAGGC
>JBDSAJ010000560.1:0-4796 GCA_039922235.1 Umezawaea sp.
CCCCAGCCGGGCGCATCGAGGGCGCGGACGCCTTCCGCGCCTTCATGGAGCCCTTCTCGCGGATCCTCAAGGCCGCACAGGTGCTCGCCGCCTTCGGTGACGACCGGACCGCGCTGCTGATGTACGACACCGAGACCATCCCGGTCGAGCACGCGCCCGCCAGCGAGCACGTGACCGTCCACGACGGACGGATCACCCACGTCCGGATCGTGTTCGACCGGGCTCCGTTCGACGCGGCCCGGAAGGCCTAGCGGAGGGCGGGAACGCGGCGGTCGGCCAGCCACCGGTCGGCCGCCGCGCAGACGCCACCGCCGGCCAGCAGGAACCCGGCAGCGGCGGCGAGCAGGCGGGCCTCGTGGAACCCGCTCGCGACCAGGAAGCCGAGCACGGCGCCACCGACACCCGCCGCGGCGGCGACCGCGAGCCGCCCGATCAGTTCCTTGGGCCAGCCCAGTCGAAGGGCGGTCACCACGAGCACCGCCCCGGCCGCCAGCGAAACCCACGTCGTGCCGAAGTTGACGCCGTAGCGCAGCGGCAGCGAGGGCACCAGGAACACCACGAGGAACCAGCCGAGCGACGTGGTGACGGCGTTCATCGTCGGGCCCGTGACCGCCGGTCGCCGGGCCCACCAGCGGGCCCCCACGAGCACGGCGGTGGCGGCGCCCGCGAACGGCAGCCAGCCCACCAGGTGCCCCAGGTTGTAGAGGAACGCGGTGTCGTAGACGGCCAGCACCAGGCAGCCCAGCGCGGCGACCGAGACGACGAACGGTGCCAGCCGCGGCGGGCCTTCCGCGCCTTCGGAGAGCCGGGTGAGCAGCAGCGGCACCACGAGCCCGGACACGATCCGGATCACCAGGTCGTCGACCGTGTACGGGGTCGGCAGCGACAGCTCGATCAGGCAGAACGTCACCGTGAAGGACGCCGACACGGCCCAGCGCGCGTGCACCGCCAGGCGGTACACGTCCGCCCCGAACCAGCGGCACACCAACAGGTACAGCAGCATCCCGAAGGCCAGCTCCAGCGACGACTGCGCCCGCATCACCGTCCACGGCAGCAGTTCGGGCGCGGGGAACCGGTCGGTGAGCCAGCCGAGGTCGGCGAGCGCGAACCAGCCCTCGGGCAGCAGGACCGCGAGCCGCGAGACGTCACTGCCCCACTCCCGCCGCACGTACACGGTGAACAGCACCTGGTTGACGAGCACCAGCGCCACCAGCACCAGCAGCCACGTGCCGGGGTGCCGCGCCCACCCGCGCCCCGGCCGTTCCGGCGCTCCGCCGCGGGTCAGTGCCAGCACGCTGAACGCCGTAGCCAGCACGATCACCGCTGACAGCCAGAGCTTCTCCACCGAGGAATCCTAGCGGTGGCCTAGGATCGGCCTCCACGCCGAGTCGTCGCACGCCGAGGAGGTCCGCCAGTGCGTCGTCGACCCGTGCGCCGGGGGCCCGGCCGGTTCGTGCTGGACGTGAGCGTGCAACCGCACTCGGACACCGGCCGCTACCCGTTCACGCTGCCCGCGGTTCGAGGCCTCCAGGAGCACGGGCTCGAACTGGCCGCTGGTGTGACGTTCCTCGTCGGCGAGAACGGGAGTGGGAAGTCGACGCTGGTCGAGGCCATCGCGGTGGCGTGCGGGTTCAACCCGGAAGGCGGCAGCCAGGACTTCCGGTTCGCCACCCGCGCGACGGAGTCCTCGCTGGGCGACCGGTTGGCGCTGACGTGGTCCACGCCCAAGCCGAGGACCGGGTTCTTCCTGCGGGCCGAGTCCTACTACAACGTCGCGACCGAGATCGAGCGGTTGAACCAGGAGCCCGGACCGCCGCTGCTGCCCTCCTACGGCGGGACCTCACCCCACGAGCGGTCCCACGGGGAGTCGTTCCTCGACCTGGTCACCCACCGGTTCGGCCCGGAAGGGCTGTACTTCCTGGACGAACCCGAGGCCGCCCTGTCGGTGCGCGGCTGCCTCGCCGTGCTGGCCCGGCTGGCCGACCTCGCCGACCACGGCAGTCAGATCGTGGTGGCCACGCACTCCCCGATCCTGCTGGCGCTGCCCGGCGCGTCGATCTTCGAGATCGACGACGACGGCGCGATCACCCCCACCCCGTACGACGAGGCACTCCCCGTCCGGCTGATGCGGGAGTTCCTGGCGAGGCCGGAGACGTACCTGCGGCACCTGCTCAGCCCGCAGTGAGGAACTGCTCCGGACGCAGTGCGCGGGCGACGATCCGGGTGTCGCCGATCCAGCCGTAGAACCCGTGCTCGTAGCGCAGGGCGAACTGCGTCGCCCCGATGACGAACGGCCTGCCCAGCGTGGAAATGCCCTTCGACTCCTCGGCGGCGTTGCGGGCGATCTTCGCGCCGTCCACGTACATCGTGGTGTGCCGCCCGTCGTTGACCACGGCCACGTGCGTCCACCGCCCCACCGGGATGGCGTGGCTCCAGGACGTCGGGTCGGCGTCGGTGGGCACGGGGTAGACGACGAACTGGAGGAACCGCTCCCCCGACACGTTCAGGCTGCACGTCGGCTCCTCCGGCGACCAGCCGCTGGACTTGCCCGCGTCACCGCTGCGGCCTTCCCAGCTCAGCACGCCCATGAACGCGTGGTCGCCCTCGAACGGCTCCGGCAGCTTGAGGAAGGTCTCGATCGTGTAGCCGGACTCGAACCGCATCCGGTTCACCGGTGCGTTCTCCGCCGCGCGCAGGATCGCGCCCCGGTCGGGGGAACGTGCCCCGCCGAACCGCAGGCTCGCGTGGGCGGGCTGCGCGTCGTGGTGGTCGGCGGACCACGTCAGGAGCCGCGGGTCGATCGAGCCGAGGTACCCGACGGTGAGGTCGTTGCCGTTGCCGGTCAGGTCGCGGGCCACGCTGCCCGGTGCCACGGCCCGGCCGTCGGGCAGGCCGTCGGGCAGGCCGTCTGCGTCGAACCGCCAGTACGCCGCGGTGCCCTTGACCAGCACCGCCGACGCCGGCCGCGGCTTGGGCGGCACCGCGGGGGCGAACCCGGCGAACCGCTCGCGGAAGTCGATCTCCACGGAGAACCGGTCGGCGTCCCCGGTGAGCCGCGCGGTCTCGACCTCGGGGGCCGTGTCGCCACGGGTGAGCAGCCACGGCGACAGCGTCTCGACGTCGATCACGCCGCGGGCGAGGTCGAACGTGTAGAACCGGACCATGCCCGCGCCGCCGTAGTAGCGGTCCTGGTAGTTGGTGATGTGCAGGTGCACCGGGTTGCCGTGGTCGTTGACCAGCGTCGTGCGCCCCGGCGGCCAGTAGTGCCCGTTGAGCGTGAGGAACACCTGGTCGTTGCGGCGGATCAGGTTGTCCCACAGGCGCTTGCCGTGCGTGGACAGCTCGGCCGGACCGTCGTCGGCGGAGACCAGGTCGTGCGTGGTGAGGATGACCGGCAGGGTCTTGTGGTCGTCGATGACCCGCTGGGCCCACGCGAGCCCGCGGTCCGACACGCGCCAGTCCAGCGCGAGCAGCAGCCACTTCCGCCCGCCCGCGTCGATGACGTGGAAGCTGTTGTAGCCCTTGGCCTCGGCACCGCCGAACGTCCTCATCCTGGCGAACCGGCTCGGCGGGAACGTCCGCGAGTACGGCGTGGCCCCGCGCTGGTCGTCGGTACCGCCGGGAACGTCGTGGTTGCCCGCCAGCACGCTGTAGGGCAGCCTGCCGTCGAGCGTGCGGAACACCGCGTCCGCCGTGCGCATCTCGCGCTCGGTGCCGTGCTCGGTCACGTCGCCCAGGTGCGCCAGGAACACGACGTCCGGCCGCTTCAGCAGCGCGCGCAGGGTGTGGCGCACCGGCTCGGCGTCCGAACCGCCCTCGTCGAGCAGGTACTGGGTGTCGGGCAGCACGGCGATCGTGAACCGCGCGTCGCCGCTGCCAGCCGAGGGGGTCCGTGCCGCCGCCTCGCCACCCGTCGCGCCGAGCAGCGCGGCCGTGGCAGGCACGGTGAACGCGGCTTGGAGCAGGGTGCGGCGACCGACGTCACCAGCAGCGGAAGTGTCGGGCATGGGGTGGTTCCTCCCGAACGAGGGTCGACGAGGCCGCCAGCGTGTCGGCCTCGGCCGCCCAGTGGCCGACGTCCGGCCGAACAACAGCCGGACACCGGCTGAAATCTCGACCGCACCGACCAGTCCTGCGCGCTGCCGACAGGCGGGTTTAGGCTGACCCCGTGGGTGTGTCCGACGAGCCTGAACCGTGCGAGCGCGCGGCGACCCAGTCCACGGCGGACGCCCGGCCGCGCGGCCACGTCCACACCGCCACCTGCTACAGGTCCGAAGCCGACCTGCTCGCCGTGGTCGTGCCGTTCCTGCAGGCAGGGGTCGAGGAGGGCGAGCCGACCCTGGTGTCGCTCGACCAACCCAAGGCGGACCTGCTGCGCGCCGCCGTCCCCGGCTCATCGGCCCTCACGTTCCTCGGCATGGACGAGGTGTACGCCCGGCCCGCCGTCGCGATCAGGTCGTACCGCGAACTGCTGGGAGGCCTCGTCGCCGACGGCGCCCGACGCATCCGCGTCGTCGGCGAGGTCCCCCGGTCCGGCCTCGGGCCGACGTGGGACTGGTGGGCCCGCTACGAGTCGGCGGTCAACCACCTCTACGACGAGTTCCCGCTGTGGAGCATCTGCGCCTACGACACCCGCGTCACCCCGCCGCACATCCTCGACGACGTGGAGAGGACCCACCCCCACCTGGCGCACCCCGATGGCAGGCGGCCGACCGGTGACCGCTACGTCGACCCGCTGTCCTACCTCGCGACCCCGCGATCCCTCGCGGACCACCCGCTCCAGCGCCGAGCCCCAT
>JBDSAJ010000561.1:0-3669 GCA_039922235.1 Umezawaea sp.
ACGTCGAAGTTCTCGAACGGCACGGTCGCCAGGTGGGCGCGGTGCAGGGCGCGCAGCACGTCCGCGCTGGGCGCCACGGCCCCTCGGTGCCCGATGCGTTCCAGGTAGGCCTCGGCAGGCGGTGTCAGTGCTTCGCCCATGCACCACAGTCTAGAAGTGGATCACCCGAGCCGGTCCGACAGCCTGGCCAACTCCCTCGACCACGCGGGTTCGCCGATGTCGCACAGGCTCGGCTCGGCGCCCAGCGGCATGACGTCCTCGCTGTGCCGGAGGAACTCCTCGACCCAGGTCGCGGAGAGCCGCAGGGTGATCCGCAGCTTCCGCGAGTCCAGTTCGATGCTCGTGACCAGGCCGTGGCGCACCCGGACGTCGCCGAACCCGCCCCCTTCGGCGAGCAGTTCGCGGGAGAACGTCCAGCTGGTGACCTCGTCTTCGTGCAGCAGCAGCATGACCGCGTACGGGTCGGTGGTGGACCAGCTCAGCGACACGGGTGTGCCGGTCCGGTCCCGGAACCACTCGTCGCGGGACACGACGACGGTCCTGGTGCTGCTGCCGACGACGGTGTGCGTGCCGTTCGTGCCGAAGCGGCACAGCCACTGGTGGTCGTCGCCTTCGCGGTGCTGGTACGAGTGGGGTCCGCGGGTCATCGGGTGGGTCCTTCCAGGCGGCGGGCCTTTCCGGTGAGGAGTCGCGAGGAGCGCTCTGGATGCACTTCGTGATGGAACCGCGACCCGCGGGTTCCTCCGTCCTCTGTGGACGGCGGAAAAAGCACGCCCGTGCGGTGCGGTTCCGCTGCTACGGTCCGGCCGGAGCCCTGACGCTTGGAGGTGCCGATGTCGCGGTGCTACCTGACCACCTCCACCGACCACGGCGGCGGGCCGCCCGACCTGGCGTTCGCGCTCGAGGTCGTGCGGGCCGACGTGCTCGCCAGGCACCGCCAGTTGCGCGGTGACCGGGTCCGGTTCCTCACCGGCTCCTTCGCCGACCTGCGCGAACCGCTGGCCCTGTCGTACACGGACTTCGCGAATCCCGACGACAGCAGGCATCCCGCCGGGGTCGAACGCCTCTGGCTCGCCTGCGCCGACGACGTCTACCGCGAGGCGGGGACCTGGTACTTCCGGCTGTCCCGGCACACCGACCGGCTGCACGACCTGATCGGCAGCGGCAAGGTTCGGGTCGAGCCCGCCGCGTGGCGGGACGACCTGCTCGACCTGCTCGCAGGTGGGCTCCCGGACGTCGCCGCCTCCGGTCCGGGCACGATCCCGGTGCCGGGCGACCCCGACCGGTTCATCGCACCGTGGTGGGACGAGGTCGCCACCTCCGTGACCAGCCTCGGCTACGGGGTCGACGGGCCGAACTTCCGCCGCTGGTGGACGGGTGCGGACCGCCGCGTGCACGTCGTCGGCGCGAACCGGCAGCTCTCCCACGCGGTGCACTGGCCGGCGGTGCTGCTGTCCGCCGGGTTGCCGCTGCCGACCGACGTCCTCGTCCAGGACGCCGTGGGGGACGGCGAACCGCTCGGCGACCTCGCCCGGCGGTACGGCCCGGACGCGGTGCGGTGGTGGCTGCTGCGCGACAGCCCGCGCACCGCCGACTTCGCCGCGTCCCGGCTCGCCGCGCGCGCCAACGGCGACCTCGCGAAGGGGCTCGCCGACCTGGTCGACCAGATCACCGTCATGGTCCACCGCTACCGCGCGGGGGCACCGCCCGTCGTCACCGGACCCGTCGCGGACGCCGAACGGCTGGACGCGACCTGCCGGGAGGCGTCGGAGCGGGTGCACGACGCCCTCGCCGCGGGTGACTTCCCGCTGGCCGCCACGGCCGTGTGGCGGATCGTGGACGAGGCACGGGCCTTCGCGCTGCTCTCCCGGCCGTGGGACCTGGCCCGTGCCGACCGCGGCGGCGACGCGGAGGCGGGCAGGAGGCTGGACGCCGTGCTCTCGGTCCAGCTCTCGGCGTGCAGGGTGCTGGCCCGCGAGCTGACGCCGTTCGTTCCGACGCTGGCGACCCGGATCGCCCAGCAGTGCATCACGCTCACCGGGGCGCTCCCGCCGCACCAGGACCTGTTCCGTCGCCTGTGAGCTGGGGAGGCGTGGCACCTCCCCAGCCCGATCGGGTCAGGCGTTGGGGTCGAAGGGGATGCCCGCGGGCTTGGCCTTCGACAGCTCGCCGTTGAACGAGCCGTCGCGGAGGCCGAACTGGGCGGAGCCGAAGTCGGTCGACGTCAGCTTGTCGCGGAAACCGGCGGGGTAGTTGTCCCAGCCGATCACCGGCGGGAACTGCCACGTGCCCTTGTGGTTCTCCGGCTGCTCGCTGAAGCCCGCGATCCGGAAGCAGTGCGTGGACGCGCCGTCCTTGTGGTAGATGACCTTGGGGTGGTTCCCGGTCTCGTCCCACGGCACCTGGTTGCGGGCGTAGGTGTGGTACTTCCCGTGCGCGGACGCCGAGACGTACTGCGGGGTGCCGTTCTGCACCCACACCACGACGTGCTCCCAGTCGTGCCGGTGCCCGCCGAGCCCGGAGCCCGCGACGGCCTGGTCCTTCTCGAAGTACAGGCCGTAGATGTAGCCGCACCAGCCGTTGTTGCACTTCACCCGCGAGTACGCGTTGGTGTTGTCCAGGTCCGACGCGTCGTGGCAGCTGCCGTTGACCGCGCCGGACGTCTTCAGCCCGCCTGCGATCGTGCCGTCCCTGCCGATGGCGGGCGTGGGGTAGCAGCCGTCGCCGTCGTAGTCGAAGGCGGGCTCGTAGGTGCGGTCCTCCCAGGGGGCGGACCCGTCGAGCGCCCGCGGCGGATCGGCCAGCGCGACACCCGCGCTCGCGAACAGCACCGCCGTGACGGTGCCGAGTACGAACGACACCTTCCCGGCCTGACGTCGCCGCGTGGGCCGGCGTCCCGTTGAACTCACTGCTCGCATGGTGCTCCTCGTCGATGACTGCGACCACCGCGCGGCCCGGTGGGCACTTACCCGGTGTGAGGCCCGTCACGTCGGGCCAAACATGAAGAAGTGTCGCGTACATGCGATCAAAGTCAAGAGACGATGGGTGGGAGTCCAGGTGAACGCCGGGGAAGGGTTGAAGGGCTGTTCAGCGGCGGTAGCCGTTACAAACCCAGTACGAGGTCGCGGACGGCGGCGGGCTGGGACAGGAACGGGTGGTGGCCCGCGTCCAGTTCCACGACGGCGCCCGCCCGGACGGCGAACTGGCGTTGCAGCTCGGCAGGGGTGCCCCGGTCCTGCGCGCAGACGAGGTACGTCGTCGCCACGTGCTGCCAGGCCGCGGCCCGCACCGGCTGGCCGAGGACCGCCAGGCTCTGCCGGGCTGTCCTGTCCACGGCCTGCCGCTGGACCTCCGGACCGCAGTCCTGGAGGAACGTCTCGGCCAGTGCGTCCGGCCGGACGGTGAACGTGCCACCCTCGGGATCGACGTCGAGGAACGGGGCGGGCTCCGGGCCGCCGAACGAGGACAGGCTCTGCCCGACCTCGGGCAGGTAGCTGGACACCAGCAGCAGGTGGCGCACCGACGGGACCCCCGCGGCGGCCTCCGCGAGGACGATGCCGCC
The DNA here is from genome assembly GCA_039922235.1 of Umezawaea sp. Lineage (GTDB taxonomy): Bacteria > Actinomycetota > Actinomycetes > Mycobacteriales > Pseudonocardiaceae > Umezawaea. The sequence continues at coordinate 3,563 of JBDSAJ010000561.1, forward strand.
GTAGCTGTGGGCGACCACGACGGTCGGCTCATCGCTCGCCGTCAGCAATCCGCGGACCGCGGCGACGTCCTCGACCAGACCGGGTCCTAGCGCACCGGTCGGCTCAC
>JBDSAJ010000562.1:0-9867 GCA_039922235.1 Umezawaea sp.
GGTGAGAGGACGCGAAGCGATCCGGGACAAACCCAGGACAAGCGCGGAACGGCGTGGAACGGCGTGGAACGCCTGGAGGGGTGAGGCGACGAGAGGGAACCCCTATGGCGTCCACTGGGTCGGGGCCGCGTGCTGTGCGGCTGGTCTTCGAGTGCGCGGGCCGCGAGGTGCGGATGTTGTCGAGTGAGTCGGTCGACGTGCCTGCTCCGCTGAGCGACCGGCTCGACGGGTTCGACGATCACCTCGGTGTGTGGGTGGAGGTGCGCACCTGGGACGGTCGGGCGCTGCACCGGCGGGTGTTGGCGGGCGCGCTCGAGGAGACCGTCGAGGTGTTCCAGCCGGGCCCGTCGTTGCGGCGGCGGCGGGTGGGGGACAGCTGGGGCAGTTTCGCCGTGCTGGTGCCGGACCTGGTGGATGCCGACCACCTGGCGTTCCTGAGCGGGGCGGGCAGTGCGGCGCGGGTCGAGGGTGCGACGGAGTTGGCCCGGTTCCCGCTCGGCCGAAGGGAATGCGTCTTGACCACGGAGGACGGCAGGCGGTCGCGGAGGTTCAGGTGACCGCGGTTCGATGCTCGTTGAGTGCTATTGCTTCAGTGTTGACCAAAATCAAGCCTCTGAGCGCTAGTGCGGCAAAGACCTCGACTCCGGCAACTGAAGCACCACGACGCCCTGGCAGTCGTGGGACCGCCAGGGCGTCGTGGCTCTTCCGAACCCCGTAACGATCAGTGCACGAGGTAGTCGGCGCGGTCGTTGACGAACGGGCCCGGCTGGTAGCGGATGTACGCCGCGGGGCCGAGGTCGAGTGCCTGTGCGGACCGCTGCAGGCTTTCAGGACTGGTGGTGGTGCCCCACGTGCCGGTGCGGACGCGGTTGTGCACGGCCAGCAGGCCCGCGACGAGTTCGGCCGGGGTGAAGGCGCAGTGGCCGATCCGGCTGATGTAGGCCTGGCGGAGCAGGGCGCTGTCGTGGGCGCGGGCGACCTTGCCCGCGTACTCGGTCTGGAACTCCGGGGGAACGGAGAAGTCGGAGATGGTGTGGATGTTCAGCTCCGGCGCCGACAGGTGTCCCGTGGGGGTGGAAGTCCTGGCCAGCCAGCGGACCGCGGCGGGGTTCGGGGTGGTCGTGGCGCCCTGGTTGAGGGTGCGCAGGTCGCGGTCGAGGTCCTGGCCCGCCTGCCGGTACAGCCCGGCCACCTCGGCGAAGTGCTCGGACCGGGCGATCAGCGCCCGGTAGTCCACGCCCGCGTTCCAGGAGCTGTCGCCGCCTGCGAGCGCGTTGATGGTGACCCTGGCGGGCAGCACGAACCGCAGGATGCCCACCATCCACTCGTACTGGGCCTGCTGCTGTGCTTCCCAGTCGGTGGGCGGGGCGTCACCGGTGGACCAGGTCGGCATGTTCATCAGCGTCGCGGCCAGTGCGACGCGTGCCCGCCCGGCCGGACTGGTCTGCGCCTGGTGGATGGCCGCGGTCAGGACGTCGACGGTGGCGTTGGCCTCGGCGACGGTGGTGAAGCCGGTGAGCTGCACGTCCTGGCCGGGCAGCAGCAACCGGGCTGCCGCGTAGGTGCCGTCGAACTGGTAGTTGTTCAGGTTCAGCGCCCCGCCGACGAGGCCACAGGTGGTGAACGCGCCGGTGATCGGCTGCCCGTGCTCGGCGAGCAGGGCGCTGACCAGGCCACCCATGGACTGGCCGAAGGCGATCACTTGCCGTGGTTTCCCGGTGATGCGCGTCAGGGCTCGGACGGTGTCGAGCTGGTCCTGCACTGCGGTGTCCAGTGCCCAGCCGGTGTGCGCGTAGGACGATCCGGCCAGGGCGAACCCGCGGGTCAGCAGCGCTTGGGCGGTGGCTTCGTTCGGGGCGTCCACCGCCGGGTTGTTCACGCCGCCGTTGTACCCGTGGCTGTACAGGACGACGCTGCCGTTCCAGTGCTCGGGAACGCGGGCGGTCCAGGTCGCTCCGTTGGACAGGGTGCCGGAGTGGCCTGCCGGGGCGGAGGTGTCCGCCATGGCGGGGGAGACGATCACGGTGCTCGCCACCGTGACGGCGGCGAGCAGGACGACGGCTCTTCTGGACAGCACGAAATCACCTCGTAGTGAGTGGTGGACCAGGCGGCGGCCGAGTGGATCTGCCAACGACGTTAGATAAATCGCGGACGGTCGTCAATTATCTGTTCACTGTCTATTGAGTAGGCTCACAGGTCACACGGAGGGGACGCGTCGAGTGGACGAGCAGACGGACCGGCTGGTCCTTCCGGAGACGCTGCTGCTCGCGCTGTTCGGCAGGTGCGTGCTCGACACGGGGCGGATGCTGGCGGTCGGCAGCATCATCGCGGTGCTGGGTCGGCTCGGCGTGGGGGAGCCCGCGACGCGTGCGACGTTGTCGCGGATGACCAAGCGGGGCCTGCTGCGCCCGGTCAAGCGCGGGCGACAGGTGTTCCTGGGCCTCACGGCGCAGGCGGCCGCGGTGCTGGCGGACGGCAGTCGCCGGATCGAGCAGGACGTGGTCGACCGGCGGTGGGACGGGTACTGGACGCTGCTGACGTTCTCGGTGCCGGAGACCCGGCGTGCGGACCGCCACGCGCTGCGGGCCCGGCTCGGCTGGGCAGGGTTCGGTCTGCTCCGCAGCGGTCTCTGGGTCTCCGCACGGGACGCCGACGTCTCGGCCGACCTCGCCGAACTGGACCTGCTGGAGCACGCCGACACCTTCCGGGCCGAGGCGGTGCTGTGGAGCGACCCCGCGAGGATCGCCGGTGAGGCCTGGGACCTGCCGGGCATCGCCGAGAGCCACCACCGGTTCCTGGCGGGCTGGACCGGGGGTGCCCGCGACGGGCTGGAGCCGGTGGCCCGTCAGGTCCTGCTGGACGCCGAGTGGCTGCTGCTCATCCGCCGCGACCCCCGGCTGCCGCTGGTGCTGCTCCCGGCGGACTGGCCCGGCGTGCCCGCGGAACGGCTCTTCCGCGCCCAGCGCCAGCAACTCGACGACTCGGACCTGGAGATGATCCCGGATCCGCAGGGGCAACGGGACGCGGTCGCGGCACCCTGACGCGCGCCGATCACCCGCGCTGACCGGCAGGTCGACTGACGAGGCTGGGTGGGCCCGGAGCCGGGCCCACCCAGCCTCGGGTCACGCCAGCACCCGGTCCAGGCGGATCGGCAGCGAGCGGTGGCGGACGCCGGTCGCGTGCCACACGGCGTTGGCGACGGCGGCGGCCGTGCCCACGATGGCGACCTCGCCGACCCCCTTGATGCCGTTCGGGCTGCCGGGGTCGTGGTCGTCGACCCAGTCGGCCTCGATGTCGGGGACGTCGGCGTGCGAGGCGATGTGGTACCCGGCGAAGTCGCCGTTGACCTGGCCGCCGGACGCGGCGTCCCGGAGCCCCTCCTCGTGCAGGGCCATCGACAGGCCCATGACCATTCCGCCGATGAGCTGGCTGCGTGCCGTCAGCGGGTTGACGATCCGGCCCGCGGCGAAGATCCCGAGCATCCGCCGGACGCGCACCTCGCCGGTGGTCGGGTCGACCGCCACCTCGGCGAACTGGGCGCCGTGCGCGTGGCGCTCCTGCTGCGCCTGCGCGGCGATCAGCGGGGCGGTGTCGGCTCGGCCGGTGATGCCCTCGGCGGGGACGTGGTCGATGCCCACCAGCTTCTCGCGCAGGTCCTCGACGGCGGCCGTGATGGCCCACGACCAGGACGCGGTGCCCCTGGAGCCGCCCGCGAACCAGGCCTGGCCGAGGTCGCTGTCGGCGATCCTCATCCGCACCGCCGACGTGGGCACGGCCAGCGCGTCGGCCGCGACGAGCGCGAGCGCCGTGCGGGCGCCGGTGCCGATGTCCGCGGCGGCGACGCCGACCGTGTAGGTCCCGTCCGCCTCGGCGGTCACCGACGCCGTGGACGGCATGGCGCCCGCGCCGTAGATGCTGGAGGCCATCCCGGTGCCGACGAGCCACCGGCCTTCGCGCCGGGTGCCCGGTCGCGGGTCGCGGTCCGCCCAGCCGAAGCGGCGGGCTCCCTCGCGGAGGCAGGCGACGAGGTTGCGGCTGCTGAACGGCAGCCCCGACACGGGACCGGCCGCGGGTTCGTTCCGCAGGCGCAGTTCGACCGGGTCGACGCCGGTCGCCTCCGCCAACTCGTCCATCGCGGACTCCACCGCGAACGAGCCGGGTGCCATTCCCGGCGCGCGCATCCACGTCGGCGTCGGCAGGTCCACCGGTACGACCGTGGTGCGGATGCGGATGGCGTCCGCGGCGTACAGCGTGTTCGTGATCTCGCCGCAGCGCTCGACGTAGTCGTGGATGGTCGAGGTGTGGCCTGCCGTCTCGTGGTCGATGGCCCGCAGCCGCCCGGTTGAGTCCGCGCCCAACCGGATCCGCTGCTCGGTCGCGGTCCGCATCCCGGTCGTGGTGAACACCTGGCGGCGGGTCAGCGCGACCCGGACCGGGCGGTCGAACGCGGTCGCGGCCATCACCGCGAGGATGAGCTGCGGCCCGATCCCCTTGGACCCGAACCCGCCGCCCACGTGCTCCGCGCGCACCCGCACCACGCCGGCGTCCAGGTGGAACAGCACGGCGAGCAGGTAGGACACCAGGTATGCGCCCTGGTTTGAGTCGACGACCTCCAGGTGGCCGTCGTCCCAGCGCGCCATCGACGCGTGCGGCTCCATCGACCCGTGGTGCTCCTCGGGCGTGGTGTACCGCTGGTCGACCACGACCGGCGCGGCCGCGATCTCGGCGTCGACGTCGCCCTTGGTGACGACGGGCGCGGACGCGGGGACGCGGGCGGCGGGGTGGTCGGCGGAGAAGGCGATGTCGTGCGGCTCCTGGTCGTAGGTGACGACCAGCGCCTCGGCGCCCGCCCTCGCCTGCTCCGCGGTCTCGGCGACGACCAGGGCCACCGGCCTGCCGACGTGCGGCACCCGGTCGTCCTGGAGCAGTTGCAGGGTCGCGTCCCGCATGCCGAACATGCCCGCGTCGGGATTGAGGCGCGGGGCGTTGCCGTGGTGCAGGACGCCGAGGACACCGGGCATGGCGAGCACGGGCTCGGTGTCGATGTGGGTGATCCGGCCGCGGGCCACGGTGGAGAGCACCAGCCAGCCGTGCGCGAGCCCCTCGAACGGGACGTCGGCGGCGTACCGGGCGGCCCCGGTGACCTTCTCGCGGCCTTCCAGTCGGACGTGGGCGCTGCCGACGGCGCCCGCGCGGGTGATGCTGTCGGTCATCGGGCCGCCTCCTCGGCGAGTTCGGTCAGGACGGACACCACGAGGTTGCGCAGCAGCGGCACCTTGTAGCCGTTGTGCGGCAGGGGTTTCGCGGCGGCCAGTTCGGCGTCGGCCGCGGCGGCGAACGCCTCGGCCGTCGCGGGCGCGCCGGTCAGCGACCGCTCGGCCGCGTGGGCCCGCCACGGTCGGGAGGCGACCGCGCCGAAGGCGATCCGGACGTCCCGCACGATGCCGTCGCTGTCGACGTCGAGCGCGGCGGCGATCGAGCCCGTGGCGAACGCGTACGAGGCGCGCTCGCGGACCTTGCGGTACCGGGAGCGGGCCGCGACGGGCGCCGCGGGCAGCGTGACCGCGGTGATCAGCGCGCCCGCGGGGAGCGCGGTCTCCACGTGCGGGGTGTCGCCGACGGCGGGGTAGAAGTCGGCCAGTGGCAGTTCGCCGGGGCCGTCGACCGCCTCGAAGGACACGACCGCGTCGAACGCGGCGAGCGCCACGCCCATGTCGGACGGGTTCGTGGCCACGCAGTGGTCGGACGCGCCGAGGATCGCGTGGTTGTGGTGCTCCCCGGTGATGGCCGGGCAGCCGCTGCCGGGCACCCGCTTGTTGCACGGGTACGACGTGTCGGTGAAGTAGCCGCACCGGGTGCGCTGCAGCAGGTTGCCGCCGACCGTGGCCACGTTGCGCAGCTGGCCGGACGCGCCAGCCAGCACGGCCTGCGACAGCGCCGGGTAGCGCCGTCGGACCTCGGGGTGCGCGGCGACGTCGCTGTTGGTGGCGGTGGCGCCGATCGTGAGGGCGCCGTCGGCCCGGACCTCGATGCCCCGCAGCGGCAGGTGCCGGACGTCGACCAGCAGGTCGGGTGCCTCCACCCCCGCCTTCATCAGGTCGACGAGGTTGGTGCCGCCGCCGAGGAAGCGGGCTTCGGGCTCGCCCGCGAGCAGCGCGACCGCGTCCTGGACGCCGGTGGAGCGCTGGTAGCCGAACTCCTTCACGCGGTCACCTTCGCTCCGTCGGCGGCGCGCGCGACCGCGCGCACGATGGCCGGGTGGGCTCCGCAGCGGCAGAGGTTGCCGCTCATGCGCTCGCGGATCTCGGCCTCGTCGAGCGGAACGGGGTCGGCGTCGGGCCGCACGTCGGCGGTGGCGGCGCTGGGCCAGCCCTCGGCGTGCTCCCGGATGACGGCGACGGCCGAGCAGATCTGGCCGGGGGTGCAGTACCCGCACTGGTAGGCGTCGAGCTCGAGGAACGCCTCCTGCACCGGGTGCAGGTCCTCCCCGTCGGAGATGCCCTCGATCGTGGTGATGTCGGAGCCTTCGGCCGCGACGGCGAGCTGCAGGCAAGACACGGCCCGCCTGCCGTCGGCCAGCACGGTGCACGCGCCGCACTGGCCCTGGTCGCAGCCCTTCTTGGTGCCGGTCAAGCCGAGGTTCTCCCTCAGCGCGTCGAGGAGCGTGGTGCGGTTGTCCACGGTGAGCGCGTGCGTCTCCCCGTTGACCCGCAAGGTGATGTCACTGCGCGTGGTGGGTGGCACAGCCTGTCCTCTTGGTCGCATCAGGCGTGTCCAGGAGCGGCACGCCGATTAAAGTGGAGATGGCTCTCACTTCCGAGGCTAAGTGATAGCAGTCTCCACTTGCAAGTGGAATGGGAAGGAGTGGCGGATCATGGCCAGACCCGAGGGCCGTCCGCTGCGAGCCGACGCCCGGCGCAACCGCGACAAGATCCTCTCCACCGCCGTCGCCATGTTCGCCCGCGACGGCCTCGACGCCACCCTCGACCGCATCGCGAAGGAGGCCGGCGTCGGCCCGGCCACCCTGTACCGCAACTTCCCGACCCGCGAGGTCCTCATCGAGGCCGCCTACCGCGACCAGCTCGGCAAGCTCTGCGAAGCCTCCGGCGAACTGCTCGCCACCCTGCCGCCCCGGCAGGCGCTGCGGGCGTGGATGGGCAGGTTCATGGACTACGTGAACGCCAAGATCGGCATGGCCGACGCCCTCCGCGCGCTGATCGACTCCGGCGTGAACCCCTACGAGCACACCAGGGAGTTGCTCCGCGACTCCGTGTCGGTCCTGCTCGACGCGGGCGTCGCCGACGGCACCCTCCGCTCCGACGTCGCCGCCGCCGACGTCGTCGCGGGCCTCATGGGCATCGCCATCACCTCCGGCAAGCCACCCCAGCCCGCACTGGCCGAACGCCTGCTGGACCTGCTGATGGACGGCCTGGTCACCAGCCGCTAGCGGCCACAGCGGTGGTCCTGCCGCACGGGGTGCCGGATAATGGTCGGCGGCGGCCGTCGGCTTCCTCCGGCGACCGCCCCTTCATCGCCCTCATCCCGCCGTCGACACCCGACCAAGCGCTTGTGAGGTTGCCAACGCCCGGTTTCCACGTCGTCCGGATAGCATCGGCCGACTATCGAACGGAGGCGCGGATGCCCGATTCCAAGCACGCCTGGACCGAGCAGGGGGCGTACGAGGTGGCACCGGGGGTGCACCGGATCCCGTTGCCGCTGCCCATGGACGGTCTGCGCGCGGTGAACGTCTACGCCGTCGAGGACGGTGACGGGCTCGTGCTGGTCGACTCCGGGTGGGCGCTGGACGAGGCGCGGCAACAACTGGAGACCTCACTGGGCGAGATCGGGTACGGGTTGGAGCAGGTGCACCGGTTCCTGGTCACGCACCTGCACCGCGACCACTACACGATGGCCATCACGCTCCGGCGGTTGTTCGGCGCCAAAGTGGCGCTGGGGCTGGGGGAGCGGCCGTCGCTGGAGCGACTCCTCACCGGCCGGGCCGACGGGCAGATGGCCGAGCTGGCCCGGTGGGGAGCGCCGGGGATCGCCGACGAACTCCGTGCGGCGTACCGGAACTTCGACCCGAGCGAGGCCACGCGGGGGTACGAGCAGCCCGACGAGTGGCTCGACGGCACGACGGACATCGCCCTGCAGAGCCGAGTGCTCAGTGCGGTGCCGACTCCGGGCCACACCAACGGTCACGTGGTCTACGTCGACGCCGAGTCGTCGCTGCTGTTCGCGGGTGACCACGTGCTGCCGCACATCACGCCGTCGATCGGGTTCGAGCCGGAGCGGGCCAAGCTGCCGCTCGGCGACTACCTGGACTCGCTGCGGCTGATGCGGTCCTATCCGGACATGCGGCTGCTGCCCGCGCACGGCCCGGTGACCCCCAGCGTGCACACCCGCGTGGACGAACTGCTGGTGCACCACGAAGACCGGCTCGGCGCGACGCTGGAGGCGGTGCTCGCGGGCGCGGTCACGACGCACGACGTCGCGCGCAAGCTCGGCTGGACCCGCAGGCAGCGGAAGTTCGACGACCTGAACCTGTTCGACCGGGTGCTGGCGACCGGGGAGACCGGGGCGCACCTGGACGTGCTGGTGGTCCGCGGCGAGCTGGAGTCGTCCGTCGTGGACGGTGTGGTCGAGTACTCCGCGGTCAGGTCAGCAGCAGTCGAACGGTGAGTTCGAGGCGGGTGGCGACGTCCGTTGCCGTCGCCCGCCTCGTCACCCAGGCGACCAGGTTCGACAGCCACACGTCGCCGATGACCCTGGCGATGGCCTTGTGCTCCTCGGTCGGCTCGTCGTCGCTCATCGCCTTGGTGAACATGCGCTCCATCAGCAGCGCGACGGTGTCGACCTCCGCGCCCGCCGACGCGTCGGCGAAGGTGAACGCGCGCGTCATCGCCTCGGTGAGGTGCGGGTTGCGCTGCAGGCCCCTGGTGGTCCGACCGAGGACGAAGAGCACGCGCTCGTAGGCGTTGTCGCCGGGAATGGTGGCGCGGTCGAGCTTGTCCTGCGCGCGTTCGAACTCCGCCGCGAGGCTGGACACCAGCAGGTGCACCTTCGAGGGGAAGTACCGGTACAGCGTGCCGAGTGCGACGTCGGCGCGGTCGGCGACCGCGCGCATCTGCACGGCGTCGTACCCGCCCTTGGACGCCAGGGCGATGGTCGCGTCGATGATCCGCTTGCGCCGGTCGCGCTGGGCTGCCGACCCGAGCTCCTCGCCGGCCAGGGCGGTGAGCCCCGCCGTGCCGGTCGCACGTGGTTTCGCTGCTGCCACCGAGTTGATCCCCTCGCGCGATCTGATAGGAACCTGTTCCAGTAGTGCGAACATCGTACCTGACCGAATCGCGCGCGCGACCCGAGCGGTGGTATGGGTCACGGTCCCTGCGGTGAACTATGCGGAACGTCCTCGTTCCACTTTCTGCGGAGCTGGGTCTGTCGGTAAAACTGGAACACGTTCTATAGTCATCCTCACGTGTCGAAGGAGGCCGGATGCCCATCGCGATGACCGACGAGCAGCGCGCGGCCCAGGCAGGCGTGCGCGAGTGGGCGGCCAAAGCGGAACGACCGGTGCACTGGCCCGACCTCGCACGGCTCGGCGTCTTCTCGTTGACGCGACCGGATGAGGGCGGCGGGCTGGTCGACCTCGCCGCCGTGCTCGAACAGGCCGCGGACTCGCTGGTGCCCGGCCCGGTGCTGACCACCGCGCTGGCGGGCGTGCTGCTCGCGGACACGGACCTGGCCCACTCGCTCGCCGACGGCAGCGCCACGGTCGCGCTGGCCCTGTCCGGCGGAACCGTGCGCACGGTGCGGCGCGCCGACGGCGGGCTGGTGGCCGACGGCGAGGTCGGGCACGTCCTCGGC
>JBDSAJ010000563.1:0-24970 GCA_039922235.1 Umezawaea sp.
ACGCCCACATTGTGCATAGGCTCTGGCACACCATGGCTCACAATCCCCAGATCAAGGTCCAGGGAACACGTCCTGGCTTGGAAGCTAGATCCAGTCCGACTGGCGGGGCCAGGTGAGGAGGTCGTCCAGTACCTCGCCCGCCCAGCCGCGGTCGTCCGGCTTCGCCGGGTCGACCCCGGCGTAGCGGCCGCCGAAGAACAGCAGCGGGCGGTCGTCGCGGTGTTCGCCGAGGTCGACGACCCGGCCGATGACCACGTGGTGGTCGCCCGCGTCGTGCACCGCATCGACCGTGCAGTCGGCCCAGGTTAGCGCCCCCTCCAGCACCGGGGCGCCGGTCGATGGCGACGGCGTCCACCGCACGCGGTCGAACTTGTCGGCTCCGCCGGTGCCGAACACGGCCGACACCGCGCGCTGGCTCTCGGCCAGCACGTTGACGCAGAAGTGCCCGGTCCGCTCGATGACCGGCCAGCACCGCGAGGTCCGGCTGGGGCAGAACAGGACCAGTGGCGGGTCGAGCGACAGCGCCGCGAATGCCTGGCAGGCGAAGCCGACGGGCTCGTCACCGTCCATCCCGGTCACGACGGTGACACCGGTGCAGAACTGGCCGAGCACGGACCGGAAGCGGGTCGCGTCGATGCCACTGTGGACGGTCACGGTCGGACGCCGACGCTGAAGTCGTGGCCCCACAGGCTGACCGCCGTGCTCTCCCGCGCGATCCACTCCTCGTCGGACACCTGCCTGCCCTCGGTGCCGAACTCGATGTCGAACCCGCCGGGCGACTTCATGTAGAACGACAGCATCAGGTCGTTGACGTGCCTGCCCAGCGTGGCCGACAGCGGCACCTTCTTGCGCATCGCGCGGTCCAGCGTCAGGCCGACGTCGTCGGTCTCGGCGACCTCGACCATCAGGTGCACGATGCCGCTCGGCGTCGGCATCGGCAGGAACGCGAGGCTGTGGTGCCGGGAGTTGCAGCCGAAGAAGCGCAGCCACGCGGGCGGGCCGTCGGCCGGTCGCCCGACGAACTGCGGCGGCAGGCGCATCGAGTCGCGCAGCCGGAACCCGAGCACATCGCGGTAGAACGCCAGCGAGGCCGCGTCGTCGTGGGTCGACAGCACCACGTGCCCGAGCCCCTGCCCCTCGGTCACGAAGCGGTGCCCGTACGGGCTCACCACCCTGCGGTGCTGGAGCGCGGCGCCGTGGAAGACCTCCAGCGTGTTGCCCGACGGGTCGTCGAACCGGATCAGCCCGTTCACCCTGCGGTCGGCCAGGTCGCCGTCGTCGCCTTCCTTCACCGACACCCCGGCGGCCGCCAGCCGGTCGGCGACCTCGGTCAGCTCGGCCTCGTTCGCCACCTCCCAGCCGGACTGGGCCAGCCGGTCCCGCTCACCGGGGACGATCACCAGCCGGGCCGGGAAGTCGTCCATCCTCAGGTACAGCGCGTTCGGGTCGGAGCCCGTGCCCTCGACCATGCCGAGGACCTTCAGCCCGAACTCGCGCCACCGGTCCATGTCGGTCGCTTCGATCCGCAGGTAGCCCAGCGAACGGATTCCCATGCCGTTTCACTCCCCGTCCGAGAGGAAGTCGATCGCGAGCCGGTTGAACTCGTCGAACTTCTCCAGCTGCGCCCAGTGGCCGCAGCGGCCGAACACGTGCAGCTGCGCTCGCGGGATGAGCTTCAACGCCAGCAGCGCGCCGTCCAGCGGGTTGACCCGGTCCTCCCGGCCCCACACCAGCAGTACCCGCTGGCGCAGCTTGTACGCCTCCCGCCACAGCATCCCCTGCTCGAACGTGTCGGGGCGGGTGAACGACGCACCCATGGCCGCCATGGCGCGCAACGACTCCGGGGTGCTCGCGGCAGCGAACCGCTCCTCGATCAGCTCCTCGGTGATGAGCGACTGGTCGTAGACCATGGTGCGCAGGAACTCCTCCAGCTTCTCCTTCGTCGGCCCCGGTTTCGCACCGAACCTGGAGAGCTTGCGGACACCTTCGGTGGGGTCCGGCGAGAACACGTTCACGCTCAGGCCGCCCGGCCCCATCAGCACGAGCCGCCCCGCCCGGTCCGGGTGGTCCAGCGCGAACCGCACCGCTGCTCCCCCGCCGAGCGAGTTGCCGATCAGGTGCGCGCGCTCGACGCCCAGCGAGTCGAGCAGCCCGAGCAGCGCCCGAGCGCTGTGGGTGAAGTACTGGTCGTGCTCGGTCGGCTTGTCCGACCGGCCGAACCCCGGCTGGTCCACCGCCAGCACGCGGAACGTCTTGGCCAGCACCGGGACCGTGCGGCCGAAGTTGCTCCACGCCGACGCGCCCGGTCCGCCCCCGTGCAGCAGCACCACGGTCGGGCCGTTCTCGGTGCCCGCCTCGTGGTAGTGCAGCCGCAGGTCCCCGGCGGTGGCGTAACGGCTGGTGGCGTCGAAGTCGAGCCCTGTCACGTCGTCCCCCACTTCAGTAGAGCCCGTCGCGGACGGGGATGCCGAGTTCGCCCTTGCCGTACAGCACGAGCGCGCGCTCCGGGTCGTTGGCGGCGTGCACCCTGGCGGCGTGGGCGTCGCGCCAGATGCGCTGGATGCGCAGGCCGCTGCCGATGGCCTTGCCGCCCGCGCTCTCGAACAGCCGGTCGATCGCGGCGATCGCCCTCGCGCTGCCGCACACCTGGTCCCGCCTGGCCCGCAGGCGCAGCTCGATCGGGATCTTCGTGCCCGCCGCCGCCAGCGCCATCTCCTCGTTGACGTTGCGCTCCAACTGGAGCCAAGCGGCGTCGATGTCGTTGGCGGCACTGGCGATCCGCACCTGGGCGAACGGGTCCTCCGACGACTTCTCGCCGAGGTAGGCGGCCCGGATCCGGTCGCGCGTCGCACCGACGTGCTCCTCGTACGCGCCCTCCGCCATGCCGATCATCGGCGCGGTGATCGCGTACGGGTGCACGGTGCCGTAGGGCATCCGGAACAGCGGCCCGGTGTTCAGCTCCTGGCCGGGGCACACGCACCGCGCTGTGTTGCCCATGCTCAGCGTGCGGTGCTCGGGCACGAACGCGTCCTCGACGATGATGTCGTTGCTGCCGGTGCCGCGCAGTCCCACGGTGTTCCACACGTCGTCGATCGTGTAGTCGGCGATCGGCAGCAAGAAGGTGCGGAAGTCGGTCGGCTTGCCGTCCTCGCCCATCACCAGGCCACCGAGCAGCACCCACGTCGCGTGGTCGCAGCCGGAGGAGAAGCTCCACCGCCCGCTGAACCGGAACCCGCCGTCGACCGGTGTCGCCCGGCCCACCGGCGCGTACGACGACGAGATCCGCGTGTCGCGGTCGTCAGCCCAGACGTCCTGCTGTGCCTGTTCGGCGAACAGGCCGACGTGCCACGGGTGCACGCCGAGCACCGACGCGACCCAGCCCGTCGAGCCGCAGGCGCTCGCGATCAGCTTGACCGCGGTGTAGAAGGTGAGCGGGTGCGCTTCGGCCCCGCCGTGGCGAACCGGTTGCAGGAGTTTGAAGAACCCGATCTCCTGCAACGACTTCACGGACTCCTCGGGCACCCTGCGGAGGTCTTCGGCCTCCTGGGCCCGGTCGCGCAGCACTGGCAACAGCTCGCGCACCTTGGCGACGACCTCTTGGCCGACCTGGTCGCTCATCGCACGCTCCCGTTCTCCCGGCCGAGTCAGACTAGAACACGTTCTTGTTTCTGTCGATGACGCTCAACCCTGCTCACGCCGCAGCTCCAGCGCGATGTCGATCAGTTGGTCCTCTTGTCCGCCAACGAGCTTGCGCTCCCCGGCCCGCACGAGGATCTGCGCGCCGGACACCTGGTAGCGCTCCGCCTGGACGAAGGCGTGCTTGAGGAAGCTGGAGTACACGCCCGCGTAGCCCATCATCAGCGCCATCCGGTCGAGCACGCACTCCTCGGGCATCGCCGGGCGGACGACGTCCTCGGCCGCGTCCACGATCTTGAAGAAGTCGACGCCGGTGGTGATCCCGATCTTGTCGCACACCCCGACGAACGCCTCCAGCGGCGTGTTCCCCGCGCCCGCGCCAAATCTCCGGACGCTTCCGTCGATCTGCGTGGCACCCGCGCGGGCCGCGATGATCGAGTTCGCCACGCCCAGGCCGAGGTTCTCGTGGCCGTGGAAGCCGACCTGGGCGTCGTCACCAAGTTCGGCGACCAGCGCCGACACCCGGTCGGCGACCTGTTCGAGCACGAGCGCGCCCGCGGAGTCGACCACGTAGACGCACTGGCACCCCGCGTCGGCCATGATCCTGGCCTGCTTCGCCAGCGCCTCCGGCGGCTGGGAGTGCGCCATCATCAGGAACCCGACGGTCTCCAGGCCCCGCTCGCGGGCGAGGCCGAAGTGCTGCACCGAGATGTCGGCCTCCGTGCAGTGCGTGGCGATCCGGCAGATCGACGCGCCGTTGTCCTGTGCCACCAGGATGTCGTCCTTCACGCCGACGCCCGGCAGCATGAGCACTGCGATCCTGGCCCGCTTGGCGGTCTTCACCGCCGTCGCGATCAGCTCCTGCTCGGGGGTGTGGCTGAAGCCGTAGGTGAACGAGGAACCGCCGAGGCCGTCGCCGTGCGCGACCTCGATCACCGGGACGCCCGCCTCGTCCAGCGCCGCCACCACCGAGCGGACCTCCTCGGCGGTGAAGCGGTGCCGCTTGTGGTGCGAGCCGTCCCGCAACGACGTGTCGGTCAACCGCAGCATCACTGTCCTCCCGAGACGGTCGCGAGCGCCTGGACCAATTCTTCGCCGACCCTGGTCGCGGCGGCGGTCATGATGTCGAGGTTCCCGGAGTACGGCGGCAGGAAGTCGCCCGCGCCCTCCACCTCGACGAAGACGGAGACCTTGGAGATCTCCCCGAACCCGGACTCCACCCGGTCGAACTGCGGCTCGTTCAGCAGCCGGTAGCCGGGCACGTAGCTCGCGATGTCCGCGACCATCCGGGTGATCGACTCGGCGACGGCGCTCTCGTCGGCGTCCACCGGGATGGCGCAGAAGATGGTGTCCCGCATGATCATCGGCGGGTCGGCCGGGTTCAGCACGATGATCGCCTTGCCCTTGGTCGCCCCGCCGATCTCCTCGATCCCACGGCTGGTGGTGCGGGTGAACTCGTCGATGTTCGCCCTGGTCCCCGGCCCGGCGGACACCGAGGACACGCTGGCGACGATCTCCGCGTAGACGACGGGCACGACCCTGGACACCGCGTGCACGATGGGGATCGTGGCCTGGCCACCGCAGGTGATCAGGTTCATGTTCGGCGCGTCCAGGTGCGCGCGGAGGTTGACCGGCGGCACGACGTAGGGCCCGATCGCGGCCGGGGTCAGGTCGATCGCCCGGATGCCCGCCTCGGCGTAGCGCGGCGCGTTCGCCCGGTGCACCGATGCCGACGTGGCCTCGAACACGAGGTCGGGGCGCTCGTCCTGGCGCAGCAGCCAGTCGACGCCCTCGGTGGTGGTCTCCAGGCCCAGCTCGCGGGCGCGGCGCAGGCCCTCACTGGCGGGGTCGATCCCCACCATCCACCGCGGTTCGATCCACGGTGAGCGCGCGAGCTTGTAGAGCAGGTCGGTGCCGATGTTCCCCGACCCGACGATCGCCGCTGTCGCCTTCGCCGTGCTCATGCCGTTTCCACCTCACTCGAAAGACACAGAGACCGAGCCGAGACCGTCGAACTCGGCGTGGAAGGAGTCGCCGGGGCGGGCGTCCACCGCCCGCGTGCACGAACCGGGCAGCACGACGTCGCCTGCCTTGAGCCGGACGCCGAAGCTCGCGACCTTGCCCGCCAGCCACGCCACCGCGACCACCGGGTTGCCCAGCACGGCGTCGCTGCGCCCCTCGACGAGCACCTCGCCGTCCTTGCGCAGCCGCACGTCGATGGCGCGCAGATCCACATCGGACACCGCGACCCGTTCCGCGCCGAGCACGAAGCCCGCCGAGGACGCGTTGTCGGCGATGGTGTCCGCCAGGCCGATCCGCCAATCGGCGATCCGGCTGTCGATCAGCTCGATGGACGGTGCGACCGCCTCGGTCGCGTCGAGCACGTCCTGTTCCGTGCAGCCCTCGCCGGGCAGGTCGGCGCCGAGGATGAAGGCGACCTCCACCTCGACCCGCGGGAAGCAGTAGTCCGCCGCGCGCACTGGCACGGTCCGGCTCAGCCGCATGTCCTCCAGCAGGTGGCCGTAGTCCGGCTCGTCCACGCCCATCATCTGCTGCATGGCCAACGACGACAAGCCGACCTTGTGCCCGACCACCACGCCGCCCACGGCGGTCCGGCGGCGGATGTTGATCAGCTGGACCTCGTAGGCGTCGACCACGTCGAGGTCCGGGTAGTGCTCGACCAGCGGCTTGATCGGCGCGCGGTCGCGTTCGGCGGCGCGCAGCAGGTCGGCCGCGGCGGCCCTCTGGTCGTCGGTCAGCACGAGGACTCCTTCGCCGCGTGCTGACCCGCCCGGCGGCCGGAGAACACGCAGTCGGCGAGCGAGAGCCCGCTGACGTAGGACTGGGAACAGACGCCGACCGCGGAGCGGCCCGCCGCGAACAACCCGTCGACGCCGCGGACCTGGCCGGTGTCCTCGTCGACCACCAGGCCGCCGAGGGTGAGGACCGGGCACGGGAAGCCAACGCGGCTCCGGATCGAGACGTCGATCAGCGAGTACGGCGGCGACAGCGGGCGCACCAGCGCGGGGAGCTTGCCGAACGCGTCCGGCACGTCGCCGTACGCCTCGACGGTCGTCCGCAGCCCGGCCGCGTCGACCCCGGCCTTCGCCGCGACCGCGTCGAGCGTGGACCCGGTGACCCGGCCGCGCGACAGCAGGTAGCGGGCCTGCAACCGCTGGAACCACAGCGTCTGCGAGCGCACCTGCCCGTGCGCCGCGCGGACCACCCGGTCGTCGACGAGCAGCCACGCCCGGCCCTGGTGACCGGTGACGATCGCCTCGCCGATGGCCGCGCCGTAGAGGGACTCGTCGCACACCCGCCGTCCGTCCGCGCCGACCAGGACACCCTCCTGCAACGCGCTGGGAGGCGTGATGAACCGCCACGCCGACACGCGGTCCATCCGCGCCGTCGTGCCGCCGACCGCTGTGCCGAGCCGGATGCCGCCACCGTCGTCGCCGGGGGTGCCGAGCGGCAGTCCGCCCAGGTACGCCGGGGCGTGCTCACGCATCTGCTCGCGGTCGAACACGAACCCGCCTGCGGCGATGACCACCCCTCGACGTGCCTTGACCAGCAGGTCCCGGCCGAAGCGGCGTTCCAGCGCCGTGGCCAGCCGGTGCAGCGACCGGCCGAGCGGCGGGTAGTACAGGCCTTGTTTGGCCGCGACCTTGGACAGCGCCCGGTGGGCGGTCCGCGGCAGGCCGGTCAGCGTCCGGCACCGGACGCCGGTCACCCGGCCGTCCTCGGTGAGCAGCTCCCGCGCGTCGGTCTGCGTCAGCACCCTGGTGCCGGAGCGGCGGACGGAGTCGGCCAGTCGCGCGAATAACAGCGCGCCGGAGGTCCCCTTGCCCCTGGTCCGGTGCCCGCGCGGCGCGGGCGGGGCGATGTCGCGCCGAGCCATCTCGCTGCCCGAGTGGTACAGGTAGTAGTCGTTCGTCGGGTACGAGGTCTTGAACGGGCACAGGCTCGCGTCGAACGGCACGCCCTGCTCCTCCAGCCACGCCAGCAGGTCGGTGCTGCCCTGGCAGAACCGGCGCAGGGTCTCGGCGGAGACGGCGTCGCCCACCTCGTGGCGCAGGTAGTCGTACATGGCTTCCGGGGTGTCGGCCACTCCGGCCGCGACCTGCTGCCGCGTGCCGCCGCCGGCGTAGACCACGCCGCCGGACATCGCCGTCGCCCCTCCCCCGGCGAACCGGTCGACCACGACCACCGACGCGCCTGCCCCGGCCGCCTCGATCGCGGCGCAGGCGCCCGCGGCGCCGTGGCCCACGATCACCACGTCGGCGGTGACGTCCACACACCCTCCCGGAACACGTTCTCGATCGATCACCCGGTTCGGACTGTTACACCATAGCGCCAAGACACCCCGAAACTATAACCTGTTCTAGTCTTACTCTCCGTGGAGGCACCGTGGTCGAGGACACCGAGTTCGACGTGGTCGTCGTGGGCAGCGGCGGCGCGGGCATGACTGCCGCGCTGTGCGCCGCGCACCAAGGCCTGCGCGCCGTGGTGGTCGAGAAGGCCGAGCGCTTCGGCGGGTCGACCGCGCGATCCGGCGGAGGCCTGTGGATCCCCAACAACGACGTGCTGCGCGCAGCGGGCGTCGCCGACACCCCCGAGCAGGCGAGCACGTACCTGGCGCACATCGTCGGCGACGTCGTACCGCCCGAACTGCGGCAGGCGTTCCTGGACGCCGGTCCGGCGATGCTGGACTTCGTCCGCGAGCGGACGCCGCTGGACTTCAGCTGGGTCCGCGACTACTCCGACTACTACCCCGAAGCACCCGGCGGGAAACCGGGGGGCCGCTCGGTGGAGCCGAGACCGCTGAACGCGGCCGTCCTCGGCGCGGAGTCGACCAACCTGGCCGACCCCTACATCCCGACGCCCTCGGGGATCGTGGTCACCGCGGCCGACTACCGGTGGCTCACCCTCGTCGCCCGCCACCCGCGCGGCCTGCTGGCCGCCGCCAGGGTGTTCTCCCGCCGGTTCCGGCGCGGCAGGCTGCTGACCATGGGCCAGGCGCTCGCCGCCGGCCTGCGCGCCGGGCTGCTCGCCGCCGACGTGCCGGTCCGGCTGAACACCCCGCTGGTCGACCTGCACGTGGAGGACGGCCGGGTCGCGGGTGTGCTGGTCGGCGACGGCGAACTGATCCGCGCGCGGCACGGCGTCCTGCTGGCGGCGGGCGGGTTCGAGCACAACGAGCGGCTGCGCAAGGAGCACCAGCGGGCGCCGATCGGCACGGAGTGGACCGCGGGCGCCAAGTCGAACACCGGCGACGGCATCGAGGCGGGCATCCGGGTCGGCGGCGCGATCGGCCTGATGGACGACGCCTGGTGGGGCCCGTCGGTCCCGCTGCCCAGCGGCCCGTACTTCTGCCTCGCCGAACGCACCCAGCCGGGCAGCATCATGGTCAACGCCGCCGGGCAGCGCTTCGTCAACGAAGCAGCGCCCTACGTCGACGCCGTGCACGCCATGTATGACGGGAACATGCCGACCTGGCTCATCGCCGATCAGCGGTACCGCGACCGCTACCCGTTCGCCGGGCTCGTGCCGCGCCAACCCTTCCCCGGCCGCTGGTACAAGGCGGGGGTGGTGCACCGCGCCGACACCGTCGAGGAACTGGCGAAGCTGGTCGACCTGCCCGCCGACGTGCTGGCGGAGACCGTGCGGCGGTTCAACGACTTGGCCGAGTCGGGCCGCGACGAGGACTTCCGGCGTGGCGACAGCGCGTACGACCGGTACTACGGCGATCCGCGCAACCGCCCCAACCCGTGCCTCGCCCCGCTGCGGAAGCCGCCGTTCCACGCCGTGCGGATCGTGCCGGGCGACCTCGGCACCAAGGGCGGCCTGCGCACCGACGCCCGCGCGCGGGTGCTCCGGGAGGACGGCACAGTGATACCCGGCCTGTACGCCGCGGGCAACACCAGCGCCTCGGTCATGGGCCACACCTACGCGGGACCGGGCGCCACCCTGGGACCCTCGATGACCTTCGGCTACCTGGCCGCGCTGGACATCGCCGCATCGGCGAACACCGACGACAGCCGTGGAGGTACTCCATGACAGAGGACGCGGTTCGGACGATCGACGCCGGGGCGCCGCCCACGAGGTTCGCGCGCGGCTGGCACTGCCTCGGCCTGGCCGCCCGGTTCCGGGACGGCTCGCCGCACGCGATCGAGGCGTTCGGCACGAAGCTCGTGGTGTTCCAGGGCGAGGACGGCGCGCTGAACGTGCTCGACGCGTACTGCAGGCACATGGGCGGGGACCTCACCCAGGGCACGGTGAAGGGTGACGCCATCGCCTGCCCGTTCCACGACTGGCGCTGGGCGGGCAACGGCCGGTGCGTGGGGATCCCCTACGCCAAGAGGGTTCCGCTGCGCGCGCGGACCCGCTCCTGGACGACGCTGGAGCAGAACAAGCAGCTGTTCGTGTGGCACGACCCGCAGGGCAACCCGCCGCCGGAGGAACTCGCCATCCCCCGCATCGACGCCGCGTTCAGCGACGAGTGGAGCAACTGGACCTGGGACTCGGTGCTGATCGAGGGCGCGAACTGCCGCGAGGTCATCGACAACGTCGTGGACATGGCGCACTTCTTCTACATCCACTTCGCCTTCCCGACCTACTTCAAGAACGTGCTCGAAGGGCACATCGCGTCGCAGTACCTGACGACGAAGGGGCGGCCGGACATCACCGGTGCCGGGACGAACTACACCGGTGACACGGTGGTCCGCTCGGAGGCGTCCTACTACGGCCCGTCCTACATGATCGACTACCTGTGGAACGACTACCAGGGCACGATCATCGAGACGGTCCTGATCAACTGCCACATCCCGGTGAGCGCCAACTCGTTCCTGCTGCAGTGGGGGGCGATCGTCAAGAAGCTGCCCGGCCTGACCGACGAGCACGCCGACAAGATCGCGGGCAAGTTCGCGCGGGGCATCGGCGCCGGTTTCCTGCAGGACGTGGAGATCTGGCAGAACAAGTCGCGGATCGACAACCCGCTGCTGTGCGAGGAGGACGGGCCGGTCTACCAGTTGCGCCGCTGGTACGAGCAGTTCTACGTCGACGTCGAGGACGTCTCCGATGACATGGTGCGGCGCTTCGAGTTCGAGGTCGACACCACCAGGGCCGTCGAGGTGTGGGAGAAGGAAGTCGCGGCGAACCTCGCCCGACGGGAGAACGCGCAGTGACCGAGCGCCGGGAGTTCCTCGAAGGCGGGCTGCGCCCGCTCACCTGCCTCGCCTGCGGGAACCAGGTGCTGGTGAAGAAGAACAGCCTCCAGCACACCAGCGTGCAGTGGACGTCGGACGCCGCGCGGAGCTGCCCGGAGTTCGCCGCGAACGGGCGGACGACCGCGCTGATCGCGACCTGCGTGAAGCTGCGCGACAGCATCGACCAGGCGGTGCGGGACGGGGCGCTGGAGGTGGCGGATGGCTGACGTCCACCGGCTGCGGGTGACCGAGGTGGTCGACGAGACGGCCGACGCCAAGTCGTTCGTCCTGGAGGGCGGCGGGTTCACCCCGAGACCGGGGCAGTTCCTGACCGTCCGGATCGGGACCGCGGCGCGGTGCTACTCGCTGTCCAGCGCGCCGCACGAGCCGCTCAAGATCACGGTCAAACGCACGCCGGACGGGTACGGGTCGCACTGGCTGTGCGACAACGCGGTCGTGGGCACCGAGTTGGACGTGCTCGGGCCGGTGGGCGTGTTCACCCCGGCGTCGCTGGACGAGGACCTCGTCGCGTTCGCGGCGGGCAGCGGCATCACCCCGGTCATGTCGATCATCAGGTCGGTGCTCTCCGGCGGCACCGGGCGCGTGACCCTGGTGTACGCCAACCGCGACGAGCAGTCGGTGATCTTCGCGCGGGAACTCGCCGGGCTCACGGCCGCGCACCCCGACCGGCTGGTGGTCGTGCACTGGCTGGAGTCCGTGCAGGGCCTGCCCGCCGTGCCGCAGCTCGCCGCGCTCGCCCGGCCGTGCGCCGAGGCCTTCGTGTGCGGCCCGGCCCCGTTCATGGAAGCCGCCAAGGCCGCGCTGCTCCAGGCGGGCGTGCGGCGGGTCCACATCGAGCGGTTCGCCTCCCTGTCGAGCAACCCGTTCGAGCAAGCGGTGGCAGCCGTGGCCACCGAGGACGGCCCGGACGCGACCGTGGAGGTCGAACTCGACGGGGAGCACCACCGGTTCCCCTGGCCCGCCCGGACGCGGCTGCTCGACCTGCTGCTGGACCAGGGGCTCGACGCGCCGTTCTCCTGCCGCGAGGGGGCGTGCAGCGCCTGCGCGTGCCGCCTGGTGGGGGGCGAGGTGAAGATGCTCAACAACGACGTGCTCGACGAGCAGGACCTCGCCGACGGCTACATCCTCGCCTGCCAGGCGGTTCCGGTCACCGACGAGGTGAAGGTCACCTACACCTGAGGGGAACCCATGCCGATCGATCCGACCGTCGCCATCGGCGCCGAGCTGCCGGAGACCAAGTTCTCCTGGACGTCGTCGGACGTGCTGCTCTACCACCTCGCACTCGGTGCGGGGACCGACGACCTGCGCTACACCTACGAGCGGGACCTCCAGGTGCTGCCGACGTTCGGCGTGGTCGCCCCGCGCTTCCACGAGGCCGAACCGCCCGCGGTGTCGTTCCCCGGCATCGACATCGACCTCGCGCGGGTCCTGCACGGCACGC
The DNA here is from genome assembly GCA_039922235.1 of Umezawaea sp. Classification (GTDB taxonomy): domain Bacteria; phylum Actinomycetota; class Actinomycetes; order Mycobacteriales; family Pseudonocardiaceae; genus Umezawaea. Next base: position 12,304 of record JBDSAJ010000563.1, read on the forward strand.
AGGAGATCACCGTGCACCGACCGCTCCCGGTGCGCGGCGAAGCCGTCCTGCGGAGCCGGGTGACCGACGTGTACGACAAGGGGACGGCCGCGGTGATCCTGCAGGAGTCGACCGCGGTCGACAGCGACGGGATCGCGCTGTTCACCACGCGGTCGAGCATCTTCGCGCGCGGCGAAGGCGGTTTCGGCGGCTCGCGCGGACCGTCCGCTCGGCACGACGTTCCCGACCGCGCACCGGACGCCGTGCTCGAAACGCCGACCCTGCCCCAGCAGGCGCTGCTGTACCGCCTGTGCGGCGACCGCAACCCGCTGCACTCCGACCCGGAGTTCGCCAGGATGGCGGGCTTCGACGCGCCGATCCTGCACGGGCTCTGCACCTACGGCGTGGTCTGCAAGGCCGTGGTCGACGCGCTGCTCGACGGTCGCACCGACCGGGTGCGCGGGTACTCCGCCCGGTTCACCGGCGTCGTCTTCCCCGGCGAGACGCTGCGCACCAAGGTGTGGCGGGAAGGCGACCGGTTCACGCTCACGACCACGGCCGTCGAGCGCGACAACGCCCCGGTGCTCGCCGACGGCGTGCTCACCTGCGCCTGACGGTCGGGCACGCTGGACACCCGAAGGCCGGTGGAGGCCCGGCGGGAGCGGCGGAGCACTGGGGTCGACGGGGTGCTGGAGGTGACCCGGCTGTTCATGGACCGGCTGCGGGCGACGGCGCCGTTCCGCGCGTTCCTGCGGGCCGAGCCGGAGACGGCGGCGCGGGTGCTGTTCAACGCCTCGGGTGGCGTGCACCGGCGGGTGGTGTCGGTGCAGAAGGAGATCCTGCTGGAGACCTGCGACACCGGCGAACCGTGGTCGCCCGCGGCGCTCGACCAGACCGCCTTCCTGTACGTGCGGATCGTCGAGTCGGAGGTGTACGCGGAACTGCTGGGCCGCGATCCCGTCGATCACGCGCTGGCCGAACGGGCGTCCAGGGCGGTGCTGCCGCGGCCGAGGTGAGCTGCGACGGCGGTCTCACGTTCGCCCGCCCGCCGGCGCGGGTCGGTAATGTTGCGGTGGCCGCATTCCCGACGCTGTGGGAGCCGCTATGCCGATCGTCGCGCGTCCGAGGCTGCTGGTGGTGCTGCTCGCGGTCGTCCTGGCGGGGGCGACCGTCCCGGCGGCAAACGCCTCGTCGGCCGGGCGCACTCCGGTGATCTTCGTGCACGGCCAGCAGGGGTCGGCGCAGCAGTGGCAGTCCAACGCGAAGCGGTTCTCCTCCAACGGCTACCCGGACCGCCTGCTGCACGCGTACGAGTACGACACCAGCATCCCGACCAACGACGCGGCGGTCGCCGGGCTCGACGGGTTCATCGCCGCGGTGCTGGCCCGCACCGGGGCGTCCGCGGTGGACGTCATCGCGCATTCCCGTGGCACGTCCGTCGTGCAGACCTACCTGGCCACGCCCGAGCGGGCGGCGCTGGTGCGCAGGTACGTGAACGTCGACGGCCAGTCCAGCGCCACCCCGCCGGGCGGTGTCCCGACGCTCGCGCTCTGGGGCAGCCTGCAGCCCAACGGGTCGATCGGCGGCGCGACCAACGTGTACCTACCCCTGTTGGGGCACACCGAGACCACCACTTCGGCCGAGGGCTTCGGTCACATCTACCGCTTCCTGAACGGTCGGGGCGCGGCCACCACCAGCGTGCGGCCCGAGCCGCCCGCCCTGGTCCGGATCGCGGGCCGGGCGGTGTACTTCCCGCAGAACCAGGGAGCCGCGGGGCTGCTGCGGGTCTGGGAGCTCGACGACCGGACCGGCGCCCGCCGCGTCGCCCGCCAGAGCGTGCAGGTCGGGTCCGACGGCGCGTTCGGACCGCTGCGGGTCAACGGCCGCAAGCACTACGAACTGGCGCTCGAACGCGAGGGGCAGCGGAGCTACCACTTCTACTTCGAGCCGTTCGAGCGCAGCGACCTCTTCCTGCGCCTGCAGGTCTCGGGTCCGGGCGGCGTCGGCGACCTCGTCGACAAGTGCGCGGGCAGTTCCGCGTTCACCGTCGTGCGCAACCGGGAGTGGTGGGCCGACCAGGCGACCGACAACGACCGCCTGGCGTTCAACGGTGTCGACCTGCTGTCCCCCGCCGTCGCGCCGCGCGCGCGACAGGTCATCGCGGGCTTCGCGTTCGACGACAACTGCGACGGCGTGTCCGTGCCGGGGACGCCGCTGCCCCCGTTCGGCTCGCTGCCGTTCCTGACCGGCGTGGACACCTACCTGCCCGCCCAGCCCGACGCGGACGGCTCGATCCGCGTCACGGAGACCGCCCGCGGCAGCGGGGGCCGGTCGCGCACCGTCGCGGTGCCGAACTGGCCGTCGGACCGGAACGCGATCAGCTTGCAGTTCAAGGACTACCTGGACCGCGCGTTCGGCGGCCGCTGAACGGAGCCCCCACCCGTGTCGGGTCGCACCGGTAGTCTCGACCGGACTCACGGGAGGGCTGGATGGTCGACTTCGGAGACGTGCCCGCGGATGTCATCGCCAAGCTGCGGTCGGTGTGCTTCAGCCTGCCTGACGCCTACGAGGAGCAGGCCTGGCGCGGGAAGCGGTGGATGGTCCGCAAGCGGACCTTCGCACACGTCCTGACGGTCGGCGCGGATCACCGGGCGGCCCTTGCCAGTCCCGTCGGACCGACGGAGCCGGTCGTCGTGATGACGTTCCGGGCGCCCGGTTCCGAGCTCGACGCACTGGTCGGCACCGGCCACCCGTTCTTCCGGGCCGGCTGGGGGTTCGACGTGGTGGGCATGCTGCTCACCGACGACGTCGACTGGGACGAGGTCGGTGAGCTGCTGACCGACAGCTACTGCGTGCTGGCGCCGAAGAAGCTGGTCGCACTGGTGGACCGGCCGGACTAGCCCACCCCGAGCACCAGCCCGCTGGAAGGACTGCCTGGACCGCGCGTTCGGCGGCCGCTGACACGTCGAACCGGACCGACGCCTTGGTGCGCGCCGCGATCTTGTGGATGCCGTCGGTCGCCACGGGGTCGAAACGGGGCGTCGCGTGGTATGACGGCGTGATGCCTGGTGGGGTTGACTTCTGGTGGCGGAATCCTCGTGTCATGGATCCGGTCTTGGCCCTGGTGACGTTCGTGACCATGAGCCTGGTGGGTGGTCTGTTCCGGACGGACGCCTACCGCCCGTTCGATCTGGGCGCCTATCTGCTCACCGGGCTGATCTGCCTGCCGCTGGCGGCGCGGCGGGTCGCACCGATGCCCGCGCTGGTCGTGACGTCGGTCGCGTACGTGGCCTACGCGGCGGCCGGTCACCTCCCAGGGGTGCACCTGTGGGGGCCGCTGCTGGCCTTCTACAGCCTCGCCGCGCAGAAGCCGCCGCGGGCGACCGCGATCGGCGCGGTGGTGACCGCCGCGGCGGGAGTCGTCAGCGGTGTGGCCCTGCGGGCCCCCCTGATCGCCAACCTCGCCTTCGTGCTGGCCTCCGTCGCGGTCGCGTGGGGGTTGGCGGACGTGGCGCGGCAGCTGCACCAGCGCAACGAGCAGTTGGCGGAGGCCACCGAGCAGTTGCGCCGCGAGCAGCAGGAGCAAGTCGAGCAGATGCTCTCCCAGGAACGGCTGCGGATCGCGCGGGAACTGCACGACGTCGTGGCCCACCACATGTCGGTGATCTCCGTGCAGGCCGGGTTGGCCGACTACGTGTTCGAAACCGACCCGCCGACGGTGCGCGGCGCGGTGACCACCATCGGCAGCACCAGTCGCGAGGCGCTGGAGGAGATGCGGCGCCTGCTGGACCTGTTGCGCGTGTCGGAGCTCGCGCGAGACGTGGAGGGCGTCGGATCCGTGCCGCGGCTGGGACAGCTGCCCGACCTGGTCGAGCGGGTGCGGTCGGCGGGCGTCCAGGTCGACCTGCGGGTAACCGGTGATCTCGACAGCCTGCCGTCGGGGTTGCAGCTCGCCGCGTTCCGGGTCATCCAGGAGGCCGTGACCAACGTGATCAAGCACGCGGGTCCGTGCCGGGCCGAGGTGGTGGTGCGGCGGCACGGGCGTCTGCTGACGGCGACCATCAGCAACGAGACGCGCGCCACCGCGCCGGACGACGGCGGCGGCTACGGGCTGATCGGGATGCGCGAGCGCGCCAGGATGTACCGGGGAACGCTGACCGCGGGCAGCGGCTCCGGCGGGCGGTACGTCGTGGAACTGGTTTGCCCCTGCCCCGAAGCCGGTGTCCAGCACGTGGCGCGGTAAACCCTCGCGGTAGGCGGGGTCGGTTCCTGGTACGACTCGGGTGGTACATGATCACTCCTGGGTTCGCTCACCCGGACGGGGAGAGCAACAGGCGTTGGGGGATGCGGACAGGATGCTCAGGGTGCTGGTGGTCGACGACCAGATGCTCATCCGCGCCGGAATCGTCGCGCTGCTGGGCGCGGTCCCCGGCATCGAGGTGGTCGGCGAGGCGGCCGACGGGGACAAGGCCGTCACCATGGCCGCGGCCACCACCCCGGACGTCGTCCTCATGGACATCCACCTGCCCACCGTGGACGGCATCACCGCCCTGCGCCGGATCCTCGACACCGTGGAGCCGCCGCCGAAGGTCATCATGCTCACCACCTTCGACGTCGACGAGTACGTCTACGCCGCACTGCGCGCGGGCGCGTCGGGCTTCCTGCTCAAGGAAACCGAGCCGCGTCACCTGATCGACGCCATCCACGCGGCGGCGAGCGGCGAGATGCTGTTCGCGCCGACCGTCACCCGCCGTCTGGTCGAGGCCTACCTGGACAACGGGTATCCGGCCTCCGCACAGGAGCGGTCCAGCCCGGTGCTCGCCGCGCTCACCCCGCGCGAGACGGAGATTCTCCGGCTGGTCGGAACGGGACTGTCCAACGCCGAGATCGCCGAGAAGCTCACCCTCAGCGAGTCGACCATCAAGACCCACCTCAACCGCACCATGACCAAGCTCGACGTCTCCAGCCGCGCCCAAGCCGTCGTCGTGGCCTACGAGACGGGCCTGGTGGTCCGCCGCCGGGCGTGATCCGGACGCCTGTGGCGTACCGCGGATGAACAACGGGCCTACCGCAGCGGTTTACCCGAGCGTCAACCGCCGGGTTGACGACGGTGGTTTTATTCGCCAATAACCTTCACCGCAGCGGCCGGGAATACGGCCCGCGACACCAGGAAGGCAAAGATGAAAAATTCGAAGAACAGCACGGGAACTGTTCGGACTTCACGCAGGGGCCGACTCGTGGCGGCTTTCGCGCTGTCCGTCATGGCCACGTCGACGATGGTGATCGCACCGGGCGTCGCACAGGCCTCCGGGGAAAAGTCGTGGACCCGGAGCTGCGGTACGAAGTACACGGGGTATTCCGGGAACGGGCTCGCGTCCACGTCGAAGAACAACAAGGGCACCTGCGCCGGGCACGCCTGGGTCAGGGGCCGCATCGGGGCCGACAACTGGCTGTCGTGGACGCACGGCGAGCAGAACGCCGTCCAAGCGGACAGCCGCATCTACGGTGCTCGGCACAAGGGCTGCGAAGACTGCGCGGTCTACACGACCTGAGGATGAAACCCGTGGCCGCACTGCGCCGAGGGGTCGTCGCGGTCGCGCTCGCACTGGGTGCGGTCGGGTGCGGGACGCAGGCCCAACCCGACCACGCCGGCTCCGCGCCGAGGTACCTCAGCGCGGAGGAGTACGCGACGGGCGTGGCGGACCAGGAAGAACTGATGACCGACGGGTCGGTGACCAGAGCGGACTACGAGCTCGCGGTGAACCGCTTCGTCGGCTGCCTCACCGGAGGGGGCGCCGAGGTCGACAACCGCGGCTGGGATCCGGTGGGCGACAGGGACATCGTCATCCTGTACCGCGGCGCCAAACCGGGGGTGGACATGGACGGATACGGTGACGAATGCCTGACCGCCCATTTGTCCAAGGTGAGTGAGCGCTACACCGACAGCACCGAACCGGTCATGGCAGGCAACCTCGTGGAATTCACCCGGAATTGTCTGAGGACAAAAGGGGTGACGCCGACGGGCGAGGAGAAGTCTGCCGACGCGTTTCGCAAAACAGCCGGAAACAAAAGCGGTGTGGTGAACGACTGTGTGATCGACGGGATGAAGCACCTCTATCCCGGCACTCCCGTCAGCCTGGGGAGTTGACCCGGCAGGAAGCACTGCCGAGGAGTCCGTGCGAACCCGCCGGCCGCACGGACTCCTTCCAGGACCGGCCGAACTAGCCCACCCCGAGCACCAGCCCGCTGGTCGGCACGCCGGTGCCCGCCGTGACCAGCACGTGCTCCACGCCGTCGACCTGGTTCACCGCGGTGCCGCGCACCTGCCGCACGGCCTCGGCGATCCCGTTCATGCCGTGGATGTAGGCCTCACCGAGCTGCCCCCCGTGCGGGTTCAGCGGCAGCGCGCCGTCCAGTTCCAGCACGCCGTCGGCGATGAAGTGCCGGGCCTCGCCGCGCGGGCAGAAGCCGAGTTCCTCCAGCTGCACCAGCACGAACGGCGTGAAGTGGTCGTAGAGCACGGCGACGTCCACATCGGACGGACCGATGCCCGACTGGCGCCACAGCGCCTTGGCGACGACGCCCATCTCCGGCAGGCCGGTCAGGTCGTCGCGGTAGTAGCTGGTCATGGTGAACTGGTCGGCGCCGCTGCCCTGCGCCGCCGCCCTGATCACGGCCGGGGGTTTGCGCAGGTGGCGGGCGCGTTCCGCGCTGGTCACGACTAGTGCCACGCCGCCGTCGCTCTCCTGGCAGCAGTCGAGCAGCCGCAGCGGTTCGGCGATCCAGCGCGACGCCTGGTGGTCCTCCAGCGTGATCGGGCGGCCGTGGAACCACGCGTTCGGGTTCGTCGCCGCGTGCTTGCGGTCGATCACGGCGATCCGGCCGAAGTCCTCGCTGGTGGCGCCGTAGACGTGCTGGTAGCGGCGGGCGAACATGGCGACGTTCGCGGCGGGTGTCCCGAGGCCCATCGGGTAGGACCAGCTGTTGTCCACCGCGCCGGCCGCCGCTGTCTGCACCTGGCCGAACCGGTGCCCCGACCGCTCGTTGAACGCGCGGTAGGAGACCACCACCTCGGCCATGCCGGTCGCGACGGCCATCGCCGCCTGCTGAACCGTCGCGCACGCGGCCCCGCCGCCGTAGTGGACGCGGCTGAAGAACGACAGCTCCGGTATCCCCAGCTCGCGGGCGACGGCGATCTCCGTGTTGGTGTCCATGGTGAAGCTCACCAGTCCGTCCACATCGGATGGTTCGAGCCCGGCGTCGGTGAGCGCGTCGCGCACCGCCTCCGCGGCCAGGCGCAGCTCGCTGCGGCCGGAGTCCTTGGAGAACTCGGTGGCGCCGATCCCGACGATCGCGGCCGCTCCGGAGATGCTCATGCGCGTGCCTCGATCCGCACGTTGCCCACCACGTGGTCGCCGTGGTCGGTGCGCCCGACCACCTCGACGACGAAGCCGCCGTCGCCGAACCGGTCGACCACCTGCCCGAAGAACTTCAGCGTGTCGTAGGCGTAGCAGGGCGCGCCGAGCCGGATGTCCACCGCGCGCACCAGCACCTCCGGACCCGCCCAGTCGGTGACGTACCGCTGAACCAGCCCGGTCGTGGTGAGGATGTTGACGAAGATGTCCTTCGAGCCGCGGGCCACCGCGAGGTCGCGGTCGTGGTGCACGTCCTGGAAGTCGCGCGTCGCGATAGCCGTGCTGATCACGAACGTCGGGGTCGCCTCGACGTGCCACTCCGGCAACGAGGCCCCGAGGTGCAGCACCGGTGTCATGATCCGCCTCCCGCGCGTGGCCGCCAACTCGGCATGGTGAGGTCGTCGTCCACCTTGGTGAACACCACCTCGACGGGCAGTCCGACGCGGACGTCGTCCGGTTCGACACCGGTCAGTTCGCCCAGCATCCGCACGCCCTCGTCCAGCTCGACCAGCGCGACGACGAACGGCGTCTCCCGGCCGGGCACCCGCGGGTGGTGGTGCACGACGTAGCTGTACACCTCGCCGACCCCGTCGGAGACCAGGTGGATCGGTTTGGTGGCACCGCACTCCGGGCACATCGGCCCCGGCGGGTGCCGCAGCAGCCCGCAGCCGCCGCACCGCTGGATGCGCAGCTCGCCGAGCGCCGTGCCCTCCCAGAAGTACTCGGTGTCCAGGGTGATGGCCGGCCGGATCACCACGGGCGCGGGCGCGGCTTCCGCGGCCTTGGCGGGCTGCTCGGCGGGTCGGAACTTCAGCACCCGGAACCGCATCTCGGCCACGGCCTCGTCCCCGACGTACCAGGTGCTCCTGGTCGTGACGAACCAGCCTTCGCCGAGCGCCGTGCGCTTGGGCCCGGTCACCTCCTCCAGCCGGGACGTCACCGACACGTGCTCGTCGGGCCGCAGGTAGCGATGGTAGGTCTGGTCGCTGTTGGTCGCCACCACGGAGGTGTAGCCCGCCTCGTCGAGCACGCCCATCATCGCGCCGAGCGGGTCGTCCGGCGCGCGCTGGCCCTGCAGCCCGCCCATCGTCCAGACCTGGACCATCGCGGGTGGCGCGACCAGCCCGCCGTGGCCGAACCGCACGGCGGCGTCGGGGTCGGTGTAGACGGGGTTGGTGTCGCCGAGCGCCTCCAGCCAGTTGCGCACCATCGGCAGGTTCACCGGGTCGCGCGCGAGCCTGGGCTTGCTCTCGCCCCACGCGGCGATGCGCGCGGCCTCGTACTCGACGGCCGTCATCGCGGCACCCTCGGCAGCCCCAGCCCGATCGACGCCACCAGCTCGCGCTGGACCTCGTTGACGCCGCCGCCGAAGGTGAGCACCAGGTTCCGCTTGGCCTGCACGTCCAGCCACAGCACCAGTTCCGCGGTCTCCGGGTCGGCCAGGTCGCCGTGCCTGCCGACGACCTCCTCCAGCACCCGCCCGATCCGCTGGGTCCGCTCCGAGGAGAACACCTTGGTCGCGGAGGCGTCCGCGACGTCGTCCACCGCTCCGCCCGGCGACGCCGCCACCTGCCAGTTGAGCAGCTCGTTGACCCGCACGCAGGCCCGCACCTCGGCCAGCGCCCGGCGTACGTCGGGGCGCGCGAGCAGCGGTCCGCCGTCCGGGCCGGTCGTGGCCGCCGCCCACCGGTGCACGCGGTCGAGCTGCGCGGCGAGCCGTCCCGCCGGGCCGAGCATCACCCGCTCGTGGTTGAGCTGGGTGGTGATCAGCCGCCAACCAGCGTCCTGTTCGCCGACCCGCATCCCGACCGGCACCCGCACGTCGGAGTAGTAGGTCGCGTTGACGTGGTGGGCGCCGTCGCAGGTGATGATCGGCGTCCAGGAGTAGCCGGGGTCGGTCGTGTCGACGATCAGGATCGAGATCCCCCGGTGCCGCGAGTCCGCCGGACCCGTCCGGCAGGCCAGCCACACGTAGTCCGCGTCGTGCCCGCCCGTGGTGAACGTCTTCTGCCCGTTGACCACGTAGTGGTCGCCGTCGGGGACCGCCTTGGTGCGCAACGCCGCCAGGTCCGTCCCCGCCTCCGGCTCGGTGTAGCCGATCGCGAAGTGCAGGTCGCCGGACAGGATGCGCGGGAGGAAGAAGTCCTTCTGCTCCGCCGTTCCGCGCGCCTGCAGCGTCGGACCGACCGTCTGCAGGGTCACGTACGGGAGCGGCACGTCCGCGCGCGCGGCCTCGTTGACGAAGATCTGCTGCTCGATCTCGCCGAACCCGCGCCCGCCGTACTCCCGCGGCCAGCCGACGCCGAGCCAGCCGTCGCGGCCCATCCGGCGCACCACCTCGCGGTAGACCGCGCCGTGCCGGGCGGTGAGCATCGCCTCGCGGTCCGCCTCGGACACCAGGCCCGTGAAGTACTCGCGCAGTTCGTCGCGCAGCGCGCGCTGGCTGTCGGTGAGGTCAACGAACACTGAGTTCCTCCTCGTACCGGGCCAGCAGGTCCAACCGGTGTTCCGGGCCGCCCACGAACCGGGTCAGGTCCTTGGCTAGCCCGTAGAACCGGTGCATCGGGTGGGTGATGTCCACGCCGAGGCCGCCGTGCAGGTGGTGGCACGTGTGCACGGCCACGAGGGCCTCCTGGGCGAGCCAGTAGGCGGCGGTGTCCAGGTCGGCGTCGGCGTCGCGGCCGGTCGACAGGCGCCAGTTCGCGGCCAGCGCGGCCAGGTGCAGCGTGCGGGCGGCGACGTAGACGTCGGCGATCTGGCCTGCGACGGCCTGGAACGCCGACAGGGGCTTGCCGAACTGGTGCCGCGTGCCCACGTGCGTCACCGTCAGGTCGAGCGCGCCCGCCAGCACCCCGTCGCCGAGCGCGCAGGCGCCCGCCAGCGCGAACCGGCGCAGTCCCGCCACCACGCGTCCGCCTGCGTCGTCGCCCAGCAGGGCGTCGGCGGGGACCCGGACGTCGTCCAGCCGCAGGGTGAACTCCGGTGTGCCGCCGGAGGTGCGGGTCGGTGTCAGCGACACGCCCTCCGCCGTCGGGTCGACGACCAGCACCCCCGGTCCGTCCGGGAGCGTCGCGGTCACCAGGACGCGGTGCGCGGTACCGGCGTGCGGCACGCCCACCTTCGTGCCGGACACCACGAACTCCGTCCCGTCGAGCCGGACGGTGGTGCGCGGGGTGGCGGACAGCGGATCCGACGGCTCGCTCAGCGCCGCGGTGAGCACGCCGTTGTGCGAGGCCACCACGGGCAGCAGGTCGTCTTGCTGCGCGCGGGTGCCGAACCGGGCCACCGGCAGCACTCCGAGTGCCAGCGAGGCGAACGCGGGCACGGGTGCGGCGCGGCGGCCGACCTCGGTCAGCAGCGCGGCCACCGCCAAGACGCCCAGCCCGTCACCGCCGAGCCGTTCGGGCACCGCGAGCGCCAGCAGTCCGGCCTCACCCATGGCCTTCCACGCCGCGTCGTCGTAGCCGGAGTCGCCGCGCTCACCGGTCTCCCGGTCCAGCACCCGCGCGCACAGGCCCTGGACCTCTTCGTGGGTGTCGTCGGGGGCAAAGTCCACATCGACTCCTCGTCAGTGCGCGTTTTCCCTTGGCAGACCGAGAATCCGTTCTCCCGCCAGGTTCAGCAGGACCTGCGTGGTGCCGCCCGCGATGCTCAGGCAGCGGCTGAGCAGGAACTCGTGCACCACCGCCTGCGCCGGGCCTTCGGTGGTCGTGCCGTCCGGTCCGAGCAGTTCGACCGCGAACTCCGCCACGGTCTGCCGGTGCCGCACGCCGACCAGCTTGCGCACGCTCGACTCCGCTCCCGGCTCCTGGCCGCCCAGCCGTCGCAGGCCCGCGCGCAGGTCCAGCAGCGACACCGCGAGCCCTTCGCCCACCAGCGCCCCGATGCGCTCCCGCACGTCGGGGTCGCGCGCGGTCTCCAAGCCGAGCACGCCTTCCAGCCACTCCCCCAGCGACGACCCGCGCCCCATCGCCACGCGCTCGTCAGCCAGCGTCGCGCGGGCCAGCCGCCAGCCGCCGTTCACCTCGCCGACCACGCGGTCGTCGGGCACGAACACGCCGTCCAGGAACACCTCGTTGAACACCGACTCGCCGGTGATCTCCCGCAGCGGCCGCACGTCGATGCCCGGCGTGCGCATGTCCACCAGGAAGTAGGTGATGCCGCGGTGCTTCGGCGCGTCGGGATCGGTGCGCGCCAGGCAGATCGCCCAGTCCGCCTGCTTCGCCAGCGACGTCCACACCTTCTGGCCGGTCAGCAGCCACCCGCCGTCGGCCCGCACCGCCTTGGTGCGCAACGAGGCCAGGTCCGACCCGGCCTCCGGTTCGCTGAACAGCTGGCACCAGGTGATCTCGCCGAGCAGCGTCGGCCGGACGAACCGCTCCCGCTGCTCGGGCGTCCCGTGGCGCAGGATCGTCGGCGCCGCCCACGCGCCGATGACCAGGCTCGGGCGCTGCACCCCAGCGCGGTCCAGCTCCTCGTCGATCACCAACAGCTGGGTGGGTGAGGCGCCGAGCCCGTACGGCTTCGGCCAGTGCGGCACCAGGTAGCCGCTGTCGACGAGCCGTGTGCGCTGCTCGGCGGGCAGCAGTGCCGCGACCTCCTCGGCGAGCGCACGTGCGGCGGCCCGGTCGTCCGCGGAGTCGTCCTCCAGTTCGACGCGCAGCGAGCGCCGCGCGCCGTCCAGCGCCAGTTCCGCCGCGCGCCTGCGCCACTTCGCGCTGCCGCCCGCGAGCTGCCGCAGGACGAGTGCGCGCCGCAGGTAGCGGTGGGCGTCGTGCTCCCAGGTGAAGCCGATGCCGCCGAGCACCTGGATGCAGTCCTTGGCGTTGTCGACCGCGGCGTCCAGCGCGACGGCGGCGGCGACCGCGGCGGCCAGCGGGTGTTCGGCGGGTGCTTCGTCGGCCGCGCGCGCCGCGTCCCACGCGACGGCGCTCGCCTGTTCCACCCGGCACAGCATCTCGACGCACAGGTGCTTGACCGCCTGGAAGGATCCGATCGGTCTGCCGAACTGCTCGCGGGTGCGGGCGTGCTCGACGGCCGTGCGCAGGCACCAGCCCGCGATCCCGCTCGCCTCGGCGGCGAACAGCGTGACCGCGAGGTCCGCCACGTCGGGCGGGTCGACCAGCACGCGGTCCGGCGGGACCTCGACACCGGCCAGTGCCACGCGGCCGAGCGGGCAGGAGGGGTCCACCGCCGCGTGCTCGACCGCGGTCACGTCCGCGGCGGGCACGACGAACCAGGTGTTCCCGTCCGTGAGCAGCAGGTGCGACGTG
>JBDSAJ010000564.1:0-5547 GCA_039922235.1 Umezawaea sp.
GGGCGTGCCGCTGCCCTGCGCCCTGGCCATGGCCCCGTCGAGCAGGTCGAACAGCACGAACGCGGTGACCGCGAGCGTGCCGACGAAGAGTTGGCCCCGTGGGAAGAACCAGAGCGTGGCGGCGACCGTGCCGATGGTGCCCAGCACGGTGACGGAGTTCGGGGTGAGCCCGCGTCGAACCAGCCACGCCCCGATGGGATCGGTGACGCGGGAGACCGAGGCACGCGCGAAGATGTTCAGCATGGGGTGGCGATTGCACCTACTGGCGGGGACGATGTGTCCACGGCAGCGTAACCGCCCAGCTCAGCCGAGCTGGCGGTGGTCCCTGGAGATCCGGGCGAGCAGCGCTTCCAGTTGATCGCCGCGGGCTGCCAGGCGCTCCAGCCTGCTGTACAGCGAGACGTACTCGCGGACGTCGTGCGGGTCGGTGATGGTGGCGTTCCCGGTCAGCACGCTGATCGTCACCACGCGCTCGTCGTAGACCTGGAACCCGTGCAGCGCAACGAGGTTCGCGTCCGCCGACCACGGGACGACACCCAGCTGCACGTTGGGCCTGCGCATGGTCTGGGAGAGGTGGTCGATCTGGTCGCACATGAGGTCGGCGGACCCCATCCGCCACCGCAGGGCGCTCTCGCTGAGCAGGAAGATGAACTTCTTGTTCGGGTCGTCCAGCCGGGCGCGTCGGGCACGCAGCGTGGTCACGGCGGAGTCCTGCTCGCGGCCGGGTGTGGCGGCCAGCACGACGCGGAGGTAGTTCTCGCTCTGCAGCAGCGACGGGACGCCTGCGAGCTGGAAGAAGCGGCTGGTGGTGGCGCGGGCCTCGATGCGGGCGACGGTCTGCTGGTGGCGGTGCGCCCCCCGGTGCAGGACCACGCGGCGGGTCTCGGCTTCGGCGTGCAGCTGACGGGCCAGTTCGACCAGCTCTAATCGGGTCTCCCTGGTGGCCGACAGCTCCGCGACCAGGCGTTCGACGTCGATCACGGACGGCAGCAGCATGCCGTTCTCTATTTTCGAGAGCTTCGACTGGCTCATTCCGGTTGCCTGCGCCGTGGCCGTACCGGTCATCCGGGCCTCGGTCCGCAGCCTGCGTAACTCGCGCGAGAGTCGATCTCGCGCGAGCCTCGAGCGCTCGGGTGCGGTCATGAATCGCACCGTAGCGAGTGGGGTGGAAATTGACGATCAGCCAACCGGGTTCCCGACCGATCACCCGATTCCGGAGAGTGAGCTAGGTCATAACTGGGAATCACTTGACTCTTCAAGCGTTGTAGTTCAATGTTCAACAAGAACCTGACCAGCCACCACGGAGGAAACCGCAATGACTGCCGCCATCCAGATCCCCGGCTACGTCACCGGCACTTGGGCGATCGACGCCACCCACTCGGCCGTCTCGTTCAGCGTTCGGCACCTGATGGTCAGCAAGGTCCGGGGCAGCTTCCGCACGTTCGAGGGCACCCTGGTCACCGCGGAGAACCCGATCGAGTCCTCCGTCACCGCCACGATCGACCTGTCGTCGATCGACACGAACAACGCGGACCGCGACAACCACATCAAGTCCGCCGACTTCTTCGAGGTCGAGAAGTACCCGACCATGACCTACCGCTCCACCGGCGTGCGCACCGACGGCGACGACTTCATCCTCGACGGTGAACTCGACCTGCACGGCGTCGTGAAGAACGTGCCCCTGAAGCTGGAGCTCAACGGCTTCGGCCCGGACCCGTACGGCGGCACCCGCGCGGGCTTCTCGGCCACCACCGAGATCTCCCGCAACGACTTCGGCATCGACATCCACATGCCGCTCGACGGCGGCGGCGTGGTCATCGGAGACAAGATCTCCATCTCGCTCGACATCGAAGCCGTCTTGCAGCCCTGATCTCGCGGACGTGAAAAGGGGCCCTGCCGTCGGCGGGGCCCCTTTCGCGTTTTTCTTGATCCGCCACAAGGGTGAATACCCCTACACGTTCGTGGCGGACCGTTCGGCTAGTCCAGCGCTGTCCACGCGTCCGCCAGGAGCTGTCGGGTCTCCCCCAGCAGCTGCGGCAGGACCTTCGTCTGGGCGATGACGGGCATGAAGTTCCCGTCGCCGCCCCACCGGGGCACGACGTGCTGGTGCAGGTGGGCGGCGATCCCCGCGCCCGCGACCACGCCCTGGTTCATCCCGATGTTGAACCCGTGCGGCGCGGCGGCGTGTCGGGAGACGCGCATCGCCTTCTGGGTGAACTCGGCCAGCTCGACGGTCTCGGCGGGGGTCAGGTCCGTGTAGTCCGGCACGTGGCGGTACGGCACCACCATGAGGTGGCCGGGGTTGTACGGGTACAGGTTGAGGACGGCGAAGACCTGCGAGCCCCTGGCGATGATGAGGCCGTCGACGTCGTCCATGTCGACCACGAGGCAGAACGGGCAGCCGGCGGGCTCGCTGCCCACCGGCTTGCCCTCGCCCTTGATGTAGGACATCCGGTGCGGGGTCCACAGGCGCTGCAACGCGTCGTGGACCCCTACACCGGCCTGTTCCTCCAGCTCGGAGCTCACTGGACCGCCGCGACGGACTCGGCGGTCGGCGAGGAGTTCTCCCGCCGCGCGACCCAGTCGACGATGGTCTCCACGGCCTTCTCCACGGGTACGCCGTTGATCTGCGTGCCGTCGCGGAAGCGGAAGGACACGGCGCCGGACTCGACGTCGTTGCCGCCCGCGACGAGCATGAACGGCACCTTCTGCATCGTGTGGGTGCGGATCTTCTTCTGCATCCGGTCGTCCGAGGCGTCCACGTCCACGCGGATGCCGCGGGCGCGCAGCGCGTCCCGCACGGCCAGCAGGTGGTCGACGTGCTCGTCGGCGATCGGGATGCCGACGACCTGCACGGGCGCCAGCCACGCCGGGAACGCGCCCGCGTAGTGCTCGGTCAGCACGCCGAAGAACCGCTCCACCGAGCCGAAGAGGGCGCGGTGGATCATGACCGGGCGCTGGCGGGTGCCGTCGTTGGCCGAGTACTCCAGTTCGAACCGCTCCGGCAGGTTGAAGTCCACCTGGATCGTGGACATCTGCCAGGTGCGGCCGAGGGCGTCCTTGACCTGCACGGAGATCTTCGGGCCGTAGAACGCGGCGCCGCCGGGATCGGGCACGAGGTCGAGGCCCGAGTCCTTGGCCGCCACGCGCAGCGCCTCGGTCGCCGTCTCCCAGACCTCGTCGGAGCCGACGGACTTCTCCGGGTTGCGGGTCGACAGCTCCAGGTAGAAGTCGTCGAGGCCGTAGTCCTTGAGCAGGCCCAGCACGAACGCGAGCAGCGACTTCAGCTCGTCCTGCACCTGGTCGGGCGTGCAGAAGATGTGCGCGTCGTCCTGCGTCATGCCGCGCACGCGGGTCAGGCCGTGGACCACGCCGGACTTCTCGTACCGGTACACCGAGCCGAACTCGAACATCCGCAGCGGCAGCTCGCGGTAGGACCGCCCGCGCGACTTGAAGATCAGGTCGTGGAACGGGCAGTTCATCGGCTTGAGGTAGTAGTCCTGGCCGGGCTTGCGGACCGTGCCGTCCTCGTTGTACTCGGCGTCGAGGTGCATCGCCGGGTACATGCCGTCCTTGTACCAGTCCAGGTGACCGGAGGTCTCGAACAGCGTGCCCTTGGTGATGTGCGGGGAGTAGACGAACTCGTAGTCGGCCTCGACGTGCCGCTGCCGCGAGTAGTTCTCCATCTCCTGCCGGATGATCCCGCCCTTGGGGTGGAACACCGCCAGACCGGAGCCGATCTCGTCCGGGAAGCTGAACAGGTCCAGCTCGACGCCGAGCTTGCGGTGGTCGCGGCGCTCGGCCTCGGCCAGCAGCTCCAGGTGCTTGTCGAGCGCTTCCTGCGACTCCCACGCCGTGCCGTAGATGCGCTGGAGCTGCGGGTTCTTGTCGTTGCCGCGCCAGTACGCGGCGGCGACGCGGCTGAGCTTGAACGCCGGGATGTGCTTGGTCGTCGGCACGTGCGGGCCGCGGCACAGGTCGCCCCAGATCCGGTCGCCGGAGCGCGGGTCCAGGTTGTCGTAGATCGTCAGCTCGCCGCCGCCGACCTCCATGACCTCGGAGGTGTCCACATCGCTCTTGATGTCGACCAGTTCCAGCTTGAACGGCTCGGCGGCCAACTCGGCCTTGGCGGCGTCGACCGACTCGACCACGCGGCGGGAGAACCGCTGCGAGCCCTTGACGATCTGCTTCATCCGCTTCTCCAGCGCGGTCAGGTCCTCGGGCGTGAACGGCTTCTCGACCTGGAAGTCGTAGTAGAAGCCGTCCTTGACCGGCGGGCCGATGCCCAGCTTGGCCTCGGGGAACTGCTGCTGCACGGCCTGCGCCAGCACGTGCGCCGTCGAGTGCCGGATGACCGCGCGGCCGTCGTCGGTGTTGGCCGCGACGGCCTCCACCTCGACGTCGACCTGGGGCACCCAGGACAGGTCGCGGAGGTGGCCTTCGGGGTCGCGGACGACCACGATCGCGTCCGGGCCCTTCCCCGGCAGGTCGGCCTCGCGCACCGCCGCCCCCGCGGTAGTCCCCGACGGCACCACCACGCGCGGTGGGGTGACGACGGCTGCGGGACGCGACTCGGACACGATGACTCCTAGTGGGTGAATAGCGGGTGGAACCAGTCAGATGTTATCGGTGCTCAACACCGACATGAGCAGAGCGTCGTGCCACTGCCCCTCCCAGAGCAGCGCGTCGCGCAAACGGCCCTCCTCCACGAAGCCGCACTTCCGGTAGGACGCGATGGCCCGCGAGTTGAAGTCGTAGACCTCCAGGTCGACCCGGTGCAGGCCGACGACGTCGAACGCGTAGCGCAGGAGCAGGCGGATCGCCTCGGTGCCGTACCCCTTGCCCTGCTCGGAGGACAGCGCGATCCGGAAGCCCATCGAGTGGTTGTCGGCGTTGAGGTTGTTCAGCACGATCTCGCCGAGCACCTTCTCGTCCTCGACGCGCACGACCGCCAAGTCCACCCGATCGGTCTGTTCCGGGCGGCTCGCGGCGTACCGCTCGACCTCCTTGTAGGTGAACACGCGGTGCGTGCCCGTGAGCCGGGAGACCTCTGGCTCGTTGATGCCCTTGAACAGCGCCGGGGCGTGCGTGGCGTCGAGCGGGACCAGCCGGACCCGCTCGCCGACGAGCGTGGGCTTGTCCACGAGGGCTTGGAGGTTGAGCATGGGTCGATAGAACCGTTCCTATGGACTGAGCGTGAGTGAGTCCCGATGATCGGACTCGACTGCGTGCTCGGCCGGATGCCCCGAACGGTGCTGGGCGTCCTGGTCGCCCGCGTTCACGCCACTACCGGGTCCAGCGGATCGTGTCCGTGGTCCGGTGGGGTGGGGGCGGGTTTCCTCGCGCCGCCGGGTTCCCGAGGGGGCCTGGACGGTCCGATGCCCGTGACGATCGCTCTGGTCGTCACGGGGCGGTGCCGCCCGTCGCCGGATCGGATACCCGAGGGCGCGTCGCCCGATCGCGACGCTCGCGGCGTCGTGCCGGGAAACCTGTCGTGCTGGTGTGGACAGTGGTGTCCGCCAGTGCTGGGCGCCCCACCTGCTGGTG